>NZ_JAAVJD010000234.1 GCF_012033735.1 Streptomyces lonarensis | reverse complement strand
GCCGCCCGGCCGCGTGCCCGGCCCCCGCGGGGGCCGGGCACGCGGCCGGGCGGCGGTGCGGATCACACCGACGCCCCGGTGCGCACCGCCGGGCGGGGTCCCTACGGTAGGGGCATGAAGCCCGCTCCCGGCAGTGACGCCGGTACCCAGGAGGCCGTACCGGCGCAGGCGGCGCCGCCGCAGGAGCGCGGGGGAGTGCTCGGCCCGCGCCACCGGGCGCTGACCCTCGGCAGCGTCAGCGTCATCCTGCTGATCGCCTTCGAGGCCATGGCCGTCGGCACGGCGATGCCGGCCGCCGCGGAACAGCTGGACGGCATCGGGCTCTACGCCTTCGCCTTCTCCGCCTTCTTCACCACCAGCCTGCTGGGGATGACCGTCTCGGGGCAGTGGTGCGACCGCAGCGGACCGGCCGCGCCGGTCATCGGCGGCATCGCCGTCTTCTGCGGCGGGCTCCTGCTCTCGGGCGCCGCCCCGAACATGCTGGTCTTCATCCTCGGGCGCGCGGGGCAGGGCGCCGGCGCGGGGCTGATCATCGTCGCGCTGTACGTCACCGTGCGGATCGCGTACCCCGAGGAGCTGCGCCCCGCAGCGCTCGCCGCGTTCTCCGCGGCGTGGGTGGTGCCGTCGATGCTGGGGCCGGTCCTCGCCGGCCTGGTCGCCGAGCACCTCGGCTGGCGCTGGGTCTTCCTGGGCATCACCGGGCTGGTGGTGCTGCCCCTGCTGGTGATGCTGCCCGCGCTGCGCCGTGCCGCGTCCGGCCCGCCGGAGGGCGGCCCGGGCCGGTTCGACCGCCGGCGGCTGCGGCTCGCGGTCGCGCTCGCCGCCGGTGCGGGGCTGGTCCAGTACGGCGGCCAGGACCTGAGCTGGCTCTCGGTGGTGCCGGTCGCCGTGGGGGCGGTGCTCCTGGCGCCCGCCGCGGTGCGGCTGATGCCCCCGGGGACCTTCCGGGCGGCGCGCGGGCTGCCGTCGGTGGTGCTGCTCCGCGGCCTCGCCTCCGCCGCCTTCCTCTCGACGCAGATGTTCGTGCCGCTGATGCTGGTCACGCAGCGCGGACTCGGCTACTCCCAGGCCGGGTTGGCCCTGGCGGCGGGCGGCGTCAGCTGGGCGCTCGGCTCCTGGACCCAGTCCCGCTCCCGTCTGGAGCCGCACCGGCTGCGGCTGGTGCGGGGCGGCACGGTGCTGGTGGCGGTCGGTGTCGCCGCCACCCCGCTGGTGCTGCTGTCCGCCGTCCCCGTCTGGTTCCCGGCGCTCAGCCTGTCCGTGGGCTGCTTCGGCATGGGGCTGGTGATCACCTCCATGGGGGTGCTGGTGCTGCGCTACTCCTCGCCGGAGGCCAGCGGCGGCAACATCTCCGCGCTGCAGATCTGCGACGCCCTGCTGAACGTGGTGATGCTCACGCTGGTGGGCTCCGCCTTCGCCGTGCTGGGCGGCGGCAGCGTCGCCGGACACGCCGTCACCTCGGGGTCCGACGTCGGCCCGGGGGCGTTCCTGGTGGTGTACGCGGCGGCCACCGCGGTGGCCCTGCTCGCGGTGCTGGTCGCGGGGCGGTTGCGGCCGCCGACGGGGTCCGGCGGCTGACCGGCGCGGGCCGGGGGAGTGGCGCGGCGCACGTCCGGCGGTGCCGCCGGGGCGCTCCCCGCTCCGGGTAGGCTGACGCGGTCGTCCACCCCCGTCCCACCGTTTTCGAGGACCGTGACTACCACCACCAGCACCCATCTCTCCCCGGCCTTCCCCGGCCGTGCGCCCTGGGGCACCGCGAACAAGCTGCGTGCCTGGCAGGAAGCCGCGATGGGCTCGTACATCGAGCAGCAGCCGCAGGACTTCCTCGCGGTGGCGACCCCCGGCGCCGGCAAGACGACGTTCGCGCTGACGCTGGCGTCCTGGCTGCTCCACCACCACGTCGTCCAGCAGGTCACCGTGGTGGCGCCCACCGAGCACCTGAAGAAGCAGTGGGCGGAGGCGGCCGCCCGGATAGGCATCCGCCTGGACCCGGAGTACAGCGCCGGGCCGCTCCACAAGTCCTACCAGGGCGTCGCGGTCACCTACGCCGGCGTCGGCGTCCGGCCGATGCTGCACCGCAACCGCTGCGAGCAGCGCAAGACCCTGGTGATCCTCGACGAGATCCACCACGCCGGGGACTCGCGCTCCTGGGGCGAGGCGTGCCTGGAGGCGTTCGAGCCCGCCACCCGGCGGCTGGCGCTGACCGGGACGCCGTTCCGGTCGGACACCAACCCGATCCCCTTCGTCACCTACGCCGAGGGCAACGACGGCATCCGCCGCTCCTCGGCCGACTACACCTACGGCTACGGCAGCGCGCTCTCCGACGGCGTGGTGCGGCCGGTCATCTTCCTCTCCTACAGCGGCAACATGCGCTGGCGGACCAAGGCGGGCGACGAGATCGAGGCGCGGCTCGGCGAGCCGCTGACCAAGGACGCCAACTCGCAGGCGTGGCGCACCGCGCTCGATCCGCGGGGCGAGTGGATGCCGCAGGTGCTCGGCGCCGCCGACCGGCGGCTCACCGAGGTGCGGCGGGCCATCCCCGACGCCGGCGCGCTGGTCATCGCCACCGACCAGGACTCCGCCCGCGCCTACGCCAAGCTGATCCGCGAGATCACCGGGGAGGCCGCCACCGTCGTCCTCTCCGACGACACGGGCGCCTCCGAGCGGATCGACGAGTTCCGCCTGGGCGACAGCCGGTGGATGGTGGCGGTCCGCATGGTCTCGGAGGGCGTCGACGTGCCGCGGCTGGCGGTCGGCGTCTACGCGACCACCATCTCCACCCCGCTGTTCTTCGCGCAGGCGGTCGGCCGCTTCGTGCGGTCCCGGCGCCGCGGTGAGACGGCCTCGGTCTTCCTGCCCACCGTCCCCTCGCTGCTCACCTTCGCCCACGAGATGGAGGTGGAGCGCGACCACGTCCTGGACCGGCCGAAGAAGGGGGACGACGACCCCTACGCCGAGGAGGCCGACCTGCTGAAGGAGGCCGAGAAGCAGCAGGACGAGGACACCGGCGAGGACGAGCAGCTGAAATGGGAGGCGCTGGGCTCCGACGCGGTCTTCGACCGGGTCATGTACGACGGCGCCGAGTTCGGCATGCAGGCGCACCCCGGCAGCGAGGAGGAGCAGGACTATCTCGGCATCCCGGGGCTGCTCGAACCGGACCAGGTGCAGATGCTGCTCCAGAAGCGCCAGTCGCGGCAGATCGCCCACAGCCGGAAGAAGCCCGACGAGGAGGCCGACCTCGTCGAACTCCCCGCCGAGCGGCGGCCGGTCGTCACCCACCAGGAGCTGCGTGAGCTCCGCCGCGAGCTGCACGGCCTCGTCGGCGCCTACGCCCACCAGACCGGCAAGCCGCACGGCTCGATCCACAACGAGCTGCGGCGCAGCTGCGGCGGCCCGCCGACCGCGGAGGCGACCCCCAACCAGCTGCGGCAGCGGATGGCCAAGGTCCGGGAGTGGGCCACGCGCATGAAGTGAGTTCACGCGTGGTGAGCGAGCCGCAGGGCCCGCCGGGGCGACCACCGCCCGGCGGGCCCTCGCGCGTCCACCTCTCGGGTGCGTGCGGGGGCGGGGGCGCGGGGGTCGGCCGGGAGGGGCAGGAACCGTCGGGCGGCGGTATACGCGGATTGCGAAGGGTTCCCCGTGATGTGGGGCATCCGGCGACCTCGTCGGAGATTTCCGGCCTTCCGGGATGAACAGCTGCTTTTGGTGTGATCGGATTGTGAACAGGCCCTTCCGCTCAGCGGTGCGCCTGTATAGGTTTTCCGGCACGCGCAAGCCGCTCCAGCGGCCCGGTGCGCAGCCGGCCCGGCACTGAAACCACTGCACCCGGCGGCCCTCGCCCGTGCCCGCCCCCGGCCCTCCGGGGGCCGGCGTCCGGCGACCGCGGGAGCCGCCGGTCCCATCGAGAAGGGGGCGGCGTGACCGCGGAGACCTCGCAGACGCTCGACCGTGGGCTGCGCGTCCTCAAGCTCCTGGCCGACACCGACCACGGGTTGACGGTGACAGAGCTGTCCCGCCGACTCGGCGTCAACCGCACCGTCGTCTACCGGCTGCTCGCCACCCTGGAACAGCACGCCCTGGTACGCCGCGACGCCGGCGGCCGGGCCCGCGTCGGTGTCGGCGTCCTCGGCCTGGGGCGCCAGGTCCACCCGCTGGTCCGGGAGGCGGCGCTGCCCGCGCTGCGCACGCTGGCCGAGGAGATCGGCGCCACCGCCCATCTGACCGTGGTGGACGGGGAGGACGCGCTGGCGGTCGCCGTCGTGGAACCGAGCTGGACCGACTACCACGTCGCCTACCGGACCGGCTTCCGCCACCCGCTCGACCGGGGCGCCGCCGGCCGGGCGATCCTGACCGGCCGCTGCAAGGACATCGACGACGAGGACGGATTCGTCCTCACCCACGGCGAGTTGGAGGCCGGCGCGAGCGGGGCGGCCGCGCCGCTGCCGCCGGGGTGCGGCATCGAGGGCAGCGTCGGCGTGGTGATGCTCAACGACAGCGTGCCGCCCATGGTCGGGCCGCGGGTGGTGCGGGCCGCCCGGGAGATCGCCGAAGCGCTGCGCTGACCGCCCTCCGGCTCCGCCGATCCGCGCCGGCCGCCCCGTGGGTGCGCGCGCGCCGGCCGCCCGCGGGGGTGCGTTAGATTCGCTGCCATGTCGCCGTCCCTCCCCTCCCGCAACCGCGTCGTGCTGCTCCTCTGCACGGCGGCCGTCGCCCTCCTGCTCGCGGTCGCCGCGCTCGCCCCGCTGCCGTTCTCGGTCGCGCACCCCGGCGCCACGGTCGACGTGCTGGGCGAGGACAACGGCGAGCCCGTCATCTCGGTCGACGGCACCGGGACGCGGAGCCCCGAGGGGGAGCTGCGGATGACGACGATCATGGCGACCGGACCCGACGCCGCCGTCCGGCTGCCCGAGGTGGTGCGCGGCTACCTCTCCGACCAGCGCGCCGTGCTGCCGCGCAGCTCGGTCTACCCGGTGGGCGACACCACCGAGGAGATCCGCGAGCACAACACGGCCCAGATGACGGCCTCCCAGGGGGCCGCGGTGGACGCGGCGCTGGCACGGCTGGAGATCGACCCCGCCACGGTCGCGATCGATCTGCGGCTGGAGGACGTCGGCGGCCCCAGCGCCGGACTGCTGTTCTCGCTGGGCATCATCGACCTGCTGGAAGGCGACGGGGAGGGCGGCGACCTCACCGGCGGCCGGGTGGTCGCCGGTACCGGTACCATCGCGCCCGACGGCACCGTCGGCTCCGTCGGCGGTGTCCCGCTCAAGACGCACGCCGCGCGCCGCGACGGCGCCGAGGTCTTCCTCGTGCCGGCGGCCGAGTGCGCCGACGCGGCCGGGAACAGCCCCGAGGGGCTGCTGCTGATCCCGGTGGGGACGCTGGACGACGCGCTGTCGGGGCTGCGCGCGCTGAACGACGGCGAGCCCGTCCCGTCCTGCTGACCGCCGACCGGCCCGCGGTGCGCCGGGGTGCCGGGACGCCCGCCCGCCGGAACGCCGGCGGCCCGCCACGGTGGGACCGTGACGGGCCGCCGGCCTCCCGGACCGGGGGTCAGAGGTTGCCGCGCTTGTCCTGCTCGCGCTCGATCGCCTCGAAGAGCGCCTTGAAGTTGCCCTTGCCGAAGCCGAGCGAGCCGTGGCGCTCGATCATCTCGAAGAAGACCGTCGGCCGGTCCTGGACCGGCTTGGTGAAGATCTGCAGCAGGTAGCCGTCCTCGTCGCGGTCGGCGAGGATCTTCAGCTCCCGCAGGGTGTCGATCGGGACGCGGGTGTCGCCCACCCACTCGCCGAGCGTGTCGTAGTACGAGTCCGGCACGTCCAGGAAGCTGACGCCGGCGGCCCGCATCGACCGGACGGTGTTGACGATGTCGTTGGTGGCCAGCGCGATGTGCTGCACCCCGGGGCCGCCGTAGAACTCCAGGTACTCGTCGATCTGCGACTTCTTCTTCGCGATCGCCGGCTCGTTGATCGGGAACTTCACCTTGCGGGTGCCGTCGGCGACGACCTTCGACATCAGCGCCGAGTACTCGGTGGCGATGTCGTCGCCGACGAACTCCTTCATGTTGGTGAAGCCCATGACCCGGTTGTAGAACTGCACCCACTCGTTCATCCGGCCGAGCTCCACGTTGCCGACGCAGTGGTCGACCGCCTGGAAGAACCGCTTGGCCGGCGGGGCCGTGATCGGCTCGGCGGCGGCGAACCCCGGCAGGTAGGGACCGCGGTAGTCGCGGCGCTCCACCAGGGTGTGGCGGGTCTGACCGTAGGTGGCGATCGCGGCCATCACCACCGTGCCGTGCTCGTCACTCAGTTCGAACGGCTCGCGCAGGCCGGTGGCGCCCTGCCGGACCGCCTCGGCGTACGCGGCGCGCGTGTCCGGCACCTCCAGGGCCAGGTCCACCACGCCGTCGCCGTGCTCGGCGACGTGCTGCTCCAGGAACTTGCCGTGCTCGGTGGCCGCCTTGATGACCGAGGTCAGCACGAACCGGGCCGACCCCGACTCCAGGACGTAGGAGGCGGTCTCCCGTGAGCCGTTCTCCGGGCCGGAGTAGGCGACCAGCCGCATGCCGAAAGCGGTGGAGTAGTAGTGCGCGGCCTGCTTGGCGTTGCCCACGGCGAAGACGATCGCGTCCATGCCCTTGACGGGGAAGGCGTCCGCTTCGCGGCTCGCGCCGGTGGTCGGGGCGGGGGTCTCGGGGGTGTCAGCCGTCGTTCCAGTCATGCGAGCAGCGTCCTCTCCATCGACATCGTGCGCAATAGTTCCCGCTGCGACTGGACAATCTGTACAGCTGCTCTTGGATTCACCCGGTCGATGTGTGCACGATGACCACCGTGAGCATCGACGAGTTGGACGGCCGGCTGCTGGAGCTGCTGGCGCGGGAGCCCCGCATCGGGGTCCAGGAGGCGGCCCGCCGGCTGGGCGTCGCCCGCGGCACCGCCCAGGCGCGGCTGGAGAAGCTGCGCACCGGCGGCGTCATCCGCGGCTTCGGCCCCGAGGTCGACCCGGCGGCCATCGGGTTCCCGGTGACCGCCTTCGCGACGCTGGAGATCAAGCAGGGACAGGGGCTGGAGGTCCGGGAGCACCTGCGCGGGGTGCCGGAGGTGCTGGAGCTCCACACCATCACCGGTCAGGGTGACATGCTCTGCCGGCTGGTGGCCCGCTCCAACGCCGACCTGCAGCGGGTCATCGACCGGGTCGTCGGTTTCGAGGGCATCGTGCGTGCCGCCACGGCGATCGTGATGGAGAACCCCGTCCCGCTCCGGATGGTGCCGCTGGTGCGGGAGGCCGCCGGGTTGCGGGCATCCGACGAGAACCGCGGCTGACCCGCCCCGGTACGTGGGTCGCCGCCGCGGGCGGACCGGCACGGGGCGCCCCCGCGCCCCCGTGCCGGCCCGGCCCGCCGCGGCCCGCGCGGCCGCGCCGCGTCAGGCCGTGTCATCGCTGGACTCGTCGGAGGGCCAGGGGTCGGACAGGTAGAGGTCGTCGCCGGGCGCGGCGGCGAACAGCCCCGTCAACTCCTCGTCGAGGCCGAGCCGCTCGTGCTCCGACCCGGGCGGCACGGCGCGCAGCGTCCGGTCGAGCCAGGTCGAGACCGGCAGCGCCGGAGCCATCAGCAGCGCATCGCCGTCCGGCGAACTCAACGCCATGCAGACCACGTTCCGGCCGGCGCTCAGGGTCGGCCAGACCCGCACGTCACCGTGGCCGGCCGGTCGGAAGCAGCCCTCCACCATCAGCTCCCGGGCGAAGGTCCAGTGCACCGGGGCGTGCGATCCCACGTGGAAGGTGACATGGACGGCGAACGGGTCGTCCGACCGGTAGACCAGCCGGGCGGGTACGGACAGGGAACGACCGGGTGACAGCACCAGGTCGAGTTCCAGCTCGCGTTGAACGGTCATGGCGTGCACGTGTGCGCTCCTTCGGACGATCGGGTGGGTCCGTCCGGTTAGAGGGCCCCGGCGGCGGATCGTTACGCCGGTTGGCGAGGAAATTTCACGCGGGCGGAGTGGGCTGCGCCACAACGGCCCCCGGCCGTCGCCGTGTCGGGCGCCGCCACGGCGAGGACGGTCGCACGGGGCCGGGCGGTACCGCCGGGTGACACCGGGCGCCCCTCGCGGCGACGTACCATGCGTAGCCTGACGCCAAGCCACACGCGCGGACACCCCTGAGCACGGACGAGGAGAGTCGGACCCGCTCATGAGCTCCCCACCCGTAGGAGGCGCCGGCAGCAGCCCGGAGCCCAACTGGTACGCGGACCCGTCGATCCCCGGCTACATCCGGTTCTGGAGCGGCTCCGGATGGGTGCCCGGCACCAGCCGCCCCGAGCCGCCCCCGGGCCAGGCGCCGCCCGCGCCGCCCGGCTACGCCCGGCCCGAGCCGGCGGCCGAGCCC
>NZ_JAAVJD010000233.1 GCF_012033735.1 Streptomyces lonarensis | reverse complement strand
ACGCGATCGTGGTGGGCTCCACCCACGGCCTGCTGGGCCGGGTCTTCGGCACGGTCTCCGGCCGCTTGGTGCGCCGCGCCCCGCTCCCGCTGCCGGCCCGAGGCGCCCCCGGAAACCCGGAACACCGGCAGTCCGCGAGGCAGACGCAGGTCGCGGCGGGTGCGTCCCGCCCCGCCGCCGCGCGCGCGTCCGTGCGCCGTCCGGCCGCCTTGCGGAAAGGGTGGCCGAGCGTGTTCTATCTGTGGCGGAATGTCAGCGGTGCTGCCGCCGGGTTCCGGCTGGGCGGCACGCTCTCCGGGCCGGCCTGATCACCGTCGGCCGAACCAGTCCGTCATAACTCCTATTTTCGGCCAACTTCCCAGGCCGGTGAGGGGGCCCCGGTGGCTCAGTGGCTGTGCGACAGGCGAGGACCCGTGCCTGCCCGTGGCTCCCGAGCGGTGCGTGAGACGCGCTGCCCAGGGGGAGTTGGGGCGCGAGGCCCGCTTCCGTCCGCCGCCGGGGCATGGAACGCTTCCTGAGCGAATGCTTCGCGCCACGGAGCAATGTCGTCGAAGCGAGGCGAGTGCCGAACTGGTCCCGCCCACCTCGTCCGACGCAGTAGATTCGATCTTGGCAAACACGTCGGGGGAAACGTGCAGGACCGAGAGGATGCGACAACCGAGGGAACTGAGGAGCATGAGCCAGGACCCAATGCACGGCCCCGAACCCGCGAAGGGGCACCGCTCGTTCGCGGTGGACAGCCTCGCCACCCGACGCCGCCGCGAGATCGTCGCGGTGCTGCTGTTCAGCGGAAGCCCACTGTTCGAAAGCTCCATCCCGCTCTCGGTGTTCGGCGTCGACCGCCAGGACTCCGGAGTACCGCGCTACCGCCTGCTCGCGTGCGCGGGTGAGGACGGACCACTACGCACCACCGGAGGGCTCGAACTCAGAGCCCCGTACGGTCTGGGAGCGCTCTCGCGGGCCGGCACGATCATCGTGCCCGCCTGGCGCTCCATCACCGGACCGCCGCCCACACCGGCACTCGCCGCGCTGCGGCGCGCCCACAGTGAGGGGGCCCGCGTCGTGGGCCTCTCCACGGGCGCGTTCGCACTCGGCGCGGCCGGCCTGCTGGACGGCAGACTGGCGACCACCCACTGGATGTACGCCCCGACGCTCGCCAAGCGGTTCCCGTCGGTCCACGTGGACCCCCGGGAGCTGTTCGTCGACGACGGGTCCATCCTGACCTCGGCGGGCACCTCAGCCGGCATCGACCTGTGTCTCCACATCGTGCGCGTCGACCACGGGCCCGAGGCGGCGCAGGCACTCGCCCGGAGGCTGGTGCTCCCGGCGCGGCGTCCACCCGCGGCGGAGGCCGCCCAGGGGCCCCAGCGGCACCTGGACAGGTCTTTACCAGAGGACATCGGCGCCGACCCGCTGGCCGAGGTCGTGGCCTGGGCGTTGGAGCACCTGCACGAGCAGTTCGACGTGGAGACGCTCGCCGCCCGCGCCTACATGAGCAGGCGTACCTTCGACCGCCGCTTCCGGTCGCTGACCGGAAGCGCGCCGCTGCAGTGGCTGATCACCCAACGGGTGCTCCAGGCGCAGCGGTTGCTGGAGGTGTCCGACTACTCGGTCGACGAGGTGGCGGGGCGGTGCGGATTCCGTTCGCCCGTCGCGCTGCGCGGGCACTTCCGGCGGCAGCTCGGTTCGTCGCCCGCGGCGTACCGGGCGTCCTACCGGGCGCGTCAGCAGCAGCAGGCCGCAGCCGCGGTCGGCCAGCCCGCGACGCGCACCAAGGCGCCGGTCGACGTCTACCCGCCGCGGCTGCCGCAGCAGCGGGCGCGGCCCCCGCAGTGACCCCCGGGGGCCGGTCCCACGACCGGCCCCCGCGCACGCCTCGGCCCCCGGCAGCCCGCCGGGGGCCGAGGCGTTCCCGCGCCGCCGGTGGCGCGGGAACGGGTGCCGTACCGGGCCCGGACCGGGACGACCACGCCGTAGGGTGGGGCGCATGAACGATCGCATGGTGTGGATCGACTGCGAGATGACCGGCCTCTCGCTGTCCTCCGACGCACTCGTCGAGGTGGCCGCGCTGGTGACCGACTCCGAGCTGAACGTGCTCGGGGACGGGGTGGACGTGGTGATCCGTCCGCCGGACGAGGCGCTGGCCCAGATGCCCGAGGTGGTGCGTCAGATGCACACCGCCTCCGGGCTGCTGGAGGAGCTGGCCGCCGGAACCACCCTTGAGGACGCCGAGGCGCAGGTCCTCGCCTACGTCCGCGAGCACGCCCCCGAGGCCGGCAAGTCCCCCCTCTGCGGCAACTCCGTCGCCACCGACCGGGGTTTCCTCGCCCGCGACATGGCGGAGCTGGAGAGCCACCTCCACTACCGGATCATCGACGTCTCCTCGGTGAAGGAGCTGGCGCGCCGCTGGTACCCGCGGGCCTACTTCAACAGCCCCGAGAAGCGCGGCAACCACCGGGCGCTCGCCGACATCCGCGAGTCGATCGCCGAACTCCGCTACTACCGCGAGGCGGTGTTCGTGCCGCAGCCCGGTCCGGACTCGGCCGCCGCGCGGGAGATCGCCGCCCGGCACACGCTCGACTGAGCCCCGGGGGCGCGCGGAAAGGTGGGCGCGAGCACCCCCCGGAAGCCTGTACACTCTTTGAGGCCGGTGCGAAAACAGCCGGTCATGGTGGGTGTAGCTCAGTTGGTAGAGCACCTGGTTGTGGTCCAGGTGGCCGCGGGTTCAAGTCCCGTCACTCACCCTGTAGTACGAGGCCCGGATCTCCGGGCGGGGAAACCCGCCCAGCGGTCCGGGCCTCGTCCGTTTCCCCCGGGTGGTGCCGACCCCGCCTCCGGCCCCCGGCATGGCCCCCGTGGCCGCGGTGAGCCCGGTTCTGACACCCCCCGTACCCCGGCCCGCATAGGATCGGCCCCCGCCGCCCCTGCCCGCGCAGGCCGACGGGGCGACGCACCGCACGACGGGGAGGCATGCCGCCGACCCGCCGCACGCCGAGGGACGCATGGACATAGCAGACATCACCGAACTCTGGGCCCGGGTCACCGGGACCCAGCCCGCCCCGGAGCTCTGGCTGGTACTGGTCACCGCCGGGGCCGCCCTGGCGCTGGTCGCCCCCTGGGGGATCTGGCGGATCACGCGCAACGCCGTCACCATCGCCCACGAGGGCGGCCACGGACTGGTGGCGCTGCTGACCGGCCGGAAGCTGGAAGGCATCCGGCTGCACTCCGACACCTCCGGGCTGACCGTCTCGCGCGGCAGGCCGACCGGCTTCGGCATGGTCCTCACCGCCGCCGCGGGCTACATCGCGCCCTCACTGCTGGGACTGGCCGGGGCGGCCCTGCTCGGTGCCGGCCGCATCACCATGCTGCTGTGGGGGGCCACCGCGCTGCTGCTGGCGATGCTGGTGATGATCCGCAACCTCTGGGGAGTGGTCACCGTCGTCGCGACGGGTGCCCTCTTCCTGCTCGTCTCCTGGCTCACCGGCCCCGAGGTGCAGGCGGCCTTCGCCTACGTCGCCGTCTGGTTCCTGCTGCTCGGCGGTATCCGGCCGGTGTTCGAGCTGCAGCGCAAGCGGCGCCGCGGCGGGGCGCGCGACTCCGACGCCGACCAGCTGGCCCGGCTCACCAAGCTGCCGGCCGCGGCGTGGCTGCTGCTCTTCCACGCCGTGACGCTGCTCTCCCTGGTCGGCGCCGCCCGCTGGCTCGTGGAGTTCTGAGCCGCCCCGCGCCCCGCCGCCCGTCCCGGGCCCGCCGGCCGCCCTCGCCACCCCGGCGGCACGGGGTGCGGGCCCCGTGAGGTGGCACCGGCGGGGACCGGAACGATCGGGTGACACTGGGTGACGCACTAGAGTGGCCCCATGACGGATCGCAGCGCTCCCGCCCCGCTCTGGCCAGCACCGACCGCCCCCGGCGGCGTCGAGGCGACGGTCGCGGTACCCGGCTCCAAGTCGGTCACCAACCGCGCGCTCATCCTGGCCGCGCTCGCGGGCGAGCCCGGCTGGCTGCGGCGCCCGCTGCGCTCCCGCGACACCCTGCTGATGGCCGAGGGGCTCCGCTCGCTCGGCGTCGGCGTCGAGGAGACCGTCGCCTCCGCCTCGGCCGCCCCGGGCGACGGCGGAGCCGGCGGCGAGGCCTGGCGGGTCATCCCCGCGCCGCTGCGGGGCGCCGCCACGGTCGACGTCGGCAACGCCGGCACGGTGATGCGCTTCCTGCCGCCCGTCGCCGCACTCGCAGACGGTGCCGTCCGCTTCGACGGCGACCCCCGCTCGCACGAGCGTCCGCTCCACGGCGTCATCGGCGCGCTGCGCGCCGTCGGCGCCCGCGTCGACGACGACGGCCGCGGCGCCCTGCCGATGACCGTCCACGGCGCCGGGGGGCTCGCGGGCGGCCGCGTCGAGGTGGACGCCTCCGCCTCCTCCCAGTTCGTCTCCGCGCTGCTGCTGCCGGCGGCCCGTTTCAACCAGGGCGTCGAACTGCGCCACACCGGCGCCGTGCTGCCCTCGCTGCCGCACATCCGGATGACCGTGGACATGCTGCGCCGGGCCGGCGCCCAGGTCGACTCCCCGGACTCCGGCGGCGAGGACGGCGTCTGGCGGGTGATGCCCGGCGCGCTCCGCGGCCGCGACCTCGTCATCGAGCCCGACCTCTCCAACGCCCAGCCGTTCCTGGCCGCCGCGCTGCTCACCGGGGGCAGCGTGACGATCCCGGACTGGCCGCGCGAGACCACCCAGCCCGGCGACGCCCTGCGGGAGATCTTCACCGAGATGGGCGGCGAGTGCGTGCTGGACGACCGCGGTCTCACGCTGCGCGGCACCGGCCGGGTGCGGGGGATCGACGTCGACCTCGGGGACGTCGGCGAGCTGACCCCCGGCATCGCCGCCGTCGCGGCCCTCGCCGAGTCGGAGTCGGTGCTGCGCGGCGTCGCGCACCTGCGGCTCCACGAGACCGACCGGCTGGCGGCGCTCACCCGGGAGATCAACGGGCTCGGCGGCGACGTGACGGAGACCGCGGACGGGCTGCACATCCGCCCCCGCCCGCTGCACGGCGGTGTCTTCCACACCTACGACGACCACCGGCTCGCCACGGCCGGCGCCGTGATCGGGCTGCTCGTCAAGGGCGTCGAGGTCGAGGACATCGCGACCACCGGCAAGACGCTGCCCGACTTCGCCGCGATGTGGCACGCCATGCTGGCGGGCGGGTCGGGCCGGGACGGCACGACCGGCGACGCGGCGCCGCGGGCGAGAGCCTGAGGAGCGCACGGCATGCGCCGCTACGGCAAGAACACCGACGAGGACGACATCCGGGTGCGGCCCTCCGGCCGCAGCCGCCCGCGCACCCACCGCCGGCCGCTCCACGAGGACGCCGTCGAGGGGTTCGTCGTCACCGTCGACCGGGGCCGGCTGACCTGCCTCGTCGAGGACCGCACCGTCGTCGCCATGAAGGCCCGTGAACTCGGCCGCAAGGGCGTCGTCGTGGGCGACCGGGTCGCCATCGTCGGGGACCACTCGGGACGGCCGGACACCCTGGCCCGCATCGTGCGGGTCGAGGAGCGCCGGTCGGTGCTGCGGCGCACCGCGGACGACCAGGACCCGTTCGAGCGGGTGGTGGTGGCCAACGCCGACCAGCTGGCCATCGTCACCTCGCTCGCCGACCCCGAGCCCCGCCCCCGGCTGATCGACCGGTGTCTCGTGGGCGCGTTCGACGCCGGGCTGGACCCGCTGCTGATCCTCACCAAGTCCGACCTCGCCTCGCCGGAGACTCTGCTGGAGAGCTACGGCACCATCGGGGTCCGGCACGTCGTCACCAGCGCCGAGTCCTTCGACGACGCCACCCTCGGCCGGGTGCGGGAGCTGCTCAAGGACCGCGTCACGGCCTTCGTCGGCCACTCCGGGGTCGGCAAGACCACCCTGGTCAACGCGCTCATCCCCGACCGCGCCCGCGCCACCGGGCACGTCAACGAGGTGACGGGACGCGGCCGCCACACCACCACCTCGGCGCTGGCGCTGCCGCTGCCGGACGACCCGGGCTGGGTGATCGACACCCCGGGCGTCCGGTCCTTCGGCCTGAACCACGTGGACCCGGCGCGGGTGGTGCTCGCCTTCCCCGACCTCGAACCGGGCACCGCCGGCTGCCCCCGGTCGTGCAGCCACGACGAGGAGGGGTGCGCGCTGGACGCCTGGGTCGCCGAGGGCCACGCGGACCCGGCGCGGCTGTACAGCCTGCGCAGGCTGCTGGCGACGCGGGAGCGGCGCGAGGGCGACTGACCCCGCCGCCGGGCCGCCTCGCAGCCGGGTCCGCCGGTGCGCGGCCGTCGTGCGGCCGGTGCCGGTCAGCCACGGCGCGGGACGGCGGCGCCCGGGGCGACGAGCTGCGAGATGGCGAGTCGGACCGCGGTCTCGCAGCGCCGCGCCGCGCCCGGGTCCCCGATCGGCGCGTTGCCGCGCCGCTCCAGCGCCGCCACCGCCCGGTCACGCACCCGGCCCACCAGGGCGGCCGCGCCGTCCGGCGGGACGGGCAGCCCGTCGCAGCGGCACCCGGTCAGGGTGGCGTGCACCAGGCGGTCGCTGCGGGCGGCACGGACGATCCACTCGCCGAGCAGGTCCAGCAGTTCGTCCCGGGAGGCCCGGGAGGCGCGGTCGAGCCGGATCTCCAGGCCGCGGACGAAGGCGTCGAGCTGCCGCCGCAGCAGCGCCTCGGCCAGACCGGCCTTGTCCCCGAACTCGTTGTAGAGCGTCTGCCGGGAGACCCCGGCGCCCGCCGCGACCCGGACCATGCGCACCTCCGCCCAGGAGTCGCGTTCCAGCGCGGCACTGGCCGCGTCGAGCAAGGACTCGCGCGCTGTGGGCATCGTCGCCTCCGGCATCGGCACTCGGCCTGCTGCCGGACAGGATCGGCGCGGTGCGCAGCCGTGTCAATACACCCCGCGACCGGCCGTGGCCGCCGGGCGGGCCGCCGGATACGGTGGCGCCATGCCCGAATACGACGACGACCTACGGCTCGCGCACGTGCTGGCCGACACCGCCGACGCCGCCACGATGGAGCGGTTCCGCGCCCTGGACCTCGCTGTGGAGACCAAGCCGGACATGACCCCGGTGTCGGAGGCGGACAAACGGGCCGAGGAGCTGATCCGCTTCTCCCTCAGCCGGACGCGGCCGCGCGACGCCGTGCTGGGGGAGGAGTTCGGCGGTGAGGGCGCCGGCCCCCGGCGCTGGGTGATCGACCCGATCGACGGAACCAAGAACTACGTGCGCGGGGTGCCGGTCTGGGCCACCCTCATCGCGCTCACCGAGCTCGACGCGGAGGGCCGGGAGCAGCCCGTGGTGGGCGTCGTCTCGGCGCCCGCGCTCCAGCGCCGGTGGTGGGCGGTGCAGGGCGGCGGCGCGTACACCGGCCGCAGCCTCACCTCGGCGACCCGGATGCAGGTCTCGGGGGTCTCGCGGGTCGAGGACGCGTCGTTCGCGTACTCCTCGCTGGACGGCTGGGAGCAGCGGGGCGCGCTGGAGGGTTTCCTTCAGCTGGGTCGGGACTCCTGGCGGACCCGGGCCTACGGCGACTTCTGGCCGTACATGATGGTCGCGGAGGGCACGGTCGACTACTGCGCCGAGCCGGAGCTGTCGATGTGGGACATGGCGGCCAACGCCGTCATCGTCACGGAGGCCGGCGGCCGCTTCACCGGCCTGGACGGGCGCGACGGGGTGCACGGCGGCAACGCGGCCGCCTCCAACGGGTTGCTGCACGAGGCGCTGCTCGGCTACGTGGGGGGCTGAGCGCGCCCCCGGGCCGCCGCGGCGGCCCGGGGGCCGGAAGCACCGGGTGCGGCGGCCGCCCTTGCCGCTGCCTCCGCACGCGTGTGACGATGGGCGGGAGAACGCTTGTGAGCTTGTGATTCGGTTCTCGTGGTGCGGGAGCCGTGAGAGAGGCGGCCCCCATGCTCGTCAGAGACGCCATGACCTCGATCATCCTGACCGTCGGCCCGGAGCACACCCTCCGTGAGGCGGCCCGGCTCATGTCCCACCACCGCGTGGGCGCGGCCATGGTCCTCGACCCCGCGACCAGCGGGGTGGGGATCATCACCGAACGCGACGTGCTGCGCTCCGTCGGCGCCGGGCAGGACCCGGACGCCGAGCGGGCCGGGGACCACACCACGACGGCGGTGGTCTTCGCGGCGCCGACCTGGACGCTGCTGGAGGCCGCCTCCGCCATGACCGCGGGCGGGTTCCGTCACCTCATCGTGCTCGACGACGACGGCCCCACGGGCATCGTGTCGGTCCGCGACATCGTCAACTGCTGGACCCCGGTGCTCGCCTCCCGCTGACCTCGGCCGAGACCGCGGGCGGCACGCGGCGCACACGCCACCGGCCCGCCCCCGCGCCCTTGACGGGTGCGGGGG
>NZ_JAAVJD010000232.1 GCF_012033735.1 Streptomyces lonarensis | reverse complement strand
GGCGTCAGCCGCGCCGGGTGCCGGGTCGCCCGTCGGGGCCGGCACCCGGCCCGGCGTCCGCCGCGGCCTCCCGGCCGGCGCCCGGACCCGCCTCCGGTGGGTGCTCTGCCCCGGAATCCGGGCCTCCGGTGGTCTCGGGCGCTTCGGTCGCCGGAGCGCCGCGCAGCTTCAGTCCGGCGTGGACCGCGCCCGCCACCAGCGCCACCACGGTGATCCCGAGCGCCAGCCCGTACCCCCGGTCGAAGGCCGAGGTGGCCGCGTCCAGCAGCGCGGCGCCCTCCGCCGGCGGGAGCGCGGCCGCTTCCGCGACGGCGTCGTCGAGGCTGCCGGCCGCCCGCTCCGACGCGCCGTCGGGCAGCTGCACGGTCGCCGTGTAGAGCGAGGTGAGAACGCTGCCGAGGACGGCGACCCCCGTCAGGCTGCCCAGCTCGTAGGAGACCTCCTCCACCGACGCGGCCATCCCGGCCCGGTGCGCGGGGGCGTTGCTGATGATGGCGACCGAGGCCGCCACCATCGCGGCGCCCTCGCCGACCCCCACAAGGACCAGCCCGGGCACCAGCCAGCCGTGGCCGGCGGGGGTGAGCAGCAGCAGGAGGGCGACCCCGATGGCGCCGACCGCCATCCCCCCGCTCAGCAGCGGACGCACACCCCAGCGGTGCAGCAGCGCGCCGCCCAGGATGCCGGCGGGCAGCGATCCCAGGGCGAAGGCGGCGACGATCAGCCCCGCCTCCAGCGGGGAGAGGCCGAGAACCAGCTGGAGCCGCTGCGTCAGCACCAGTTGGACGCCCGCGGTGGCGAACATCGCCAGTCCGGCGGCGATGACGCCGGTCATGATGCGGCGGTCGCGCAGCAGCGCGAAGTCGATGAGCGGGTACTCCTGGCGGTTCTGCCGCCGCACGAACAGCCAGAAGCCGACGGCGGAGACCAGCAGGGCGAGGGCGACCACCGGCAGCGAACGCGTCGGCTGCGTCACCTCCTTGACGGCGTAGACCAGGCCGACGAGTCCGGCCATGACCAGCAGCGAGGCGACCGGGTCCCAGGGCTTGTCGCCGCGGCCGCTGCTCTTCGGCGCGACCAGCAGGGTCGCCGCCAGCGCGGCGATCACCACCGGCACGTTGATGAGGAAGACGGAACCCCACCAGAAGAACTCCAGCAGCAGCCCGCCGACGATCGGCCCGAGCGCCGCGCCGCAGACCGCGACCGACCCCCAGACACCGATGGCGATGCCGCGCTCCCGCTCGTCGTCGAAGGTGGTGCGGATCAGCGACAGCGTCGCGGGCATCATCGCCGCGGCGCCGACCGCGAGCAGCGCCCGGGCGGCGATGAGGACCGCCGGGTCCGGGGCGAACGCCGCGAGCAGGGAGGCGGCACCGAAGACGACGAGGCCGATCAGGTACATCCGGCGGTGACCCACCCGGTCGCCGAGGGTGCCGGCGCCCAGGAGCAGTCCGGCCATGACCAGCGGGTAGGCGTTGATGATCCACAGCTTGGCCGAGGCGTCGGCGCCGAGGTCGGAGGTCAGGGTGGGCAGCGCGGTGTAGAGCACCGTCATGTCCACCGAGATCAGCAGCAGGCCGGCGGAGACGGTTGCCAGCACGGCCCAGCGGCGGCGTGGCGTCATGTCGTCCTCGTTCCCCGCGCGCACCGGGCGCGCGGTCGTCGTGTGATGCGGATACGGATGCGGATGCGGATTGCGGCCCGGCGGAGGGTTTCGGTGGCGCGTTCGGCCGCCAGCGGCCCCCCGCCGCGGGCCGCGGGAAGTCAGGGGGTGTCGTCGGCCGGCCGGGGCGGCGGGGCGTCGACCATGCCGGTGATCCGGCGGTACAGCTCGGTGCGGACGTCCTCGGGGAGGGTGGTGCCGCTGGTGGCCTCGAACAGCCAGGCGCCGTCGGCGGCGAGCCGGGCGAGGAAGAGGTCCATCCGGGGGTCGTCCGCCGAACGGGGCTCGGGCACCCAGCGGTTGGTCATCACCTGCCAGGGCTCCGCCATCGCCGCGTCGCCCGCCGCCTCGACGAGGAACGCCAGCTCGGCCTTGCTCACGCTCCCGTGGGCGTCGGCGCGCACGTAGGCGCGGGTGCGGGCCCGGTCGTCGGCCTCCGCGGGGGCGCCGCCCAGCTCGGTGAGGAGCTGCCCCTCCCAGGTGTCGACGAGGTGCTGCTGGATGGCGATGAGCAGCTCCTCCCGGGTCCGGAAGTGGTACATCAGGCCGCCCTTGGTCAGCCCCGCCTCCTCGGCGACGGACTCCAGGGTCAGCTGGGTGATGCCCTCGCGCTCCGTGACGCGGATCGCAGCGTCGAGGATCAGCGGTCGCGAACTCGGTCTCATGACTGTAACTGTACCATCCGGATGGCAAAGTTACGCAGGTAGAGCCAGTGCCCCCGGCCACGCCGCCCCGCGCCCTGCCCTCGGCGGCCGCCCGCTCGTATCCTCGGACGATGACCACTACTGACCAGTACCCGACCGCCAACGCCATGCGGCGAGCCCTGCGTCGGGCCGAGGACGGCGTCACCCTCGACGTGGCCGAGGCCGCCGTCCTGCTCCAGGCCCGCGGCGCCGACCTGGAGCGGCTGTGCGCCGCCGCGGCACGGGTGCGGGACGCCGGCCTGGCGGCCGCGGGCCGCCCCGGGGTCATCACCTACTCGCGCAACGCGTTCGTGCCGCTGACCCGGCTCTGCCGCGACCGCTGCCACTACTGCACCTTCGTCACCGTCCCCGGCCGGCTCCGCCGCGACGGCGCCGGCATGTACCTCAGCCCCGACGAGGTCCTGGAGATCGCCCGCCGCGGCGCCGACGCCGGCTGCAAGGAAGCGCTCTTCACCCTCGGGGACCGCCCCGAGGACCGCTGGCCCGAGGCGCGCGAGTGGCTCGACGCCCACGGCTACGACGACACCCTCTCCTACCTGCGCGCCATGGCCGTCCTGGTCCTGGAGGAGACCGGCCTGCTGCCGCACCTCAACCCCGGCGTCATGAGCTGGACCGACTTCCAGCGGCTCAAGCCCGTCGCCGCCTCCATGGGCATGATGCTGGAGACCACCGCCACCCGCCTGTGGTCCGAACCGGGCGGCCCCCACCACGGATCGCCCGACAAGGAGCCCGCCGTCCGCCTCCGTGTGCTGGAGGACGCCGGACGCTCCAGCGTCCCCTTCACCAGCGGCCTGCTCATCGGCATCGGCGAGAACCCGACCGAACGCGCCGAGTCCGTCCACGCGCTGCGCCGCGTCGCCCGCGCCTACGGCGGCATCCAGGAGGTGATCGTCCAGAACTTCCGCGCCAAGGCCGACACCGCGATGCGCGCCGTCCCCGACGCCGGACTCGACGAACTCGCCGCCGCCGTCGCCGTCACCCGCGTCGTCCTCGGACCCGGCGCCCGCATCCAGGCGCCGCCCAACCTCGTCGCCGGCGAGTACGCCCTCATGATCGGCGCCGGCATCGACGACTGGGGCGGCGTCTCGCCCGTCACCCCCGACCACGTCTCGCCCGAGCACCCCTGGCCCCACGTCGACGAACTCCGCGCCCGCACCGCGGAGTCCGGCTTCGACCTCGCCGAACGCCTCACCGTCTACCCCGAGTTCGTCCGCCGCGGCGAGCCCTGGCTCGACCCCCGGCTCCGCCCCCACGTCGCGGCGCTCGCCGACCCCGCCACCGGGCTCGCCCGCCCCGACGCCGCACCCCGCGGCCTGCCCTGGCAGGAACCCGACGAGCCGATGACCGCCACCGGCCGCACCGACCTGCACCGCACCGTCGACACCGAGGGCCGGAGCGGCGACCGCCGCGCCGACTTCGACGAGGTCTACGGCGACTGGGAGGCGCTGCGCGAGGCCGCCGCCCCCGGCATGGTCCCCGACCGGGTTCCCGGCCCCGCCACGGCACCCGAGCGGATCGACGCGGAGCTCCGCGCCGCCCTGTCGGTCGCCGCCGACGACCCGACCCGCCTCACCGACGACCAGGCGCTCGCCCTGCTCCACGCCGACGGCCCGGCACTGGACGCCCTCTGCGGCACCGCCGACGCGCTGCGCCGCGACACCGTCGGCGACGAGGTCACCTACATCGTCACCCGCAACATCAACTTCACCAACGTCTGCTACACCGGCTGCCGGTTCTGCGCCTTCGCACAGCGCCGCACCGACGCCGACGCCTACACCCTCTCGCTGGACCAGGTCGCCGACCGCGCCGCCCAGGCGTGGGACGTCGGCGCCGTCGAGGTCTGCATGCAGGGCGGCATCCACCCCGACCTGCCCGGCACCGCCTACTTCGACATCGCCCGCGCGGTGAAGGCACGGGTGCCCGGCATGCACGTCCACGCCTTCTCCCCGATGGAGGTCGTCAACGGCGCCTCCCGCACCGGGCTGTCGATCGAGGACTGGCTCACCGCGGCCCGCGAGGCGGGCGTCGACTCGCTCCCCGGCACCGCCGCGGAGATCCTCGACGACGAGGTGCGCTGGGTCCTCACCAAGGGCAAACTCCCCGCCGCCACCTGGCGCGAGGTGGTCACCACCGCCCACCGCCTCGGCATGCGCACCTCCTCCACCATGATGTACGGCCACGTCGACCAGCCCCGCCACTGGCTGGGCCACCTCCGCACCCTGGCCGACATCCAGCGGACCGCACTCGAAGCGGGCGTCCCCGGGTTCACCGAGTTCGTCACGCTGCCCTTCGTCCACACCAACGCGCCGGTCTACCTCGCGGGCATCGCCCGCCCCGGCCCGACCGCCCGCGACAACCGGGCCGTCACCGCCATGGCCCGCCTCCTGCTCCACCCCCACGTCACCAACATCCAGACCAGCTGGGTCAAGCTCGGCCCGGAGGGCGCCGCCGCCATGCTCCGCTCCGGCGCCAACGACCTCGGCGGCACCCTCATGGAGGAGACCATCTCCCGGATGGCCGGCTCCGCGTACGGCTCGCACATGACGGCGGCGGGGCTCCGGGGCATCGCCGAGGCCGCCGGGCGCCCCTCGCGGTCCCGCACCACCACCTACCAGGAGGTGCCCGCCGAACGGCTGCGCGCCGCCGAGGCGGCCGACGGCCGGCTCCCCGAACTCCTGCCGCTGCTGCCCGCCGAGTCGCCCGCCGCGGGCACGGGCGGCGCGAGCGGCCCGGCAACGGTGTGAGCCGGGCGGCCGACCCGGGGCGGCCGCGCGCCGCCCCGGACCGGCCCGCTCGGCCCGGAGTGCCGTCGGCGTGGCACGAAGTGGCGGCGCCACCCCTGACGTGCGGCGCGCCGCTGGCTTACGCTGCCGTGGTTGACGGACGAGGGAGGGCGCAGGAATGACCGGACCGGCGACCGGAGCGCTGTGGGGGCGCGCCGAGCAGCAGGACTTCCGCAGCCGGGTACGGGGATGTCTCCTGGGCGGCGCCATCGGCGACGCCCTGGGCGCGGGGATCGAGTTCGACTCGCTCGCCGAGATCCGCGACCGCCACGGGCCGGCCGGCGTGACCGACTACGTACCGGCCTACGGGCGCCGGGGTGCCGTCACCGACGACACCCAGATGACGCTGTTCACCCTGGACGGCCTCATCCGCGCCCACATCCGCCGCGACTCCGGCGCCTGGCACCCGCCCACCGACGTCCACGCCGCCTACCGCCGCTGGTACCGCACCCAGAACGACTGGGGACCGGACGAACGCCGCGCCGACGACGGCTGGCTGGCACGCCAGGAGTGGCTCTACGCCCGCCGCGCCCCCGGCAACGCCTGCCTCTCCGGTCTCGCCGACGACGTCCTCGGCACCGTGGAGAAGCCCAAGAACCCCAACTCCAAGGGGTGCGGCACCGTCATGCGCTCCGCGCCCTTCGGCCTGCTCGCCGGCTGGGAGCCGCAACTCGTCCTGCAACTCAGCGTCGAGTGCGCCAGTCAGACCCACGGGCACCCCACCGGCCAGCTCGCCGCCGGGGCGTTCTCCGCGATCGTCCACGGGGTCATCCGCGGCGACACCCTGGAGGGCGCCGTCCAGAAGGCGCTGGCGCTGCTCGCGACGCGCCCCGACCACCAGGAGACGACCGACGCGCTCCAGCAGGCGCTGGCCGCGGTCCGAGCCGGCGCACCGAGCCCGGAACGGCTCGCCGGGCTGGGGGAGGGGTGGGTGGCGGAGGAGGCCCTCGCCATGGGCGTCTACTGCGCCCTCGTCGCCCAGGACCTCCGCCACGGCCTGCTGCTCGCCGTCAACCACGGCGGCGACTCGGACTCCACCGGCTCGATCTGCGGCAACCTGCTGGGAGCGCTGCACGGGGAGACCGCGCTCCCGCCGGAGCTGCTGCCGGAGCTGGAGGGCCGGGCGACGATGCTCGAACTCGCCGACGACTTCACGCTGGAGATGACGCAGGGGCCCGCGCTCCACGGCCCGGGCGGCGCCGTCGCCGCCTGGCTGGAGCGCTACCCGCGGGGCTGACGCGGGCGGGGTGCGCGCGCCGCGCGAGCACACGCGCACCCCAGGGGCGGGCAGGGCCGGAGACACCGGCCACGACCCGCCCGCCGCACCGGGCCGGCGGCCCACCGCGTCAGCGGCGCGCCGGAGTGACGGCGCGGCCGGTCAGCGGCGCGCCAGGCTGCCGTCGCCCACCGCGGCGACGAAGCTGTTCCAGGAGCCGGGGACGAAGCCGAGGCGGGGGCCGGCGGGAGCCTTGGAGTCGCGTACCGCCAGTGCCTCCGGCGCGGGCGAGCACACCTCCACGCACGCCCCGTTGCCGCCCGAGTAAGAGGACTTCCGCCAGGTGTGCGTCCTACCGTGCTGAATTGCCATGACTTGCCTCCGGCTCCTTTCCAGGATTTCCCTGGTCTGTCGGTTCGCCGGCGGAAAGGGGGCCGGCAGCCCCTGCTGTACGTACTCGGCGTTCCGTCAGGACGCTTTCGCAGACCGTACTGGTCCGATGGGTCATGCCTTGCGTCTGATCACTCGACAAGGTGATATCCCGGTCCGGGGCTGCGTTCCGGTCATGGCTCGGTGTACTATCCGCGCCAACTCCGGCTCCCCGACTCGGAAATCGCCCGACGGTCTGCATTCCCTCGCGCCCGCCGCGCCATCCCGCGCCCGGGCTCCTGCCGGAAGCCGCCCCGCCAGGGCGCCGCACCACCCGGCGCAGCCGGGCGCACCGGGAACCACGCCCGCACGCGCCGACCCGGACGCGCGCCCGGGCGCACCTCCCCGGCCGGGCGAGGAGGGGGCGGGCCCGCGGCCGCGCGGCGGCGGACGTCCGCCGAATACGCCGGGGAGAGGGGGTGCCGTGCGTACGCGGCGCAATTCACGAGTTCGCGCGCGACTCGCTCTCGTCCGCTATCGCCCGCACGAAATCACGGGTCTTCTCGGGGCTGAGTGCCTGCGCACGGAGATGTTCGTACAGCACGCTGTAGTTCTGCACGTCGTGCGGCTTTTCGAGATAGAGGTCGTTGGTGACCCCTTCCAGATAAACCACCGTCGAGTCGTTGGCCTCGGGGAACTCCATTATCGCGTACTGCCCGTTCACGCCCGGGTGCGCCCCGGACTCGAACGGCATCACCTGGAGCGTGATGTGCGGCAGATCCGAGACCTCGACCAGATAACGCAGCTGCCGGGCCATGACGGCCGGGCCGCCCACCTGCCGCCGCAGCGCCGCCTCGTCCACGACCGCCCACAACCGCAGCGGCCGACGCTCGTCCCTCACCCGCTCCTGGCGCCGCATGCGCACCTCGACGCGGCGCTCGACATCGGCACGGGCCACCTCCGGCAGCGCGCCGGAGATGACCGCCGCGGCGTAGTCGGCGGTCTGCAGCAGCCCGGGCACCACCTGGGGTTCGTAGACCCGCAGCGAGGCGGCGTCCATCTCCAGTCCGATGTAGACGCTGTACCCCGGGGACAACTCCGCGAACGCGTGCCACCAGCCCTGCTGGCGCGACTCCCGCGCCATCTGCATCAGCGACTCCACCAGCCGGCGGTCCCGCACCTCGTAGACGCCGCACAGGTCGCGCACGTCCCGCTGCGAGATGCTGCGACGCCCGTTCTCCAACCGGCTGATCTTCGACTGCGAGACCAGCAGGCGGTCGGCGACCTCCTCCGCGGTCATGCCGCGGTCCTCGCGGAGCCTGCGGAGCTCCTGGCCGAGTCTGCGCCGCCGGACCGTGGGATTGACGTTGCCCGCCACGGACAGTCCACCTCCGTAGATCATGTGACTACCGATCACGAGACTGCCACCTGACCCCCTCTGCCCGCTGCCGAACGCGGACACTCCACCCGGCTCACACACTCCGCCGGGCTCACCGGTGCGCACGGCCCGGCGCGCGGCGGTGAGTACGACGCCCGGCGTGCGGTGGGCGGCGTGCGGTGGGCGGCGTGCAGAGAGGACGCGTCGGCGACGGGTCGGGCCGGGCGGGGGCGTCCGCCGCTGTCGCCGCGGCCCGGCGAGGAACCGGGCCACGGCGACAG
>NZ_JAAVJD010000231.1 GCF_012033735.1 Streptomyces lonarensis | reverse complement strand
CCGGTGGGACGCCGTGCTCCACGAGGAGCGTCTCCCGCTGCGGAACTCCGGTGACTCCGCCGCCGAGGCGATGGCGGTCAGCCCGACCCCGCCAGCCCGTGGAGGTGGGCGCCGACCGCCGCCGCGTCGGCCGGGGCCAGCCCCGCGGCGAGCAGCGAGCCGATCAGCCCGGCGAGGACGTCGCCGGTGCCGGCGGTGGCCAGCCACCCGGTGCCGTTCAGGTTCGCCAGTACCGTCCCGCCGTCCTCCTCCCCGGCGTCGGCCTCCCCCGGCGGCGAGGCGATCAGCGTGGTGGAGCCCTTGAGCAGGACCGTCGCCCCCGTCTGCCGGGCCAGCTGCCGCACCGACTCCAGCCGCGCCTCCTCCACCTCCTCCCGGGCCACGCCCAGCAGCGCGGCGGCCTCGCCGGCGTGCGGGGTGAGCACCAGCGGGCCACGCGCCGTCCGCCCGGGGGCCGGGCCCAGCATGCGCAGCCCGTCGGCATCCACCACCGTCGAGACACCGTCGTCGAGGGCGCGGGCCAGCCGCTCCCGGGCCTCCGGCGCGTCACCGAGCCCGGAGCCCGCCACCCACGCCTGGACCCGGCCCGGGCCGATCAGCACCTCGGGGAACCGCGCGAGTACCGCCTCCGCCGGTGGGCCGACGTAGCGGACGGCGCCGGCACCGCCGCGCAGCGCACCGGCGACCGCCAGCACGGCCGCCCCCGGGTAGCGCTCCGAACCGGCGGCCACCCCGACGACGCCCCGCCGGTACTTGTCGCTCTCCGGGCCGGGCACCGGCAGCAGGGCGGCGACCTCCTGGTGGTGCCGGGCCCGGACCACGGGTGTGACCGTGGCCAGTTCCGGGCCGAGCCCGATGTCGACCAGGTGGACGACTCCGGCGTGCCCGCGGCCCGGGTCGACCAGCAGGCCGGGCTTGTGGGCGCCGAAGGTGACGGTCACGTCCGCCCGGACGGCGTCCCCCTCGACCCGGCCCGTCCCGGCGTCGATGCCGCTGGGGAGGTCGACCGCGACCAGCGGCGCGCCGCAGGCGGCGGCCAACCGGGCCACCCGGGCGGCCTCCGGCCGCAGCCCACCGCGGCCGCCGATGCCGACGATCCCGTCGACCACCAGGTCGGCGCGGGCCAGCGGCCCTTCCGCACCGGCCGGTTCGACGGTCCGGCCGCCGGCCCGGCGCAGTGCCGCGAGGCCACCCGCGTGCACCCGCTCGCCGCCGAGAAGGACGGCGAGGACACCGGCGCCGCGGCGCGCCAGCCGCGCCCCGGCGTACAGCGCGTCCCCGCCGTTGTCGCCGCTGCCGACGAGCAGCACCACCCGGGCGCCGGAGACACGGCCCAGGGTGCGGACACAGACCGCGGCGAGCCCCGCCGCGGCGCGCTGCATCAGGGCGCCGTCGGGCAGCCGCTCCATCAACCGCCGTTCTGCGGCGCGGACATCGTGCACGGAGTAGGCGATACGCATGGCCCCAGTCTGGCCCGGCAGCACCTCCGGCGCCCGCTGACCGGGCCGGTGCGGCAACCGCCGTGGGCCTCGTGCCCTCGGACGCGGCGCCCCGGCGACCGGCCCCGCCGGCTCACGCCTCGGCGATGACCACCGCGGACGCCACCCCCGCGTCGTGGCTCAGCGAGACGTGCCAGGTGCGGACGCCCAGCTCCGCCGCGCGCGCCGCGACCGTGCCGTACACGCGCAGCGTCGGCCGGCCGCCGTCCTCGGAGACGATCTCCGCGTCGGTCCACCGCAGCCCGCGCGGCGCGCCCAGCGCCTTGGCGAGGGCCTCCTTGGCAGCGAACCGCGCCGCCAGCGAGGCGACGCCGCGGCGTTCGCCGTCCGGCAGCCGCAGCTCGGCCTCGACGAAGAGCCGGTCCGCCATGGCGGGGGTGCGCCGTAGCGCCCGGTCGAACCGCTCGATCTCCGCGACATCGATCCCGACTCCGACGATCACGCCGCCACCCCGCCCCGGGACGGGCCGGGGGCAGGCCCCGGTGAACGGTCGGTCGCCGGACGGGCGGGGGCGAGGGCCGGTTCGGACGGGGCGTCCGGCCGTTCCGCCGTGCAGGGAGTCATGGTCAGCGAGCCTAGTCAGCGGTGGGCGGGAGCAGCCACCCCGTCACTGCCCACCGCGCGGCCGGGGCGCGGCCCAGCGGGCAGCTGCTCGGGCACTGCCCGGGCGCCGCACGGGGGCCGGTGCGGGCGCCCCGGGGACGGCGCGCGCACAATAGGCGACGTGTCCATGCAATCGCACGCTCGTCCGACCGCCGGCCCGACAGCGGGTGGCGGCCCCGCCACGCCCCCGTCGCCCACGCCCCCGCCGGGCGGCATGAGCCCCTACGTGGACCTCAGCCGCGCCGAGTGGTCGGCGCTGCGGGAGCGCACCGCGTCCGAAGCGCCGCTGGCCGCGGAGGAGATCGCCGGGCTGCGCGGCCTGGGCGACGTCAGCGACCTGGACGAGGTCCGGGAGGTCTACCTCCCGCTGTCCCGGCTGCTCAACCTCTACGTGGGCGCCACACACGGCCTGCGCGGCGCGCTCAACACCTTCCTCGGCGGCGCGGGCGGCGACACCGCGACCCGCGGCACCCCCTTCGTCATCGGCGTCGCCGGCAGCGTCGCGGTCGGCAAGTCCACCGTCTCCCGGCTGCTGCGGGCGTTGCTGGCCCGCTGGCCCGAGCACCCGCGCGTCGAGCTGGTCACCACCGACGGCTTCCTGCTGCCCAACGCGGAACTGCGGCGACGCGGCCTGATGTCCCGCAAGGGCTTCCCGGAGTCCTACGACCGCCGCGCGCTGACCCGGTTCGTCGCGGACGTGAAGGCGGGCCGGCCCGAGGTGACCGCGCCGGTCTACTCGCACCTCATCTACGACATCGTCCCGGACGAGCGGCTGGTGGTCCGCAGGCCCGACATCCTCATCGTCGAAGGGCTCAACGTGCTCCAGCCGGCCCTGCCCGGGGCGGACGGGCGGACCCGGGTCGCCGTGGCGGACTTCTTCGACTTCTCCGTCTACGTCGACGCCCGGACCCAGGACATCCGCGACTGGTACCTCGCCCGGTTCCGGAAGCTGCGCGAGACCGCCTTCCAGGACCCCTCGTCCTACTTCCGCCGCTACACCGAGGTCTCCGAGGAGGAGGCACTGGCCTACGCGCGGACCATCTGGGACACCATCAACGAACCCAACCTGGTCGAGAACATCGCCCCGACCCGCGGCCGCGCCACCCTGATCCTCCGCAAGGGCGCCGACCACACCGTCCAGCGCCTCGCCCTCCGCAAGGTCTGACCCCCGACACGCCTCCGCCCCGCCCCGGACCTGCCGTCGGGGCGGGGGCACGGCCGTCGGTCATCCCCCGTCGGGCGAGGCGGCGCGCCACCGGTGGCGCAGCCTCCCCCACTCCTCGTGGTCGAACTCCCCCAGGTTGAAGAGGCGGTCGATCAGCGAGGAGACGCTGACCCGGAGCAGCGACGCGACGTGCGCGACCGTGTCGAGTTCGCGTGCGGGGGCGGAGGCCGCCGCTAGGTGGCGCCGCAGCAGTCGCGTCGGCATGAGGAAAGCGGCGGCGAACGCGTTGGCCCGCTGCTCGACCGCTCGTGGCGCCCAGGGGCCCGAGGCGACCGCCACCTCGCAGCCCCGGTCGCGGTCCAGGATCAGATGGGCGAGTTCGTGGGCGAGCGTGAAGCGCTCGACCTCCGGACTCCGGCCCCACCGCGTGCTGACGTTGGTGTAGACGGTGGGACGCTGGGTGGGCCCGAAGACGGAGACGGCCCGCACATCGGGGTCGGAGAGGGAGATCTCCTCCCTGGCGACGCCCAACCGCCGGAGCACGGCGTGGACATCGACCCACGTGCCCTCGAGGTCCGGTGCAAGGAGTTCGCACACCTCCTCGCCGAGCACGCCGCCCTGCTCCCCGGCCCGCAGCTCCCCCACCTCCTCCAGGTCCTGAACCGACGGAAGGCGCTCCAGCCACGGTGACGCGTCCTCGACGTGGTTGCGCACCAGCGCCGAGGTGAGCGCGACGGCGTCCTCGCGGGTGGTGGACGGGGACTGTGCGCCGTAGACCAACCGGGCATACGCGCTACCCGCGACGACCAGGCCGGTGGTCCGGTCGTCGCCGACGATGTCCTGCCGCGCACCCTGAGCGGCACCGGCCAGCGCGTCGTCCACGGCGGCGGCGAGAGACCGGTAGCGGCCGGTGTCCTGCCCGAGGCCGGCCAACCACGCCATCCGCTGCGAGGTACGGTCGCTCGCCGAAAGCGCCGCCACCGCCCGGGCCAGCGCCGCCACCCGGGGGGAGTCCGGAACCCTGCGGGCCAGCTCGGCCACCGCTGCGGTCAGCACCGGGTGCAGCACGTCGGCCGCCTCCCGGACCTCGATCTCGTAACGCCGGTGCGGTGTGAGGAAGGCGAAGTTCTCCGGGACGCCCACCAGCCTCTCCGCGCCCGTCGAGACCTCCAGCGAGGACCGGTACCTCCGCAGGTAGATGTCGGGGAAAAGCCCACCCTCGCGGGCCGCACGCACGCTGTGCCGCCCCCACCACTCCGTCCACCGGTCCAGCCACGCGAACTCGTCCGTCTCGGAGAGGGAGGGGGGCGGGGTCCGGCTGACCGCCATCGCCTCGGCGGCGGAGTCACCGGAGTTCCGCAGCGGGAGACGCTCCTCGTGGAGCACGGCGTCCCACCGGAGCGTGAGCCACTCCAGGAGCGGCAGCAGGTACCAGTGGGCGGCCTCGACGACCTCACCCTGCTCCACGTGGGCACAGAGGTTCTCGCCGCCCGCCCACAGGGTGAAAGAGCCCCAGGACGCCGCCATCTCCGGGGTGGCCCGATCCTCGTCGCCGTGGGGGTTGGGCAAGAAGGACACGCCGAACGCGAACTCCGTGGGGCTGCCGGCTCGCAGCTGCCAGTTGGTCACAGTCACACCGGTCACCAATGCTCTCTGACACTGCGCCGGGTGACCAGCTTGGCCGCCAGCCACTGCCTCCGGAGCTTCTCGGGCACACTCCGCCACTCGACGGGGAAACCGTGCCAGCAACCGGGAGCGTGCTCGTGGCCGCAGTAGGCGAGTTCCCCGTCGGTAGCATATCTCTTGCCGGGTTTGTCCGGATCAGCCACGCTCTCCGCCAGAAGCGCAGCGGCGTCGACACCCGGCGGGCAGAGGGAACCCCGCGCCCCGCGCTGCCAGGGTTCCTTGTGCTTGGGATTGGGTTCGTACCGCATGCCTGAGCCCTGCCGCCGTCGAGTCGCCGCCGGGACGATCGTCAGCCACCGGGACCGCCGCCCGCAGCAGAACGACATCCGGCCGCTCATTCCGGTGACTTCGACGCTCGACACAAGTGCGCGCGCCCCCGACACGCCTCCGCCCCGCCCCGGATCTGCCGTCGGGGCGGGTCCGGGTCGGGGCGGAAGGCTGGGCAGCGGTGGGCCGGCCGGGTCAGGAGGCGGTGGCGGGCAGCTCCAGGGAGAGCTCCGACCGCACCACGTCCGCGAGCCGCTCGGCGACGGCCGCCGCCTGCTCCGCGTCGGCCGCCTCGACCATGACGCGGACCAGCGGCTCGGTGCCGGAGGGCCGCAGCAGGACCCGGCCGGTCTCGCCCAGCTCCTGCTCGGCGTCGACCACGGCCGCGGCCAGTTCGGGCGAGGTCGCCGCGCGGCTCTTGTCCACCCCGCTGACGTTGACGAGCACCTGCGGCAGCCGCCGCATCACACCCGCCAGGTCGGCCAGGGTGCGGCCGGTGGCGGCGACCCGGGCGGCGAGCAGCAGGCCGGTGAGGGTGCCGTCGCCGGTGGTGGCGTGGTCCAGGACGATGACGTGGCCCGACTGCTCACCGCCCAGCGCGAACCCGCCGGCCTTCATCTCCTCCATGACGTACCGGTCGCCGACGGCGGTCTGCCGCAGCGTCAGCCCCTCGGCCTCCAGCGCGAGTTTGAAGCCGAGGTTCGACATGACGGTGGCGACCACCGTGTCGTGGCGCAGCCGGCCGCGCTCCCGCAGCGCCAGCGCGAGGACGGCGAGGATCTGGTCGCCGTCGACGACCTCACCGGCCGCGTCGACCGCGAGGCAGCGGTCGGCGTCGCCGTCCACGGCGATGCCGAGGTCGGCGCCGTACTCCAGGACGGCCGCGCGCAGCGGACCGAGATGGGTCGAGCCGTGGCCGTCGTTGATGTTGAGGCCGTCGGGGTCGGCGCCGATGCTGATGACCTCGGCGCCCGCCCGGGCGAACGCCTCGGGGGCGACGCGCGACGCGGCGCCGTGGGCGCCGTCCACCACCAGCTTCAGCCCGTCGAGCCGGTCCGGGAGGACACCCATCAGGTGCGAGACGTAGGTGTCCAACCCGGAGGCGTGGTCGGTGACGCGGCCCACACCGGCACCGGTCGGCCGGTCCCAGGGCTTGCCCTCGGCCAGGTCGCGGTAGACGGCCTCGATGCGATCCTCCAGCTCGTCGGCGAGCTTCAGCCCGCCGCGCGCGAAGAACTTGATGCCGTTGTCGGGCATCGGGTTGTGGCTGGCGGACAGCATGACGCCGAAGTCCGCGCCGAGAGCGCCGGTGAGGTGCGCGACGGCGGGCGTCGGCAGCACGCCGAGCCGCAGCACGTCCACCCCGGCCGAGGCGAGCCCCGCGACGACGGCGGCTTCCAGGAACTCACCGGAGGCGCGGGGGTCGCGACCGACCACGGCGACCGGGCGCCGCGCCTCGGCCCCCGGCGTCGACAGCACCCGGGCCGCTGCGCACGACAGACCCAGGGCCAGTTCCGCGGTCAGTTCCACGTTGGCGACGCCACGCACGCCGTCCGTCCCGAAAAGTCGTCCCACAGTTGTCCTCCGAGCTAGCTGCCGCCCCCGCGCCGTTCACCTCGTCAACCATATCCCGCACGTTTACCCAGGCCGTGGCATGTGCGTACGGGTCCTGTGCGTGCCGTGCCCCACGCGCGGGGAGGGAGCGGGGAAAGACACGCAGGCGGACCACGGCGGCGGCACACGGCCGACACACCGGCCGCGCACCACCCCGCTCCGGGCCGCGACCGGCGGGGCCGGGCGCCGGGAGGCGCCGGGCCGGCCGTGCGCGGCGGCGGGAGAGCGGGCAAAGCCGAAGCCCCGCCGGCGCGTTGCGACCGGCGGGGCATCGTGACGGCGGCGGGTGCAGGCCCCGCCCCCCGTCAACGCTTGCTGTACTGCGTACCCTTACGGGCCTTCTTCAGACCGGCCTTCTTGCGCTCGACGGCGCGGGCGTCACGGGTCAGGAAGCCGGCCTTCTTGAGCGGGCCGCGGTTGTTGTCCACGTCCGCCTCGTTGAGGGCACGGGCCACGCCGAGGCGCAGGGCGCCGGCCTGGCCGGAGATGCCGCCACCGGCGATGCGGGCGACAACGTCGTAACGGTCGTCGAGCTCCAGCACCTTGAAGGGCTCGTTGACTTCCTGCTGGTGCACCTTGTTGGGGAAGTACCCCTCCAGGGTGCGGCCGTTGACCTTCCACTTGCCGCTGCCGGGCACGATGCGCACGCGGGCGATCGCGCTCTTGCGGCGGCCGGTGCCGGCGCCCGGGAGGGGGTCGCCGAAGCGGGCGGACTCGTCCGCGGCGAAGTCCTCGGACGGCGCGGACTCGGTGGTGTACTCCTGGACGTCCGGCACGGCGGCGTCGAGGGTGTCGGTGTCGGTCTCAGTGGTGTTCTCGGCCACGATGTTCCTCAGATTCTCGGTGTCTTAGGGGTGTGGCCGGGACTACTGCGCGACCTGGGTGATCTCGAACGGCACGGGCTGCTGCGCGCCGTGGCGGTGCTCGGGACCGGCGTAGACCTTCAGCTTGGAGAGCATCTGACGGCCCAGGGTGTTCTTGGGGAGCATGCCCTTGACGGCCTTCTCGACGGCCTTCTCCGGGCTCTTCTCCAGCAGCTCGTCGTAGCGCATGGAGCGCAGACCGCCCGGGTAGCCCGAGTGGCGGTAGGCGAGCTTCTGGGTCCGCTTGTTGCCGGACAGGTGCACCTTCGCGGCGTTGACGATGATGACGAAGTCACCGGTGTCGACGTGCGGCGCGTAGATCGGCTTGTGCTTGCCGCGCAGGAGGGTGGCCGCCTGGGACGCGAGACGACCGAGGACGATGTCCTCGGCGTCGATCACGTGCCACTGACGCTGGACGTCGCCGGGCTTGGGGCTGTACGTACGCACGGTCGTAGCCTTCGCTTGTTGAGTGGGTCCTTAACTGGCCGGACACGGGGCCTACGGCCCGGCGCGACACGGTGACGCAACCGTGGCACGGGGCCGAGAAGTCTCGCGGACGACCGCGCAAGGCCCCTCTCGTGAGATCGAGCAAGCCAAACGCATATCGACCAGGCAGAATACCGGGCCCCACCCGGACGGGTCAAAACGGGTCCGGAGCACCACTGCGGCGGGGCACGGCGGCCCCGCCCGAGCGCACCGGCGGCGACCGCGTCGCCGCCGGTCAGCCCGTCGGCGGCGCCCCCCGC
>NZ_JAAVJD010000230.1 GCF_012033735.1 Streptomyces lonarensis | reverse complement strand
GCCGCATCCGGCCCGGGGGCTCGGCCGTCGGCAGCAGCGGTCGGCCCCGTGCGTGTCGCCGGCGCGGTCACCGTTCCCGCCCCGACCACGGTGCCGGCACGCGGGACGGCGTCCGCCGTGACGCGCGGCGCGGACACCGCGGCCGAGGGGGCGGCCGAGGTCACCGGGCTGTCGTCCGGGCTGTCGTCCGTGCTGTCGTCCGGGCCGGCCTCCGTCCGTGGCCGCCGTCCGGTGAGGCGGGACAGTGGCGCCGTCGCCCGCCGTGTCCGGTAGCCGAGCCACAGGAGGAAGGCGGTGGGCAGGAAGACGATGTCCATCGCGATCATGGCGAGCGAGAAGAACGGCAGCCCCATCAGCACGGCGATGCCGACGTGCTCCGCGATCATCACCGCGAGCAGCACGTTCTTGACCTTGCGGTTCAGCAGGGCGAACGGGAAGGCGACCTGGATGAAGACCGTCCCGTAGGTCATGATCATCACCAGGACACCGTTGCCGGTGAGCGCCTGCGAGAGCTCCGGGAACGGCGTGAAGTAGTCCAGGTTCATCGGGTAGTAGACGGCGGTGCCGTCCTGCCACCGGGTGCCCTGGATCTTGTACCAACCGGCGGTCGCGTAGATCAGGCAGACCTGCGCCATGACGATCAGCAGCCCCATGTTGTGCACGAGGTTGGCGATCACGTCGCAGACCAGTCGCGGCTCGCCCGGCCAGTGGCGCTCCACGACCCACCAGGCGCCGAAGACCAGCCACAGGCCCCAGAGGCAGAGCTGCCAGACCCAGCCGCCGAGCATGCCGCCACCGGTCGTCACGGCGAGCGCGAGGCCGGCGGCGGCCCAGAGCGCGATGCCGGTCCGGTCCGTCCCGGGCACCGCGCCGCGTGCGGCGGCCTTCCGCCGGGCGTCCAGGGACCACACCTGGCCGCAGCGCAGCAGCACGAGGTAGATCGCCATCAGCTTGATGACGTTGTCGCCACCGTCGCCCATGAAGATCGAACGGTTCTGGAGGGACAGCACGCCGAGCATGAAGAGCACCGACATCGCCCGGGTGCGCCAGCCCAGCAGCAGCCCGACGGAGGCCAGTATCGCCATCAGGTAGACGGCCTCGAACCAGAGCCGGCCGTCGCTCCACATCAGCACGGAGAACGCCCCGGTACCGGAAATCATCTGCTCGGCGAGCTCGAACCCCCAGGGGCTGTCCGGCCCGTACAGCTCGTGCCGGTGGGGAAACTCCCGGACCAGGTAGAACAGCCAGGTGAAGGCGAACCCGATGCGCACCACGGCGGTCTGGTGGGGGCCGAGCGCCCGCCGGGTGATGTGACCGAGGCCGCGGGCGAGCGAGGCGTCGAACTTCTTGCCCAGGCCGGCGAAGGGGGACGGCGGGGGCGCGTCGGCCGGCCGTCCGGACGGTTGCTCCGGACTCATGACTCGCCCTCCCGGGCCTCGGTGCCGGACGTGCCCTGGTCGCTCCCGGTGGTGGGCGCCCGGCGAGCGCCGTCGGCGGTGTCCTCACTCTCGGCGGCCTCGTCGCCGCCGGCGTCCTCGGCGTCGGCCTCGGGGGCCGGCTGCGGGGGCGGGCGCTCGCCGTCGGGGGCGAGCGCGCCGCGCGGGCGGTCCGGCGGCAGGACGGTGCGCCAGTCCTGCTCGTCGTGGACGGTCTCGGTGTTGACGGAGCGGTCGTCCCACGGCGGTGTGGCGAGCGGGGTGACCGCCGACCTGATCTGAAGGCGCTGCACCGGCTCGGTGTCCATGATCGTGCTGAGGCGCAGCAGGGCGATGCGGTGGACGTAGACGGTCGCGCGTTCTCCGCGGGCCCCGACGGGGCGGCCGTCCTCGTCGAGGGTGTTGGAGTAGGTGTCCCAGGCCCGGCGCAGCGTGTTGTGCGCGGTGTGGCTGGGGAGCAGGTTGTACCGGATGGCGTCGATGTCCATCGCGGTGAGGTTGATCCAGTCGGTGGTCCGCACCCCGCCGTTCTCGGCCTCGAACTCGGCTCGGACCTCGACGGCTATGTCGGACTGGAGCGGGTTGGGCGCGAAGAGCTTCCAGTTCTGCTCGAACTCGGGGTTGGAGTAGCCGTCCCGGATGACGGAGGCGTACTCCTTGGAGAGGGTGTTGGCGGGCGCGACGTAGAGGAAGCCCATGGCTATGTGCCAGAGGCCGAGCACGGTGGCCAGGCCGACGGACAACGCGATGACGATGCGTGCGGGCCACCCGAGCCGGGCGAAGACGAACCCCTCGGTCGTCAGTGGTGCGGGGTTCGGCGCCCGCTCTGCGCCGCCGGCGGTCGGGCGGCCTTCGGTCGGCGCGCCCCCCCGGGCCTGCTCAGCGGGAACGGCGTCCCGCGGGGGCGACTCCCCTGCCGCCCCGCCCTCGTCGTGGTCCGCTTGCGCGGCGGCCTCCGCCGCCTCGCGGGGCGCGGGGAAGGCCGGGCCGGCCGCCTCGCCGCTCGCCCCGGTGGCGGGGCCGTCTTCCCCGGTCGGCTCCTCGGGTTTCTCCGGTGGCTCCATGCTCTCGAACGGTCCCCCACGACTGCGGCTCCAGGTCTCTCCTGGACCACAGCACGGTACCGCCGATGGGGAGGCCGCGTCCCCCGCCCTTCGGCCCTGAGGAGGGCCGCCCGGCACGCCGTCCGGTACGCCCCGCGCACCGGGACCGCCCGCCCCTCCGAGGGTTTCCGCTCCCGCGCCTCGCCCCTGCCGCCCGGTGCTCCCCTGCCCGGCCACCATGCCCCGCATCGCGGTGACAGAGGGTGACGAAGACCATCGTGGCCGTCCGCCGCGGGCTCTGCGTACCGCCACACGGGTGACTCTCTTGACACGGCCATCGAGCCCACCCACCATTGAACCGAACGATCGGTCGGTAGGTCGATCAGAAGCCATCGCCCCCGGGCCGAAGGGCAGGGCGGACAACTCCACAGCGGCGGGCAGCCGCACCCCCTCCGCTGCCCTCATCCGCCGTCCCGGCCGGACGCACGCGCCGCCGGACGACGCCCGCGCCTCCGGCGCCCCGGGCCACCACAAACGGCGCCCGGACCACCGATTCAGGGCAACCGCCACCGCCGACCGAGCGCGGTCACCCGACAGCCACCGAGCCATCCCCGAGCCGACGAGAGGGCCAGCCGATGACCACCGCCCCGCCCGCAGACCAGCGGAGCCCCGGCCTCGCCGAGCTGGAACGCGCCTTCGACACGGCCGTCGCGGCGGAGGAGCGCATCGAACCCCGCGACTGGATGCCGGACGCCTACCGGGCCACCCTCGTCCGCCAGATAGCCCAGCACGCGCACTCGGAGATCATCGGCATGCAGCCCGAGGCGAACTGGATCACCAGGGCGCCCTCACTGCGCCGCAAGGCGATCCTCACCGCCAAGGTGCAGGACGAGGCAGGGCACGGCCTCTACCTCTACAGCGCGGCCGAGACCCTCGGCGTCAGCCGCGACGAACTGCTCGACAAGCTCCACGCCGGCCGGCAGCGCTACTCCTCGATCTTCAACTACCCGACGCTCACCTGGGCCGACGTCGGCGCCATCGGCTGGCTGGTCGACGGAGCCGCCATCACCAACCAGGTCCCGCTCTGCCGCTGCTCCTACGGCCCCTACGCCCGGGCCATGGTGCGCATCTGCAAGGAGGAGTCGTTCCACCAGCGCCAGGGGTACGAGCTCCTCCTGGCACTCAGCCGGGGCACCGAGGCCCAGCACGCCATGGCACAGGACGCGGTCGACCGGTGGTGGTGGCCCTCACTGATGATGTTCGGCCCGCCGGACGACCGGTCCGCCCATTCGGCCCAGTCCATGGAGTGGAAGATCAAGCGCCACTCCAACGACGAGCTGCGCCAACGGTTCGTGGACATCTGCGTCCCGCAGGCCGAGTCCCTGGGGCTCTCCCTCCCCGACCCGGAACTCCGGTGGAACGAGGAGCGCGGCCGGCACGACTTCGGCGCCATCGACTGGGAGGAGTTCTCCCAGGTCCTCAAGGGCAACGGCCCCTGCAACGAGCAGCGCATCACCCAGCGGCGGCGCGCCCACGAGGAGGGTGCCTGGGTACGTGAGGCGGCCTCCGCCCACGCGGCGAAGCGCCGTGCCCGAGCCACCGCTGCCATCGGTGACACCACTGCCACCGGCGACACCGCCCCGCCCACCGCCACCCCGAACGGAGCCACCACCCCATGACCACACCCTGGCCCCTGTGGGAGGTGTTCGTGCGCAGCCGCCGTGGCCTCTCCCACACCCACGCCGGCAGCCTGCACGCCCCGGACGCCGAGATGGCCCTCCGCAACGCACGCGACCTCTACACCCGCCGCGGCGAGGGGGTATCCCTCTGGGTCGTCCCCGCGGAGTCGATCACCGCATCCTCCCCCGATGAGAAGGACCCGTTCTTCGAGCCCGCCGCCGACAAGGCCTACCGGCACCCGACCTTCTACGCGATACCGGACGGGGTGAAGCACCTGTGACCCCGGCAGAGCCGCCGCCGGCGCCCGTCGCGGGAACCACGGCCGTCGCGCCGCGCCTCGTCGGCGACGAGGCGACCGCCGCGCTGATGCTCGGCGACGACGCGCTGATCCTCTCCCACCGGCTCGCCGAGTGGACCGGCCACGCCCCGGCGCTCGAGGAGGACGTCGCGCTGGCCAACATCTCGCTCGATCTGCTGGGGCAGGCCCGCACCCTGTTCTCCCTGGTCGGCGACGAGGACGAGCTGGCGTACCTCCGCGGGGAGCGGGACTTCCGCAACGTCCAGCTGGTGGAGCAGCCCAACGGCGACTTCGCGCACACCATCGCCCGGCAGCTGTACTTCTCCCTCGCACAGGAGATCCGGTACACGGCGGTCGTCGGCACCGACGGCTGCCCGACCCCGATCCGCGAACTCGCCGCCAAGGCGGTGAAGGAGACCGCCTACCACCGGGACCATGCCACCGAGTGGACGCTGCGGCTCGGCGACGGCACCGACGAGTCCCATGCCCGTATGCGGCGCGGGCTGGAGGTGATGTGGCGCCACACCGGCGAACTGTTCGCCGCCGTGCCCGGGCTGCCGCTCGACGACGCGGCCCTCCGCGAGAACTGGCTCACCGCGTTGGAGGCCGTCCTCGGCGAGGCGACCCTCCCGCTCCCTCAGGGCCCGGACGCCGACGCCTGGACCGCGGGCGGCGGCCGGGAGGGCATCCACACCGAGCCCTTCGGTTTCCTGCTCGCCGAGATGCAGCACTTGCACCGCAGCCACCCGGGGGCGACGTGGTGACCCCCCGGGCCTCCGCCCACGAACGCGCCGCGGCCGACGCCGCCGGCAACACCGCCGCCGGTGAAGAACACACCGGCGACACGGACGCCGCCGCACACGGCCGCACCGCACCGGGTCCGACCGACGTGCCCGAGCCGGGCGGCGCGCCGGGTCGGGCCGCCCCCGCACCGGCTGCCGCCGTTCCCGCCGACGAGGAGCTGCGTGCCGCGGCCGAGTCGGTCCCCGACCCGGAACTGCCGGTGCTGACCCTCGCCGAACTCGGTGTCCTCCGCGAGCTGCGGACGGACCACGCGCCCGCGCGGATGGGCGACGCGGCGGAAGCAGCCCCCCGGGTGTCCGTCGAGGTGGACATCACCCCGACGTACACCGGGTGCCCGGCGCTGGAGACCATGGCCACGGATCTCGAAGCGGCGCTACGGCAGGCCGGCGCCGCCGAGGTGACCGTCCGCACCGTCCTCAGCCCCGCCTGGTCGACCGACGACATCACCGACGCCGGGCGCCGCAAGCTGGCCGCCGCGGGTATCGCGCCGCCCAGGCCCACCGGGCCGGCCGCGGGCGGCCCCGTCGGGCTGACCCTCACCATCCGCTGCCCGCACTGCGGATCGACCGACACCACCCTGCTGAGCCGCTTCTCCTCCACGGCGTGCAAGGCGCTCCGGCGCTGCGACACCTGCCGCGAGCCGTTCGACCACGTCAAGGAGTTGTAGAGGTGATCGTCCATCCGCTCGCCGTCAGCCGGCTCGACCGGCTCACCGAGGACTCTGTCGCGGTGACCCTCGACGTACCGGCCGCGCTGCGCGAGACGTTCCGGCATGTTCCCGGCCAGCACCTGACCTTCCGCCACACCCCCGCCGACGGCCGGGAACTGCGGCGTACCTACTCCGTCTGCTCGGCGGCGAGCGCCGTCGGGAGCCCCGCCCCGTCGCACCTCACCGTCGGGGTGCGGCACATCGACGGAGGCGTCTTCTCGGCGCACGTCGTGAAGGAGCTGACGGTCGGGGACACCCTGCACGTCCTCCCGCCGGCGGGCCGGTTCACCCTTCCGCCGGCACCGGGCCGGTACGCGGCGGTGGTCGGCGGCAGCGGTGTCACCCCCGTGCTCAGCATGGCCGCCACCCTGCTGGCCCAGGAGCCGACGGCGCGTTTCACGGTCCTCCGGTGCGACCGCTCCTCCGCCAGCACGATGTTCCTGGAGGAGTTCGCCGACCTCAAGGACCGCTACCCCGGTCGGCTCCAGCTCGCCCACGCGTTCTCCCGCGAGGAACTGCAGGCCGGCCTGGCCACGGGCCGCATGGACGCCCCGCGCATCGGGGCGCTGCTGCCCGCGCTCCTGGGCGGAGCCGTGCCGGAGGTCGCCGGCTGGTACCTCTGCGGGCCGCTCGGCCTGGTGGAGGCGTCCCGCGGCGCGCTGCGGGAGGCCGGGGTGGAACGCCACCGCGTCCACACCGAGCTGTTCCACGCCGATGCCGCGCCCGTCGTGGAGCGGCCGTCCGACGCGTCGGACGGCTCGCGGGTCACCGCCACGCTCGACGGCCGTGCGGGCACCTGGCCGATGCGGCCGGGCGAGACCCTGCTGGAGACGGTGCTGCGGAACCGGTCGGACGCGCCGTACGCCTGCAAGGGGGGCGTCTGCGGAACCTGCCGCGCCCGCCTCGTCGGCGGTGAGGTCGGCATGGACCGCAACTACGCCCTGGAGCCGGACGAGGTGGCGGAGGGCTACGTGCTGGCCTGCCAGTCCCGCCCGCGGACCGCCGAGGTGGCGATCGACTTCGACGCGTGACCCCGCCACCGGCCCGGCCTCCGTGCCCCGGCGGGGCACTGTCGTCGGGCCGCCCCATGGGCGAGGATGAGCCGACCGCGACGGCGCCGCCGCGGCATCGCACCCCGCACCACGCCGAAGACGAGGAACGGTGAGAGATGAGCGACCGTCCGTTGCTGAACCGCAGGCTCGACGGGCTGGGCACGACGATCTTCGCTCGGATGACGGCGCTCGCCGCCGAGACGGGTGCCATCAACCTCGGCCAGGGGTTCCCGGACACCGACGGCCCGGAGGCGGTGCGCGAGGCGGCCGTCCGCGCGCTGCGTGAGGGCCGCGGCAACCAGTACCCGCCCGGGCCGGGCATTCCCGAGCTGCGCCACGCGATCGCCGAGCACCAGCAGCGTTTCCACGGCCTGCGCTGGGACCCGGACACGGAGGTGCTGGTGACCGCCGGCGCCACCGAGGCGCTGGCGGCGACGCTGCTCGCACTGCTGGAACCGGGCGACGAGGTCATCGCCTTCGAGCCGTACTACGACTCGTACACGGCGGGCATCGCCATGGCGGGCGCCGTCCGGGTCCCGCTGACGCTCCGCGCCCCCGACTTCCGCCCCGACATCGACGCGCTGCGGGCCAAGGTCACCGACCGGACCCGGCTGCTGCTGCTCAACAGCCCGCACAACCCGACCGGCATGGTCCTCAGCCGCGCCGAGGCCGAGGCCATCGCCGAACTCGCCGTCGAGCGCGACCTGCTGGTCGTCACCGACGAGGTCTACGAGCACCTGGTCTTCGACGGTGAGCACGTGCCGTTCGTCTCGCTGCCGGGCATGCGGGAGCGCACGGTCTCGATCTCCTCCGCCGGGAAGACCTTCTCGTTCACCGGGTGGAAGGTCGGCTGGGTGACGGCAGCGCCCGCGCTGATCGCCGCCGTCCGGACCACCAAGCAGTTCCTGACGTACGTCAGCGCCGGGCCGTTCCAGTACGCGGTGGCCGAGGCGCTGCGACTGCCGGAGGACTACTTCACCGGGCTCCGGGACGACCTGCGCGCCAAACGAGACCTGCTCTCCGCCGGGCTGCGGGACGCCGGGTTCACCGTCCACCCGTCGGCGGGCACCTACTTCGTGACCACCGATGTCGCGTCGCTGGGCGAGAAGGACGGCGTGGAGTTCTGCCTGGCCCTCCCGGAGCGCTGCGGCGTGGTCGCCGTCCCCAACGCCGTCTTCCACGACGACGCGGAGGCCGGACGCACCCAGGTCCGCTTCGCCTTCTGCAAGCGTCCCGACGTCCTGTCGGAGGCCGTCGAGCGGCTGGGGCGCCTCTCGGCCTGACCGCCGTCGGCAGCGGACGTTCCCGGTGCCGGTCGCCCGACCGGGCCACCGGACCACCGGACCACCGGCCCGCCGCCCCGAGCCCGTCGCGTCGACCCCGCCACGGGCCGACCACGGCCGTGCCGACCGCGCGCCCCTCCCGCCGCACCCCCGCCCCGGCGGCCCGCCG
>NZ_JAAVJD010000022.1 GCF_012033735.1 Streptomyces lonarensis | reverse complement strand
TCCCACACCGCCGCAAGCGACACCGTCACCGCCCACAACGCCGGCTGCAACACATCCGCAGCCGCAAAATCATGCCGACCCGCCAGCACATCATCCAACTCCCACTCCACAAACGGAGCCAGCGCCGCCGCACACTCCGCAAGACGCGCCGCGAACACCGGCGACACCTCCGCCAGCTCACGCCCCATCCCGATCCACTGCGAACCATGACCAGGGAAGACGAACACCGTCCGCCCCACCCCCGCAGGCGACACCTCACCCGACACCACACCCGCCACCGGCTGACCCGTCGCCACCGCAGCCAACCCCGCAACCAAACCCTCACGCCCAGCACCCAACACCACCGCACGATGCTCGAACACCGAGCGGGTCGTGGCGAGCGACCACGCCACATCACCCACCGGCACACCGGGCCGCGCGACCACGTGCTCACGCAGCCGGCCCGCCTGTCCGGTGAGGGCCACGGCACTCTGGCCCGAGACCGGCCACGGAACGACCGCGACGGAGTCGGCGAGCACCGGCAGCGCCGGCTCCTCCCCGGGCTGCCGGTCGGGCTCCGCCGCTTCGGTGGGCTCGGGTGCCTCTTCGATGATCACGTGCGCATTGGTGCCGCTGACGCCGAACGCCGAGACACCCGCGCGCCGCAGCCGCTCACCCGCGGGCCACTCCTGCGCCTGCTCGAGCAACTGCACGTTGCCGGTCGTCCAGTCCACGTGCGTGGAGGGGGTGTCGGCGTGGAGGGTCCGCGGCAGGACGCCGTGCCGCATGGCCAGCACCATCTTGATGATGCCCGCCACGCCGGCGGCCTGCTGCGTGTGACCGATGTTCGACTTCACCGAGCCCAGCCACAGCGGCCGGTCCTCGGAACGCTCGCGCCCGTAGGTGGCCAGCAGCGCCTGGGCCTCAATGGGGTCACCGAGGGTGGTGCCGGTGCCGTGCGCCTCGACCACGTCGATGTCCGCGGCCGTGACCTGCGCGTTGGCGAGGGCGGCGCGGATGACGCGGCGCTGCGAGGGACCGTTCGGGGCGGACAGGCCGTTGGAGGCACCGTCCTGGTTGACAGCCGAGCCGCGGATCACCGCGAGCACCTGGTGCCCCTTGCGGCGCGCCTCGGAGAGGCGCTCCAGCACGATGATGCCCGCGCCCTCGCCCCAGCTCACGCCGTCGGCCTCGTCCGAGAAGGACTTGCACCGGCCGCTGGAGGCCATGCCGCCCTGCTGCGAGAAGTCCATGAACGCGCCCGGCAGGGCCATCACGGCCACCCCGCCGGCCAGCGCCATCGAGCACTCACCGGCCCGCAGCGCCGACACCGCCTGGTGCAGCGCGACCAGCGACGAGGAGCACGCCGTGTCCACCGTCACCGCAGGACCCGTCAGGCCCAGGACGTAGGAGATACGGCCCGAGACGACCGCGGAGGCGGTGCCGGTGAGCCGGTAGCCGTTCAGGCTCTCGTCGTCGGCGGGCAGGCTGCTCTCGTAACCCGAGCTGCTCGCGCCGATGAAGACACCGGTGGCGGAGCCGTGCAGCGAGGTCGGGGCCAGCCCGGCCCGCTCGATCGCCTCCCACGTGGTCTCCAGCAACAGGCGCTGCTGCGGGTCCATGGCCAGGGCCTCGCGCGGGCTGATGCCGAAGAAGCCGGCATCGAAGTCGGCGGCGTCGTAGACGAAGCCGCCCTGCCGCGTGTACGCCTCGCCGGCGCGGACGGCATCGCTGCCGAACTCCTCCTCGAAGACGTCCCAGCCACGGTCGGTCGGGAACTGCGAGATCGCGTCCGTTCCGGTGGCCAGCAGGTCCCAGAACTGCTCGGGACCGTGCACGTCGCCCGGGTAGCGGCAGCCCATGCCGACGATGGCGATCGGCTCGCCACCGGCGGCGGCCACCACCTGCACCGCACCGTCGGACTGCGCGGGCGAGCCGTCGGCGGCGCCGACGAGTTCGCCGCGGATGTAGTCGGCGAGCGCGGCGGCGTTCGGGTAGTCGAAGATCATCGTTGAGGGCAGCCGAACACCGGCGGCCGTGGCCAGCCGGTTGCGCAGCTCGACCGCGCCGACCGAGTCGAACCCGAGGTCACGGAACGCCCGCTGCGGCAGCACGTCCTGCGCGGAGTCGTGGCCGAGCACCGCGGCCGCGTGGCTGCGGACCAGCTCGGTCAGCGTCTGCCGCTGGTCGCCCACCGACATGCCCCGCAGGCGGGCCGCGAGTTCGGAGCCGCCGGACTCGGATTCGGTGCCGGCTTCGGCCTCCAGGATCTCGCGGACCTCGGGGATCGCCGAGAGCAGCGGGCTCGGGCGCCGCAGGGTGTAGGTCGGCACGAACTGCGCCCAGTCGAAGCCCGCGACCGCGATCGCGCCTTCGTGCGCGTCGATCGCCTGGCCGAGGGCGCGCATGCCGCGCTCGGCGTCGATGCCGTCCATGCCGTAGTCCGACAGGCGCTCGCCGCCTTCGCCGGCGGCCATGCCGACGCCGGACCACAGGCCCCAGGCGATCGACGTGGCGACCGCGCCGCGGGCACGGCGGCTCTCGCACAGCGCGTCGAGGTAGGCGTTGGCCGCGGCGTAGGCACCGAGGCCGCCACTGCCCCAGGTGCCCGCGCCGGAAGAGAAGAGGACGAACGCGTCCAGCTCCCGGTCCGCGGTCAGCTCATCCAGCGCCGCGGCGCCACCGGCCTTGGCGGAGAGCAGCGACGCCAGGTCGGCCGCCTCGATCTCCTCGACCAGCATGCCGCCGGTGATACCGGCGGCGTGCATCACGGAGGAGAGCGGCGCACCTGTGGCGTCGATCCAGTTCAGAAGCTCGCGGGTCGACTCGCGGTCACCCGCGTCGGACGCGACCACCTCGACCGTCGCGCCCGCGGTGGCGATCGAGGCAGCCAGTTCGGCGACGCCCCTGGCACCCGGGCCGGAACGGCTGGTCAGCACCACGCGCTCGGCGCCACGCCCGACCACCCACTCGGCAGTAATCGCACCCACACCACTCGTGCCACCGGTCACCAGCACCGTGCCACGCGGCGCCCACTCCGCCCGGACCACCGGACGGCCCGCACGCTCAAGCCTCCGCCCGAGAACACCACGCGCACGCAGCGCCACCTGGTCCTCGCCACCATCGGCGAGCACGGCGACCAGTCGTGCTCCGGACCGCGCGTCGAACTCCTCGGGCAGGTCGATCAAACCGCCCCAGCGCCCCGCCAGTTCCAGACCGGCGACCACGCCCAGGCCCCAGACCTGCGCCTGCACCGGGCTCGTCACGCTCTCGCCGGCCCCGGTGCCGACCGCACCGCGGGTCAGCACCCACAGCGGTGCCCCGACGTTCGCCCGGCCGAGCGCCCGCACGAGTGCCGCCGTCGCCACGAGTCCGGCCGGCACCACCGCGTACGCGGGGTGCGACGCCTCGTCAAGCGCCAGCGTCGAGACAATGCCCGCCACTCCGGCGGTCACGGACGCGTCGATCCCTTCGGGGCCGGCGGCGGTGACGATCTCGGCACCGCGCTCGGTCAGCGCCCCGGCGACGGACTCCGCGTCCGCGCCCGTGCCGACGACCAGCCAGGTGCCCGACAGCACCGCCTGCGACTCGGCCACCGGCGCCCAGGTGATCCGGTAACGCCAGTCGGCGACCGTCGCGTCCACCCGGCTGCGCTTGCGGTAGTCCGCGAGCGCCGGCAGCACCTCACCCAGCCTGCCACCATCAACATTCAGCGCCGCGGCCAGCTCGTCCAGGTCACCGCCCTCGACGGCGGCCCAGAACTCCGCATCGCCCTCGGACACCCTCCCCAGGACCGGGTGCGGCGTCTGCGGCCAGTAATGGCGGTGCTCAAAGGCATAGGTCGGCAGATCGACCACCGTGCCGCCACCGAGAATCCCGGCCCAGTCGACGCCGACGCCCTTGACGTACGCCTCGGCGAACGAGGTCAGCAGACGCTCGGCGCCGCCGTCCTCGCGCCGCAGCGTGCCGACGACCACGGCGTCCGCGTTCTCCTGCACCGCGTCACCGATCGCACCGGTGAGCACCGGGTGCGGCGAGGACTCGACGAACACGCCGTGCCCGGCCTCGGCCAGGATGCCGATTGCCCGGTCGAACTCGACCGTCTCGCGCAGCGAGGCGAACCAGTAACCCGGGTCCATCTCCGGACCGTTCAGCCACTCGCCACTCAGCGCGGAAACCATCGGAACCCTGGCCTCGCGCGGAGCTATCCCCGCCAGGACGGACAGAATCTCGTCCCGCAGCTCGTCCACCTGCGGGCTGTGCGAGGCGTAGTCCACCGGAACCATCCGGGTACGCACCGACTCGCCGCACGACTCCTGCACCTCACGCAGCGCCTCCGGCTCACCGGAGACCACCGTCGCCCGCGGCCCGTTCACCGCCGCGATCGACAGGCGCGCGCCGAAGGGAGCGATGCGCACGCGCACCGCGTCCGCCGACTCCGCGATCGACAGCATCCCCCCACGACCCGCCAGGGCCGCAAGCGTCCTGCTGCGCAACGCCACCACCTTCGCCGCGTCCTCCAGGGACAGAATCCCCGCCACCGCGGCGGCGGCAATCTCACCCTGCGAGTGACCCACCACCGCGTCAGGAACAACACCCGCGGCGCGCCAGACCTCCGCGAGGGAGACCATCACGGCCCACAGCGCGGGCTGGACCACGTCGGCGGCCTCGAACCCGTGCTCACCCGCGAGCACATCGTCGAGCTCCCAGTCCACGAACGGCGCGAGCGCCGCCCCGGCCTCGGCAAGACGCGCTGCGAACACCGGCGACACAGCCGCCAGTTCACGGCCCATGCCGATCCACTGCGAACCCTGACCCGGGAAGACGAACACCGTCTTGCCCACCCCGGCCGGGGAGACGGAACCCGTCACCACACCGGGAGCCGGCTGCTCCGTGGCCACCGCGGCCAGACCGGCCGCCAACACCTCGCGCTCGGCGCCCAGCACCACCGCGCGGTGCTCGAAGACCGAACGCGTCGTGGCCAGCGACCACGCCACATCCCCCACCGGAACCTCGGGCCGCGCCAGCACGCGCTCCCGCAGCCGGCCCGCCTGACCCGCGAGGGACACCGCGCCGCGGCCGGAGACCAGCCAGGCGGGAACGGTGGGCGCGAGCACCGGCAGCTTCGGCTCGCCGCCGGTCTCCGGAGCGGCTTCCGCCGCCTCGGTCTCCGCCGGTGCCTCTTCGAGGATCACGTGCGCGTTCGTACCACTGATGCCGAACGCCGAGACACCCGCACGCCGCGGCCGGTCGCCCGGCTGCCAGTCGCGTGCCGCGCTGAGCAGTTGCACGTTGCCCGAGGCCCAGTCGACGTGCGACGAGGGGGTCTCGGCGTGCAGGGTCCGCGGCAGCAGGCCGTGCCGCATGGCGAGCACCATCTTGATGACGCCCGCGATACCGGCGGCCTGCTGCGCGTGACCGATGTTCGACTTGATCGACCCGATCCACAGCGGCTGGTCGGCGGTGGGCCGCTCCTGGCCGTAGGTGGCGAGCAGCGCGCCGGCCTCGATCGGGTCACCCAGCTCGGTGCCCGTGCCGTGCGCCTCGACCACGTCGATGTCCGCCGCCGCGAGTTGCGCGTTGGCGAGGGCGGCGCGGATGACGCGGCGCTGCGAGGGGCCGTTCGGGGCGGACAGGCCGTTGGAGGCACCGTCCTGGTTGATCGCGCTGCCCCGCACGACGGCGAGCACCTGGTGCCCGTTGCGCCGCGCGTCGGACAGGCGCTCCAGCATCAGGACGCCCGCGCCCTCGGCCATGCCCATGCCGTCGGCGTCGTCGCTGAACGCTTTGCAGCGTCCGTCGGCGGCGAGCGCCCGCAGCCGCGAGAAGCCCACGAACTCGTCCGGGTCGGCCATCACCATCACGCCGCCGGCCAGCGCCATCGAGCACTCGCCGCTCCGCAGGGCCTGGGCCGCCTGGTGGAGCGCGACCAGCGACGAGGAGCAGGCGGTGTCCACGGACACGGCCGGACCGGTCAGGCCCAGCGTGTAGGAGACACGTCCCGACAGCACGCTCAGCGCGTTGCCCGTGATCAGGTGCGGCTGTGCGTCCGCCTCACCGGCGACGGCCGCGACGTAGCCCGAGGGGGCCGCGCCGACGAAGACGCCCGTGCCCGTGCCCTTGAGCGAGGCCGGGTCGATGCCGGAGCGCTCGATCGCCTCCCACGAGGTTTCGAGCAGCAGCCGCTGCTGCGGGTCCATCGCCAGCGCCTCACGCGGGCTGATCCCGAAGAACCCGGCGTCGAACTCCGCGGCGCCCGGCAGGAAGCCGCCCTCGACCACGTAGGTCGAGCCCTCGGCGTTCGGGTCCGGGTCGAAGAGCCCTTCGGCGTCCCAGCCGCGGTCGACCGGGAAGCCGGAGATGGCGTCGCCGCCGGTGGCGAGCAGCTCCCACAGTTCCTCGGGGCTGCGCACCCCGCCGGGGTAGCGGCAGGCCATGCCCACGATCGCGATCGGCTCCGAGGGAGCGTTGACCACGACGGTCGTGACCTCGTTCGAGGCGTCGCCCAGCAGCCTGGAGAGGATCTCCTCGGCCAGGGCCGTCGCGTTGGGGTGGTCGAAGACCACGGTGGAGGGCAGCTTCACGCCGGTGGCAGTGTTGAGCCGGTTGCGCAGCTCCACCGCCGTCAGCGAGTCGTAGCCCACGTCGCGGAAGGCCCGGTCCGCCGGGACCTCGGCCACGGACTCGTGGCCCAGTACCGCGGTGGCGTGGGAGCGGACCAGGTCGATGACGGTGCGGCGCCGCTCGGCCACCGGCAGCGCGGCCAGCTTGGACGCGTACTCGCCGCGCTCGGCCGTCTCGGTCTCGGCCGGCCGCGTCGGCTCGACCTCTTCGAGCGCCTCCGCGATGGTGTCGAGCAGCGGGCGCGGGCGCGCCGCGCAGAAGACCGGGGCGAACTTCTCCCACTCGACGTCCGCGACCGCGATGAACGTCTCGTCATCCGCCAGGACATCGCCCAGCGTGATCAGCGCGCGGTCCAGGTTGAGGAAGTTCATGCCCTGCCGCCGCAGGCGGCTGGGCGTCACGCGGCCGGGGGTCTGCTCGATCGTCGCGTCGACGGCGTCCCAGTCGCGGGTGTCCCAGACGCCCCAGGCGATGGACGTGCCCGGCAGGCCGCGGGCCCGCCGGTCCTCGGCGAAGGCGTCGAGGAAGGAGTTGCCGGCGGCGTAGGCGCCGTGGTCGTTGCTGCCCCAAGTCGCGGAGATCGACGAGAACAGGACGAACTCGTCCAGGTCGAGGCCCGCCGTCGCCACGTCCAGGTGCACCGCACCCGCGGCCTTGGCGCCCAGCGCCGTGGCCAAGCCCTCGCGGTCGGTGTTCTCGACCCGCGCCAGGTAGGGCGCGTTCGCCGAGTGCAGCACCGTCGACAGTCCGGGGCCGGACTGCTCGATCCAGGTCACCATGTCGGTGACCTGCTCCTGGACGCCCAGGTCGCAACTGATCACCTCGACGTCCGAGCCGGCCTGCGCCACCGAGGCGGCCAGCTCGGCCAGCCCCGGAGCCGAAGGGCCGGAACGGGACGTCAGCACGACGCGGGCCGCGTCGCGCTCGGCGAGCCAGACGCCGACGCTGACGCCGATCGAGCCGGTACCGCCGGTGAGCAGCACCGTGCCGCGCGGCTGCCACGCCTCGCGACCGCCCGGCCTCGCCTCGGCCCTGACGAGTCGCCGTATGTAGGTGGCGGACCCGCGCAGCGCGACCTGGTCCTCACGGCCTGCCGCGAGAACGGACGCGAAACGGTTACCCGCCTCGACGTCGAAGACCGGCGGGAGGTCGATGAGACCGCCCCACATCTCCGGGCGTTCGAGGCCGACCGCGCGGCCGAGGCCCCACAGTTGGGCCTGCACCGGGCTGGTGGTGACCTCGCCCGCGCCGGTCTGCACCGCGCCACGGGTGACGATCCACAGCGGGACGGCGGCAGCGGCCTCGTTCATGGCGCGCACCAGGTCGACCGTCGCGGCGGTGCCGCGCGGCACCCAGGGGTAGGTCGGGTCGGGGGCCTCGTCCAGCGCGAGCAGCGAGACCACGCCGCTGACCTCGGAGACCATGAGTTCGTCGACGGTCTCCAGCGTCGTACGGATCACCTCGGCGCCGTGGCGCGTCAGCGCGTCGGCAATCGCGGGAGCGTCCGGGGTGTCGCCGATCAGCAGCCAGTTGCCGGAGAGCGCGGCGGCGCCGCCCCGGCCGGCCGGCTGCCAGGTGATGCGGTAACGCCAGTCGTCGACCGGCCCGCCGGTCCGCTTCACGACGGGCGTCTCGGGCCAGAACCTGCGGCGCTGGAAGGCGTAGGTGGGCAGGTCGACGGTCTCGCCGCCGCCGAGCACGGCCGCCCAGTCGACGGCGACGCCGCCCACGTACGCCTCGGCGAGCGAGGTCAGCAGGCGCCGTGCGCCGCCGTCCTCGCGCCGCAGCGTGCCGGCCGTGACCGGGGAGCGCTCTTCGAGGCTGTCGCCGATCGCGCCGGTGAGCACCGGGTGCGGCGAGGACTCGATGAAGGTGCCGTGTCCGGCTTCGCCCAGGATGCCGATCGCGCGGTCGAACTCGACCGTCTCGCGCAGCGAGGCGAACCAGTAACCCGGGTCCATCTCCGGGCCGTTCAGCCACTCGCCACTCAGCGCGGAGACCATCGGGATGCGAGCCTCGCCCGGGGTGATGCCCGCCAGGGTGGCGAGGATCTCCTCACGGAGCTCGTCCACCTGCGGGCTGTGCGAGGCGTAGTCCACCGGAACCATCCGGGTGCGCACCGACTCGCCGCACGACTCCTGCACCTCGCGCAGCGCCTCCGGTTCACCGGAAACGACCGTCGCCCGCGGCCCGTTCACCGCCGCGATCGACAGGCGCGTGCCGTAGGAGGCGATGCGCACGCGCACCGCGTCCGCCGACTCCGCGATCGACAGCATCCCGCCACGACCCGCCAGGGCCGTGAGCGTCCTGCTGCGCAACGCGACGACCTTCGCCGCGTCCTCCAGGGACAGGATGCCCGCCACCGCGGCGGCGGCGATCTCACCCTGCGAGTGACCCACCACCGCGTCGGGAACAACACCCGCCGCCTGCCACACCGCGGCCAGCGACACCATCACCGCCCACAGCGCCGGCTGCACCACATCCGCGGCCTCGAACCCGTGCTCACCCGCGAGCACAGCGTCCAGCTCCCACTCCACGAACGGCGCGAGCGCCGCCCCGGCCTCGGCAAGACGCGCAGCGAACACCGGCGACACAGCCGCCAGCTCACGGCCCATACCGATCCACTGCGAACCCTGACCCGGGAAGACGAACACCGTCTTACCGGCTCCGGTGGGCGCGACCTCGCCGGTGACCACGCCGGCCAGCGGCTGATCCGTGGCCAGCGCCGTCAGGCCGGCGAGCAGTTCCTCGCGGTCGCCGCCGAGCACCACCGCGCGGTGCTCGAAGACCGAACGCGTCGTGGCCAGCGACCACGCCACGTCGCCCACCGCCACCTCGGGCCGCGCCAGCACGTGCTCGCGCAGGCTGCCGGCCTGGCCGGCCAGCGCGACGGGGCTCTGCCCCGAGACCACCCATGCCGGAAGGGCGGGGGTGAGTACGGCGGCGGGAGCCGGGGCCTTCTCCTCTTCGACGGCGGCCGGCTCGTCCTCGTCGGGCGTCTCCTCCAGGATCATGTGCACGTTCGTGCCGCTGACGCCGAAGGCCGAGACACCCGCGCGCCGCGGCCGGTCGCCCGGCTGCCAGTCCCGCGCCTCCTGGAGCAACTGCACGTTGCCGGCCGCCCAGTCCACGTGCGTGGACGGGGTGTCGGCGTGCAGCGTCCGCGGCAGGACGCCGTTCCTGATCGCCAGCACCATCTTGATGACGCTCGCGACGCCGGCCGCGCACTGGGTGTGTCCGATCTGGGACTTCACCGAACCGAGCCACAGCGGCTGGCCCTCGGTGCGCTCCTGGCCGTAGGTGGCCAGCAGCGCCTGCGCCTCGATCGGGTCACCGAGCGAGGTGCCGGTGCCGTGCGCCTCGACCACGTCGACCTCGGCCGCCGAGACCTGCGCGTTGGCGAGCGCGGCGCGGATGACGCGGCGCTGCGAGGGGCCGTTCGGGGCGGACAGGCCGTTCGACGCACCGTCCTGGTTGACGGCCGAGCCGCGGATGACCGCGAGCACCTGGTGCCCGTTGCGGCGCGCGTCCGAGAGGCGCTCCAACAGGATCATGCCGGCGCCCTCGCCCCAGCCGATGCCGTCGGCGTCGTCGGAGAACGCCTTGCTCCGACCGCTGGAGGCCATGCCGCCCTGCTCGGAGAACTCCATGAACGCGCCGGGCGAGGTCATCACCGCGACACCGCCGGCCAGCGCCATCGAGCACTCGCCGGAGCGCAGCGACTGCACCGCCTGGTGCAGGGCCACGAGCGAGGAGGAGCAGGCCGTGTCGACCGTGAGTGCCGGACCGGTGAGGCCCAGGACGTAGGAGATGCGGCCGGAGGCGACGGAGGAGATGGCGCCGGTGAGCCGGTAGCCGTGCAGGCTCCGGTCGTCCATGGGCAGGGCGCTCTCGTAGCCCGAGTGGCTGGCGCCGATGAAGACACCGGTGGCCGTGCCGTGGAGCGAGGTCGGGGGCAGCCCGGCCCGCTCGATCGCCTCCCACGAGGTCTCGAGCAACAGCCGCTGCTGCGGGTCCATCGCCAGCGCCTCGCGCGGATTGATCCCGAAGAAGCCCGCGTCGAAGTCGGCCACGTCGTAGACGAAGCCGCCCTGCCTGGCGTACGCCTGTCCGGCGCGGACCGCCTCGCCGCCGAACTCCTGCTCGTAGGCGTCCCAGCCGCGGTCGGTCGGGAACTCGCCGACGGCGTCCGTGCCCGCGGTGATGAGGTCCCAGAACTGCTCGGGCCCGCGGACATCGCCCGGGAACCGGCAGCCCATGCCGACGATGGCGATGGGCTCGCCCACGGCCGCGGCCAGGACCTGCACCGCGCCCTCGCCCTGGGCGGAACCGTCGGCGGCGCCGACGAGTTCGCCGCGGATGTACTCGGCGAGCGCGGCGGCGTTCGGGTAGTCGAAGATCATCGTCGACGGCAGCCTGACGCCGGCCGCCGCCGAGAGGCGGTTGCGCAGCTCGACCGCGCCGACCGAGTCGAAGCCCAGGTCCTTAAAGGCCCGCTGCGACAGCACGTCCTGCGCGGACTCGTGCCCGAGCACGGCCGCGGCGTGGCCGCGGACCAGCTCCGTCAGCGTCTGCCGCTGGTCGGCGACCGACAGGCCGGTGAGCCGTGCGGCAAGTTCCGAACCGCCGGCCCCGGCGCCGGGCTCCGCCGCGACGCCGGCCTCGGCCGCGAGGATCTCGCGGACCTCGGGCAGCGCGGAGAGCAGCGGGCTGGGGCGGCGGAAGGTGTAGGTCGGCACGAACTGCGCCCAGTCGAAGCCGGCGACGGCGACCGCGCCCTCGTCCGCGTCGAGCACCTGGCCCAGCGCGCGCATGCCGCGCTCGGCGTCGATGCCGTCCATGCCGTAGTCGAGCAGCCGCTCGGCACCGGCCGCCATGCCGACGCCGGCCCACAGGCCCCACGCGATCGACGTGGCGACCGCGCCGCGGGCGCGGCGGTTGTCGCAGAGCGCGTCGAGGTGGGCGTTGGCGGCGGCGTAGGCGGCCAGGCCGCCGCTGCCCCAGGTGCCCGCGCCCGAGGAGAAGAGGACGAACGCGTCCAGCTCCCGGTCGGCGGTCAGCTCGTCCAGCGCGGCGGCGCCGCCGGCCTTCGCCGACAACAGCTCCGCCAAGTCGGCCGCCTCGACCTCCTCGACCGGCTTGCGGCCGCCGACACCGGCGGCGTGCAGCACCGAGGAAAGGGACACACCGGTGGCGTCGATCCAGGTCAGAAGCCCGGCGGTCGACTCGCGGTCGCCGATGTCGGACGCAACCACGTCCACCGTCGCGCCCGAGGCCGCGAGGGAGGCCGCCAAGGCGGCGACTCCGGCGGCTGCCGGGCCGGAACGGCTGGTCAGCACGACGCGCTCGGCGCCGCGCCCGACCACCCACTCGGCGGTGATCGCGCCCACACCGCTCGTGCCACCGGTCACCAGCACCGTGCCACGCGGCGCCCACTCCGCCCGGACCACCGGACGGCCCGCACGCTCGAGCCTCCGCCCGAGAATGCCGCGCGCACGCAGCGCCACCTGGTCCTCGCCCGCTCCGGCGAGCACGGTGACGAGGCGGGCTCCGACCCGCGCGTCGAGCACCTCGGGCAGGTCGATCAGACCGCCCCAGCGCCCGCCAAGTTCGAGACCCGCCACCACGCCGAGACCCCACACCTGGGCCTGCGTCGGGCTCACGGCCGGCTCGCCCGCGCCGGTGCCCACGGCACCGCGCGTCAGCACCCACAGCGGTGCCTCGATGCCGGCCTCGCCCAGCGCCCGCAGCAGCTCCACGGTGGCGAGGGAACCGGCCGAGACGACGCTGTCGCCTGCGAGCCGTTCGCCGTCGAGTGCCAGCGTCGAGAGCACGCCGGCGACGCCGGCGGCCACGGACGCGTCGATCTCACCGGGGCCGGCGACGGCGACGATCTCCGCGCCGCGCTCGGCCAGCGCCCCGCCGAGCAGCCCGGCGTCGACGCCGGTGCCCACGACGAGCCACCTGCCCGGGAGCACCGCCTCGGAGTCGGCGACCGGGGCCCAGGTGATCCGGTAGCGCCAGTCGGCGACCGCCGATTCGGCACGCTCGCGACGGCGCCAGTCCGTCAGCGCACCGAGGGCGGCCTCGTTCGGGTCCACGCCGAGCAGCTCGGCCAGCGTGCCGGCGTCGCCCTGCTCGACGGCCGTCCAGAAGCCGGCCTCGGCCGGGGTGCTCCCGGCTGCGGCGAGCGTCGGCCGCTCGACGACGGTGCTCGGCCAGAAGCGGCCACGCTGGAAGGCGTAGGTGGGCAGGTCGACACTCACGCCGCCGCCCAGGATGCCCGCCCAGTCGACGGCCACGCCGCGGACGTACGCCTCGGCGAACGAGGCGAGCAGGCGCTCGGCGCCGCCGTCCTCGCGCCGCAGCGTGCCGACGACGACGGGGAGGCGCTCTTCGAGGCTGTCACCGATCGCACCGGCGAGCACCGGGTGCGGGGAGACCTCGACGAAGACGCCGTGCCCGGCCTCGCCCAGGATCTGGATCGCGCGGTCGAACTCGACCGTCTCGCGCAGCGAGGTGAACCAGTAGCCGGGGTCCATCTCGGTGCCCGCGAGCCATGCGCCGGTCACCGCGGAGACCATCGGGACGCGCGCCGTGCCCGGCACGATCCCGTCGAGTGCGGTGAGGATCTCCTCGCGCAGCTCCTCCACCTGCGGACCGTGGGAGGCGTAGTCCACCGGGATCATCCGGGTGCGGACCGACTCGCCGCAGGCGTCGACCAGTTCGCGCAGGGCGTCGGGGTCGCCGGAGACGACCGTCGCCCGCGGGCCGTTCACCGCCGCGACCGAGAGCCGGTCGCCGTACGAGGCGATGCGCTCGCGCACCGCGTCCGCGGACTCGGCGATCGACAGCATCCCGCCGCGCCCCGCGAGCGCCGCGAGCGTCCAGCTCCGCAGCGCGACGACCCGCGCCGCGTCCTCCAGGGAGAGGATGCCCGCGACCGCGGCGGCGGCGATCTCGCCCTGCGAGTGACCCACCACCGCGTCGGGAACGACGCCCGCCGCCTGCCAGACCTCCGCGAGGGAGACCATCACGGCCCACAGCGCGGGCTGCACCACGTCGGCGGCCTCGAACCCGTGCCGGCCCGCCAGGACGTCGTTCAGCTCCCACTCCACGTGGGGGGCGAGCGCCGCGGCGCACTCGGCGAGCTTCGCCGCGAAGACCGGGGAGAGCTCCGCCAGTTCACGGCCCATGCCGATCCACTGCGAACCCTGCCCCGGGAAGACGAACACCGTCTTGCCCACCCCGGCCGGGGAGACCTCGCCGGTCACCACTCCGGCCACGGGCTGCTCCGTGGCCACGGCGGCGAGGCCCGCGAGCAGCTCCTCGCGCTCGCCGCCGAGCACCACGGCGCGGTGCTCGAAGACCGTGCGCGAGGTGGCGAGCGACCACGCCACGTCGGCCACCGGAACCTCGGGCGACGCCACCGCGTGCTCCCGCAGCCGGCCGGCCTGGCCGGCGAGGGCCACGGCGCTGCGGCCCGAGACGAGCCACGCGGGCACGGCGGGGGCGAGCACCGGCAGCTTCGGCTCGCCGCCGGTCTCCGGGGCCGCCTCGGGCGCCCCCGTCTCCGCCGGTGCCTCTTCGATGATCAGGTGCGCGTTGGTGCCGCTGATGCCGAACGCCGAGACACCCGCGCGCCGCGGCCGGTCACCCGGCTGCCAGTCCCGCGCCTCCTGGAGGACCCGCACGTTGCCGGATGCCCAGTCGACGTGCGACGAAGGGGTGTCGGCGTGCAGCGTCCGGGGCAGCAGGCCGTGGTTGAGCGCGAGCACCATCTTGATGACACCGGCGACACCGGCGGCCTGCTGCGCGTGGCCGATGTTCGACTTGATCGAACCGATCCACAGCGGGTCGTCGCCGTGCCGCTCCTGGCCGTAGGTGGCCAGCAGCGCCTGCGCCTCGATCGGGTCACCCAGTGTGGTGCCCGTGCCGTGCGCCTCCACGGCGTCGACGTCCGCCGCCGAGATCTGCGCGTTGGCGAGGGCGGCGCGGATGACGCGGCGCTGCGAGGGACCGTTCGGCGCGGACAGGCCGTTGGAGGCACCGTCCTGGTTGATCGCGCTGCCGCGGATCACCGCGAGCACCTGGTGCCCGTTGCGGCGCGCGTCCGAGAGGCGCTCCAGCATCACCATGCCGGCGCCCTCGGCCATGCCCATGCCGTCGGCCTCGTCGCCGAAGGCACGGCAACGCCCGTCGGAGGAGAGCGCCCGGAGCCGCGAGAAGCCCACGAACTCGCTCGGGTCGGCCATCACGAGGACGCCACCGGCCAGGGCCATCGAGCACTCGCCGCCGCGCAGCGCGGTGACCGCCTGGTGGAGCGCGACCAGCGACGAGGAGCAGGCGGTGTCCACCGAGACGGCGGGGCCCGTCAGGCCGAGGGTGTAGGAGATGCGGCCGGAGAGCACGCTCAGCGCGTTGCCCGTGATCAGGTGCGCCTGGGCCTCGGCCTCGCCGCCCACGGCGGCGATGTAGCCGGAGGTGGCGGCACCGACGTAGACGCCCGTGCCGGAGCCCTTGAGCGAGGCCGGGTCGATGCCGGAGCGCTCGATCGCCTCCCACGAGGTCTCCAGCATCAGGCGCTGCTGCGGGTCCATCGCCAGCGCCTCACGCGGGCTGATCCCGAAGAACCCGGCGTCGAACTCCGCGGCGCCCGACAGGAAGCCGCCCTCGACCACGTACGTCGAGTCCTCGGCGTCCGGGTCCGGGTCGAAGAGCCCCTCGACGTCCCAGCCGCGGTCGACCGGGAAGCCGGAGATCGCGTCGCCGCCCGAGGAGAGCAGGTGCCACAGCTCCTCGGGGCTGCGCACCCCGCCCGGGTAGCGGCAGGCCATGCCGACGATCGCGATCGGCTCGGAGGGGGCCGACCCGGACACCGTCACGGTCGGTCCGGCGTCCGCCACCCCGAACAGCTCGGAGAGGATCTCCTCGGCCAGGGCGGTGGGGTTGGGGTGGTCGAAGACCACCGTGGAGGGCAGCTTCACGCCGGCCGCGGTGTTGAGCCGGTTGCGCAGCTCCACCGCCGTCAGCGAGTCGAAGCCGACGTCCCGGAACGCGCGCTCGGCCGGCACCTCGGCCACGGACTCGTGGCCGAGTACGGCGGTGGCGTGTGAACGCACCAGGTCGATGACGGTGCGGCGGCGCTCGGCCAGCGACAGCGAGGCGAGCCGCAGCGCGTACTCGCCGCGCTCCGCAGCCCGCACGGCGGCGGGCCCGGCGAGGTCGGTCTCCTCGCGCGCCTCCGGGATCGTGTCGAGCAGCGGGCGCGGACGCGAGGCGCAGAAGACCGGGGCGAACCGCTCCCACTCCACGTCGGCGACCGCGATGAACGTCTCGTCGTCGCCGAGGACCTGTCCCAGGGCGGTGAGCGCCCGGTCCACGTCGAGGAAGTTCATGCCCTGCCGGCGCAGACGGGTGGGCGTCACCCGGCCCGCGCCCTGGTCGAGGGCCGCGTCGACGGCGTCCCAGTCCTGGGAGTCCCAGACCCCCCAGGCGATGGAGGTGGTCGGCAGGCCGCGGGCCCGCCGCACCTCGGCGAAGGCGTCGAGGAACGAGTTGCCGGCGGCGTACGCGCCGTGGTCGTTGCTGCCCCAGGTCGCGGAGATCGACGAGAAGAGCACGAACTCGTCGAGGTCGAGACCCGCCGTCGCCACGTCCAGGTGCACCGCGCCCGCGGCCTTGGCGCCGAGGGCGGCGGCGAGGCCGTCCCTGGTGGTGTCCTCGACCCGCGCCAGGTACGGCGAATTGGCCGAGTGCAGCACGGTCGACAGGCCGGGACCCGACTCTTCGAGCCAGGCGACCATGTCGGTGACCTGCTGCTGGACACCCAGGTCGCAACTGATCACCTCGACGTCGGAGCCCGCCTGGGCCACCGAGGCGGCGAGCTGCGCGAGCTTCGGGGCGGAGGGACCCGAGCGGGAGGTCAGCACGACGCGGGGCGCGCCGCGCTCGGCGAGCCACACGCCGACGCTGACACCGATCACTCCGGTGCCGCCGGTCAGCAGGACCGTGCCACGCGGGTTCCACTCCACCGGCTCGGCGCGGCGCGCCTCGGCGTGCACCAGGCGCCGGATGAAGGTACCGGACTCGCGCAGCGCGACCTGGTCCTCGCGGCCGTCCGCGAGGACCGCGGCGAGCCGCGTGCCGGTCCTGGCGTCGATCGCGGCCGGCAGGTCGACGAGTCCGCCCCAGAAGGCGGGGCGTTCGAGCCCGACCGCGCGGCCGAGGCCCCAGACCTGGGCCTGAGCCGGGCTGGCGGTGACCTCGCCCGCGCCGGTCTGCACCGCGCCGCGGGTGACGATCCACAGCGGGGTGTCGGCGCCGGCCTCGTGCAGGGCACGGACGAGGTCGACCGTGCCCGCGGTGCCGCGCGGCACCCACGGGTGGTCGGCGGAGGGGGCCTCGTCCAGGGCGAGCAGCGACACGACGCCGCTCAGCTCCGTGAACGCGGCCTCGCCGATGCCGTCGAGCGTCGTGCGGACCACCTCGGCGCCGTGCCGCGTCAGCGCGTCGGCGATCTCCGGTGCCTCGGCGGCCTCGCCGACGAGCAGCCAGGTGCCGGACAGGACGGCGGAGCCGTCCCCGCCGGTCGGCTGCCAGGTGATGCGGTAGCGCCAGTCGTCCACCGACCAGGCGGCCCGCTTCGCGGAGCGGACCTCGGGCCAGAACCTGCGGCGCTGGAAGGCGTAGGTGGGCAGGTCGACGGTCTCGCCGCCGCCCAGGACATCCGCCCAGTCGACGGCGACGCCGCCCACGTACGCCTCGGCGAACGAGGTCAGCAGGCGCTCGGCGCCGCCGTCCTCGCGCCGCAGCGTGCCGACCACGACGGAGGAGCGCTCCGCCAGGCTGTCGCCGATCGCGCCCGCGAGCACCGGGTGCGGCGAGACCTCGACGAACACGCCGTGTCCCGCGTCGCCCAGCGTACGGACGGCCCGGTCGAACTCGACGGTCTCGCGCAGGCTGGCGTACCAGTAGCCCGGGTCGAGCTCGGGTCCCGCGATCGTGGCGCCGCTCATGGCGGAGATCATCGGGATGCGGGTCTCGCGCGGGGCGATGCCGGCCAGGGCGGCGAGGATCTCCTCGCGGAGCTCGTCGACCTGGGGGCTGTGCGAGGCGTAGTCCACCGGGATCATCCGGGTGCGCACCGACTCGCCGCACGACTCCTGCACCTCGCGCAGCGCGTCGGGCTCACCGGAGACGACCGTCGCCCGGGGGCCGTTGACCGCCGCGATCGACAGGCGCGTGCCGTAGGAGGCTATGCGCACGCGCACCGCGTCCGCCGACTCCGCGATCGACAGCATCCCCCCACGACCGGCAAGCGCCGCAAGCGTCCTGCTGCGCAACGCCACCACCTTCGCCGCGTCCTCCAGGGACAGAATCCCCGCCACCGCGGCGGCGGCGATCTCACCCTGCGAGTGGCCGACGACGGCGTCCGGCCGCACGCCGGCCGCACGCCAGACCTCCGCGAGGGAGACCATGACCGCCCACAGCGCGGGCTGGACCACGTCGGCGGCCTCGAACCCGTGCCGGCCCGCCAGGACGTCGTCGAGCTCCCAGTCCACGAACGGCGCGAGCGCCGCGGCGCACTCGGCGAGCCGCGCCGCGAACACCGGCGAGACCTCGGCCAGTTCACGGCCCATGCCGATCCACTGCGAACCCTGACCCGGGAAGACGAACACCGTCTTGCCCACCCCGGCCGGGGAGACCTCGCCCGTCACCACGCCGGGGACCGGCTGGCCGGTGGCGACCGCGGTCAGACCGGCGAGCAGTTCCTCGCGCTCGCCGCCGAGCACCACCGCGCGGTGCTGGAACGCCGAGCGGGTCGTGGCGAGCGACCACGCCACGTCGCCGGCCGGCACCGCGGGGGATGCCACGGCGTGTTCGCGCAGCCGGCCCGCCTGGCCCGCGAGGGCCTGCGCGCTCTGGCCCGAGACGGGCCAGGCCACGAGCGGGACCGCGTCGGCGAGCACCGGCAGCGCCGGCTCTCCGCCGGCCTCCGCCGGGGGGAGCTCGGGAACCTCGGAGGGGGCGGGCGCCTCCTCCAGGATCACGTGGACGTTGGTGCCGCCGATACCGAAGGCCGAGATGCCCGCGCGCCGCGGCTGCTCGCCCGCGGGCCACTCCACCGCTTCGCGGAGCAACCGCACGTGTCCGGTCGACCATTCGACGTGCGTGGAGGGCTGCTCGGCGTGCAGGGTCCGCGGCAGCAGGCCGTGCCGCATGGCGAGCACCATCTTGATGATGCCCGCGACGCCGGCCGCTTCCTGCGTGTGGCCGATGTTGGACTTCACCGAGCCGAGCCACAGCGGCTTGTCCTCGGTGCGCTCCTGGCCGTAGGTGGCGAGCAGCGCCTGCGCCTCGATGGGGTCACCGAGGGTGGTGCCGGTGCCGTGCGCCTCGACGACGTCGACCTCGGCGGCCGTGACCTGCGCGTTGGCGAGGGCGGCGCGGATGACGCGGCGCTGCGAGGGGCCGTTGGGGGCGGACAGGCCGTTGGAGGCGCCGTCCTGGTTGACGGCCGAGCCGCGGATGACCGCGAGCACCTGGTGCCCGTTGCGCTTCGCCTCGGAGAGGCGCTCCAGCACGATGATGCCGGCGCCCTCGCCCCAGCCGATGCCGTCGGCCTCCTCGGAGAACGCCTTGCTCCGGCCGCTGGAGGCCATGCCGCCCTGCTCGGAGAAGTCCATGAAGGCGTCGGGCGAGGTCATGACCGCGACACCGCCGGCGAGCGCCATCGTGCACTCGCCCGAGCGCAGCGCCTGCACCGCCTGGTGCAGCGCGACGAGGGACGAGGAGCAGGCCGTGTCGACGGTGACGGCGGGGCCGGTGAGGCCCAGGACGTAGGAGATGCGGCCGGAGTGGACCGCCGTCACGTTGCCGGTGATCCGGTAGCCGTTGAGGCTCTGGTCGTCGATCGGCAGCACGGAGGTGTATCCGGAGTGGTTGGCGCCGATGAAGACACCGGTGGCGGAGCCGTGCAGCGAGGTCGGGGCCAGCCCGGCCCGCTCGATCGCCTCCCACGTGGTCTCGAGAAGCAGCCGCTGCTGCGGGTCCATCGCCAGCGCCTCGCGCGGGTTGATGCCGAAGAACCCGGCATCGAAGTCGGCCACGTCGTAGACGAAGCCGCCCTGGCGGACGTACGCCTCGCCGGCGCGGACCGCCTCGCCGCCGAACTCCTCCTCGAACGCCTCCCAGCCTCGGTCGATCGGGAAGCCGGCGATCGCGTCGGTCCCGGACGTCAGCAGGTCCCAGAACTGCTCGGGCCCGCGGACGTCGCCCGGGTAGCGGCAGCCCATGCCGACGATGGCGATCGGCTCGCCACCGGCGGCGGCCACCACCTGCACCGCGCCTTCGTCCTGCGCGGTGCCGACCAGCTCGCTCCGCATGAACTCGGCGAGCGCGTCGGCGTTGGGGTAGTCGAAGATCATCGTCGAGGGCAGCCGAACACCGGCGGCCGTCGACAGGCGGTTGCGCAGCTCGACCGCGCGGACCGAGTCGAAGCCCAGGTCCTTGAAGGCCCGCTGCGAGGAGACGTCCCCGGCCGCGTCGTGGCCGAGCACCGCGGCGGCGTGGCCGCGGACGAGATCCGTCAGCGTCTGCCGCTGGTCGGCCACCGAGAGGCCGGAGAGGCGTGCCACGAACTCGGAGCCGCCCGCGACGGCGCTGGTGCCGGCCTCGGCCGCGAGGATCTCGCGGACCTCGGGCAGCGCGGAGAGCAGCGGGCTCGTCCGACGCAGGGTGTACGTCGGCACGAAGCGCGCCCAGTCGAAGCCGGCGACGGCGACCGCGCCCTCGTCGGCGTCGAGCACCTGGCCCAGCGCGCGCATGCCGCGCTCGGCGTCGATGCCCTCCATGCCGAACTCGGACAGCCGCTCACCGCCGCCGCCGGCGGCCATGCCGACGCCGGTCCACAGGCCCCAGGCGATCGACGTGGCGACCGCGCCGCGGGCGCGGCGGTGGTCGCTGAGCGCGTCGAGGTAGGCGTTGGCCGCACCGTAGGCGGCCAGGCCGCCGCTGCCCCAGGTGCCGGCGCCGGAGGAGAAGAGGACGAACGCGTCCAGCTCCCGGTCCGCGGTGAGCTCGTCGAGCACGGCGGCGCCGCCGGCCTTCGCCGAGAGCAGCTCCGCCAGGTCGGCGGCCCCGAGCTCCTCGACGGGCCTGCCCGTGCCGACACCTGCGGCGTGCAGCACCGAGGAAAGGGACACACCGGTGGCGTCGATCCAGGTCAGAAGCCCGTTCGTCGCCTCGCGGTCAGCCGTGTCCGAGGCGACCACGTCCACCGCGGCACCGGCGGCCGCGATCGAGGCGGCGAGCCGCGCCACGTCCGCGGCGGCAGGTCCCGAGCGGCTGCTGAGTACGACGCGCTCGGCGCCGCGCTCGACGACCCACTCGGCGGTGATGGCGCCCACGCCGCTCGTGCCACCGGTCACCAGGACGGCGCCGCGCGGGCTCCACTCCCGGCGGGCGACGGGACGCCCGGCGCGCTCCAGCCGGCGTCCGAGGACGCCGCGCGAGCGCAGCGCCACCTGGTCCTCGCCGCCGTCGGCGAGGACGGCGACGAGACGCGAGCCGGTCCGCGCGTCGGACTCCGCGGGCAGGTCGATCAGACCGCCCCAGCGCTCGGCGAGTTCGAGACCCGCCGTCACGCCGAGGCCCCAGACCTGCGCCTGCGCCGGGTTCACGACCGGCTCGCCCGGCCCGGTGCCGACCGCACCGCGGGTCAGCACCCACAGCGGTGCCTCGACACCGGCCGCGCCCAGGGCGCGGACCAGCTCCACCGTGGCCAGCAGGCCGGCGGGCACGACGGAGTGCTCGGGGTGCGGCACCTCGTTCAGGGCGAGTGCCGAGAGCACGCCGGCGACGCCCGCGGTCACGGACGCGTCGATCCCCTCGGGACCGGCGACGGTGACGACCTCGGCGCCGCGCTCGGCGAGCGCCCGCGCGGCCGACTCCGCGTCCGCGCCGTCACCGACGACAAGCCATGTCCCCGACAAGACCGCGTCGGCGTCGGCGACCGGGAGCCAGGTGATCCGGTAACGCCAGTCGGCGACCACCGCGTCGAGCCTGCTGCGCCGCCGGTAGTCGGTCAGCGCAGGCAGGACCTCGGTCAGCCTGCCGCCGTCGACGCCGAGCGTCGCGGCGAGTTCGTCCAGGTCGCCCTGCTCGATCGCGGCCCAGAACTCGGCGTCGCCCTTGCGGGCGGAGCCGCCCGCGGGCTGCTCCGCCTTGCGCCAGAAGCGGCCGCGCTGGAAGGCGTAGGTGGGCAGGTCGACACTCGCGCCGCCGCCCAGGATGCCCGTCCAGTCGACGGCCACGCCGCGGACGTACGCCTCGGCGAACGAGGTCAGCAGGCGCTCGGCGCCGCCGTCCTCGCGCCGCAGCGTGCCGACCACGACGGGGAAGCGCTCCTCCAGGCTGTCGCCGATCGCGCCGGTGAGCACCGGGTGCGGGGACGCCTCGATGAAGACACCGTGCCCGGCCTCGCCCAGGATCTGGATCGCGCGGTCGAACTCGACCGTCTCGCGCAGCGAGGCGAACCAGTAGCCGGGGTCCATCTCCGGGCCGTTCAGCCACTCGCCACTGAGCGCGGAGACCATCGGGATGCGAGCCTCGCGCGGGGTGATGCCCGCCAGGACGGACAGAATCTCGTCCCGCAGCTCGTCCACCTGCGGGCTGTGCGAGGCGTAGTCCACCGGAACCATCCGGGTACGCACCGACTCGCCGCACGACTCCTGCACCTCACGCAGCGCCTCCGGCTCACCGGAGACCACCGTCGCCCGCGGCCCGTTCACCGCCGCGATCGACAGGCGCTCACCGAAGGGGGCGATGCGCTCGCGCACCGCGTCCGCCGACTCCGCGATCGACAGCATCCCACCACGACCGGCAAGCGCCGCAAGCGTCCTGCTGCGCAACGCCACCACCTTCGCCGCGTCCTCCAGGGACAGGATGCCCGCCACCGCGGCGGCGGCAATCTCACCCTGCGAGTGACCGACGACCGCGTCGGGAACGACACCGGCCGCCTCCCAGACCGCGGCCAGCGACACCATCACCGCCCACAGCGCCGGCTGCACCACATCCGCGGCCTCGAACCCGTGCTCACCCGCGAGCACAGCGTTCAGCTCCCAGTCCACGAACGGCGCAAGCGCCGCCCCGGCCTCGGCAAGACGCGCAGCGAACACCGGCGACACAGCCGCCAGCTCACGGCCCATACCGATCCACTGCGAACCCTGACCCGGGAAGACGAAGACGGTCGCGCCGACGCCGCCGGGCACCACCTCGCCCGACACCACGCCAGCCGCGGGCTGCTCCGTCGCCACCGCGGCGAGACCCGCGAGCAGTTCGTCGCACCCGGCGCCGACCACCACGGCGCGGTGCTCGAAGGACGCGCGCTTCGCCGCGAGCGACCACGCCACGTCACCGACGGCCACCCCGGGCCGCGTCACGACATGTTCACGCAGCCGGCCGGCCTGGCTCGCGAGAGCCGCGGTGCTGCGGCCGGACACCAGCCAGGCGGGAACGACGGGCGAGAGCACCGCGGGGCTCGGCGCCTGCGCGCCCTCGCCGCCCGCGACGGGTGCGGGCGCGCCGTCGACGACCGGCTCGCCCTGCTCGATGATCACGTGCGCGTTGGTGCCGCTGACGCCGAAGGAGGAGATGGCGGCGCGGCGCGGGCGGCCCGCGTCGGGCCAGGGCAGGGCGTCGGTGAGCAGGCGGACGTTGCCGGCTGCCCAGTCCACCTGCGGCGTCGCCTCGTCGACGTGGAGCGTCCGCGGCAGCACGCCGTGGCGCATGGCCTCGACCATCTTGATGATGCCGGCGACGCCGGCGGCGGCCTGGGTGTGGCCGATGTTCGACTTGATCGAACCGAGCCAGAGCGGCTGGTCCTCGTGCCGGTCCTGGCCGTAGGTGGCGAGCAGCGCCTGCGCCTCGATCGGGTCACCGAGGGTGGTGCCCGTGCCGTGGCCCTCCATGGTGTCGATGTCGGCGGGCGTCAGCCCGGCCGCGGCGAGCGCCTGCTTGATCACGCGGCGCTGGGAGGGGCCGTTGGGCGCGGAGAAGCCGTTCGACGCGCCGTCCTGGTTGACCGCGCTGCCCCGCACGATCGCGAGCACCTGGTGCCCGTTGCGGCGCGCGTCCGACAGCTTTTCGAGCAGCAGGATGCCGGCGCCCTCGCCCCAGCCGGTGCCGTCGGCACCGGCGGCGAACGAACGGCAGCGGCCGTCGGGCGAGAGCCCGCGCTGCTCGCTGAACTCGACGAACGTCTCGGGCGTGGCCATGATGCTGACGCCACCGGCAAGCGCCAGCGTGCACTCCCCGGAGCGCAGGGCCTGCGAGGCCCACTGGAGCGCCACGAGCGAGGAGGAGCAGGCGGTGTCGACGGTGACCGCGGGGCCTTCGAGGCCGAGGGTGTAGGCGACTCGCCCCGAGACGAGGCTGCCGTCACTGCTGGTGACGCCGTAGTCGTGGTACATCGCGCCGGCGAACACGCCGGTGCGGCTGCCGCGGAGCGACGCCGGGTCGAGGCCCGCGCGCTCCATGGCCTCCCAGGTGATCTCGAGCAGCAGCCGCTGCTGGGGGTCCATGGAGAGGGCCTCGCGCGGGCTGATCCGGAAGAAGTCCGGATCGAACAGCGCGGCGTCGTACAGGAATCCGCCGTCGCGGACGTAGGTCTTGCCGGGCTTCCCCGGCTCCGGGTCGTACAGCTCGCCCAGGTCCCAGCCGCGGTCGGTCGGGAAGGGACCGATCGCGTCACGGCCCTCGTCGACCAGCGTCCACAGCTCCTCGGGAGACGTGACGCCTCCGGGGAAGCGGCAGGCCATGCCGATGATCGCGATGGGCTCCGTGGCGTCCTCGGCGGTGGCACGCAGGCTCTGGTTGTCCCGCTTCAGCCGCTCGTTCTCGACGAGCGAGCCGCGCAGTGCCTCAATGATCTCTTCGACCTTGGCATCCACCGCCGTCTCAGCCTCCGCTCACTGTCGTGGTCCGCGCGCCGTTCGCGCCGACCGTGTCAAGAAATTCACCGAGCACCTCGGTGAAGCGCTCGGGCTCCTCGAAGTGGGTGGCGTGGCTGGAGTCCTCGAAGATCTCCCAGCGGGCGTTCGGGATGAGCTCCTGGAAGGGCCGCACGGTGACCGGGGTCGCCTCGTCGTGCCGGCCCGAGATGACCAGGGTGGGCACCTGGATGTCGGGCAGGCAGTCGATCACCCCCCAGTCGCGCAGGGTGCCGATCACGTGGAACTCGTTGGGGCCGTTCATGGTGCGGTACACCGTCGGGTCGGTCCAGGTCTCGATGTACGAGGCCATCAGCTCGCCCGGCAGCGGATCGATGCGACAGACGTGCCGGCGGTAGAAGACCTGCATCGCCTCCAGGTACTCCTCGCTGTCGGTGGTGCCGGCCGCCTCGTGCTTCCGCAGCGTCGCGTCGACGCCGGGCGGAAGCTGGGCGCGCAGCACGTCCATCTCCTGGAGCCACAGCGGGTAGGAGGCGGGCGAGTTGGCGATGACGAGGCCGCGCAGGCCGGCGGGGCGTGCCGAGGCGTGCTTGGCGGCCAGCAAGCCACCCCACGACTGGCCGAACAGCACGTAGTCGTCGGCGATGTCGAGCCGGTGGAGCAGGTTGTCGAGCTCGTCGAGGAAGAGCTCGGGGGTCCAGAAGCCGGGGTCGGCGTCCGGGAGGTGGGTGGACCCCCCGTTGCCGAGCTGGTCGTAGTGCACCACGGGCCAGCCGCGGTCGGCGAAGACGGTCAGCGGGAGCAGGTAGTCGTGGGTGGACCCTGGGCCACCGTGCACGACGACGAGGGCCGGACGGCCCGTTTTGGGCTGTCCGGTGACGCGGTACCAGGTCGCGTGCTCCCGGAAGGGAACAGTTCCCTTGGCCGTGGGCGTGGGCGCCATTTCTCCAACCATCTCTCGACCGTCTGCGGTCGGATCGTTCTCGGCTGCGGTTCCGGGTTTCTCGGGCTGCGTGGGGATCACCGGGGGTCCCGTAGCTCGGACGCTTCCTGTGCCGAGCGCCGCGAGCGGCTCGCCGGTGGTGCGGGTGGTCCTGGGGGCGCGCTCCCGGCCGGGGGCGAAGCAGTCGCCCGCCGGGGTGCGGAGTGTGCCCGGCATCCCACGGCCGGGCCAGGGGCCTCGCCGGAACGCTGCCTCCGGCGCGGGCCGGCCGTGGCCGGCGTCCGCCCCGAGGGCGTCCGGCAGCGGAGGCAGTCGGGGCGCGCCGTGGGAGCGGCGGGAACGGTGTCTCCTACGGGGCGGCCGGGGAACACGAGCGGCACGCGCGGCTCGTCCGCGGGCACGGCCGGGCAGCGGCACTCCGCCGCGACCACGGCGATCGGCTCCGGCTCGGGGCGCTCCGTCCGGGTGGTGCGCACCCTGGGGGCGTTCGGCTTCGTGGTAGCACTCTGGAGGTGGTCAAGAAGCTTCTCCTGCTTACCCACCAAAGCCACCCCGGGTCGAGAGGGCGCCGACACGGCGACGCGCGATTGCCCGGAACGCTACGCAGGCGGAAATAGAGCCCCAACCCCTGCCCGCCCCTAAACGTGGCGCGCCCCTCCGGGTCGCGGGTCTGCTTCCCGGTCCACCGGGGATGCGCGGGCCGGGCCGCCTATGCCGCCGCGGCCGGATCGCCGGCAACCACGATCGGGAAACGGCTCCCGCCGGCGTTGCGCGCGGCGCGCCGGAGGGGGGACGGTGACGGCCTCCGCCTCATCCCCCGGCTGCTCGCCCCGGCTCCGCGTTATCCGCGCGCCATGGTCGTTCGATTCTGCGGGCTGAAGGCCCGCCCGTCGACCCGTCTGCCGTCGATTCACGTCGAGTGACCACATCAGCCACATGCACCACATCGCCCCCCGGCGTCGGTGAAGTCCATGCGACCTTCTTGTAGCGAAATTCGGCGGATTCCGCACACAGACGACCCCGAATCCCCTGCCTATGCGAAGGAAGTGCAGGCAATATGAGAGGCGATGGCGACAACCACTCCACGCCATCGCCGCATCACCCGCGGCGGCGCGGCACGGGTAGGGAAACATTGCTCGAATGTGCCGGAAACATCATCCGGCCGGCGCTCCCGGTCGATCCGAGAGCGGATGCGGCGCACCGCGCACCGGCCGCGTCCGTCACAAGCGTGGGGGACGCGTCGGGTTCGCACGGGCCGAGGCCCGCGGAAGTCCGCTTCGCCGTGCTCATCTGTTTCCGGCAACCCCATTGCGCCGATGCGGACTCACGCGTTCCGCACCGGTAAGCGGGACGGCGGCCGACCGGAAATCCCCCGGCCGCGCACTCCGCTCCGGGTGCGCCCCGGCGTCACCCGGGTTACCGCGGGACGACCCGCAGATGTCGGGCGGATGCCGCCCAGGAGAAGCGGACGGGCGCCGTCCGCGGGCGCCCGAGGACGCCGCGACCGGCGGAGGTCACCCGCAGCCGATCACTCACGACCTACCGTGCACAACAGGGCTCCTGAGCCGCTTTCAGCAGGTCGACAGCTATCGCATAGAGTGCGCCAGGGGGCGTCCGGCGCCTCTTCGTTCAAGGACTGCCCGTCAAGGAGCGGCGTAACGTGCGAGGGTCCGCAAAGTGGATAATCGCGACACACAGCCAACCGGACTCGTGCCGCGCGACATCGCCTCGAGGCGCTGTGCCGAGTGCCGCGACCGGGCGCGCCCCGACTCTTGTGAGACCGGCGCCCTTTGTCACAGAGCTGTCGCGAAGATCTTCGCCGCCACCCCGGCGGGCGTCCACCGGAATTGATCACCCGGAGTGCCGCCGCCGACAATCGGGGGCAAACTTTCGGCCAACAGCCGCCGACTTCGCACTCCTTCCACCCTAGGTCGGATGCCCCTGTCCGACCCCTCTCACCTCTTCGGACCCGCGCCGTCCGGCATGCCCATTCCGGGGCACGCACACCCGTCCCGGGCAAGGGCGCACGACGAAACGCCCCCTCGGGTGCGCTGCTCAGACCACATGTGCCGCAGTACGCTAGGGGCCCCTAGGGGGAATCCCTTGTCCCCCGGCCCCCCGCGCAATACGCTTCGGCCGGGCGCTGATCGACGACCGCCACGCACTTCCGACAAACCACCAGGCCGCTCCGTTTCCGGCCACCGCCGGAAACAAGCAGGCTGCGTGATGAACATGCCGACGGGGGAATCTCAACAGTGTTAACAGAGCGCACAGAGATACTCGAACGACTCGATGAACTACTGGTCCAGTCCGCACGGGGCAGGGGCGCTATCGCCGTAATCAGCGGCTCCACCGCGATGGGCAAGACCACCATGCTCGACGCCGTGGCCGACATGGCCACTTCGGCGGGCAGCACGGTGCTCAGCGTGGTGAGCGCGCCGCACGAACGCGGCCTTCCATTCGCCGCACTCGCGCAGCTCTTCCACGCGCTCGACGCGCGTGTGCCGGGCACCGGAGTACCGGACATCGGGGTCCCGGAAGGGGCCCGGCTCATCGGACCTTCCGGCATGGTCGGCGGTCCTCCGCACTCCGCGGCCCATGACGATCTCGTGGCCGTCGCGCGGCAGACGCACCGCGTCGTCGCCGAACTCGCCGCCGAACGCCCGTTGCTGATCACCGTGGACGATGTCCAGCACACCGACGCGGCCACCCTCTTCTGCCTGCGCTACCTGGCACAGCGGCTGACGCAGCTCTCCGTCACCCTCGTGCTGAGTCGCGGCGCCGCGGTCGGCGAACAGCCGCCGCGCATCCTGTACGACCTCCTCTACCAGACGAGCGTGCGGCGCTTCCACCTCGGACCGCTCTCGCGTGCGGGCATCAGGGAACTCGCCGCGAGCCGCCTGCCGTTTGTCCCCGCGGAGGAGCTCGTCACCGAGATCCACACGCTGAGCGTCGGCAATCCGCTGCTCGTCCAGGCCCTCATCGAGGAGCTGCGGCTGCGCGCGGAACCCGACGTCTTCGCGGGGCACTTCCCGTGGGCGAGCGACGGCAGTCCCGTCAAGCAGGACCCGGAGGCCGAGCTTCCGACCGGGCACGTCTTCCAGCAGGTGGTCCTCGCGTGCCTGCACCGGCTCGGGCCCCGCGCGGTCCGCATCGCCCAGTGCATCGCGCTGCTCGACAAGGCGGCCACCCCGCTCCTGCTGAGCCGGCTGAGCGGCATCGACGCGGAGATGATCAGGCGCTATCTCTGGCTGCTCACCGGCGTCGGCGTGCTGGACGGTGCCCGGTTCAGGCACCCGGGCATCCAGCAGGCCGTCCTGCGCGAGATGCCCGCGGACGAGACGACGGACCTGCGCCACCGCGCCGCCTCCCTCCTGCACGACAACGGCGCACCGCCGCAGGCCATCGCCGTGCACCTGCTCAACGCGGGGCCGCTCTGCGAGGAGTGGGTGGTACCCGTGCTCCAGCGGGCCGCCCGGCACGCCCTGGCCGAGGCCGAGGTGCTCGAAGCCATCCGGTACCTGGAGCTGGCCCGCGAGTGCTGCTCCGAGGAGCAGGACCGCCTCTCGGTGACGGCGCACTACGCCTACGCCCAGTGGCAGTTGCGGCCCGCCGACTCCGCCCAGCACTTCCTCACCCTCAAGGGCCCCGTCATCGGCGGCAGGCTGCCTGCCGAGGACTCGGCACGGCTGGCCGAAGGCATGCTCTTCCACCTCAACTTAGACGATGGTCTCGAGGTCATCGACCAGCTCAACGACGGTGACGGCGACGGCGAGGCCGAGGCGGACGAGCACATGGCGACCGCGCTGCACGGCACGCGGCTGCTCATGGCGGCGGAGTTCCCCGGCCTCCTCGACCGGCCACGCCGCCCGCTCCCGACGACCGCGGTCTCGGCGACGTCCACCTCGGAGCTGCGCGCCCGGCATGCCCTGGCCCGCACCCTCGAACGGGGGGCCGACGAGTACGCCGTCGCCCTCGCCGAACAGGTGCTCCAGGGCTCCCAGTCGCCCGCGCCCTGGCGGCTCCAGGGCCTCCAGGCGGCGCTGCTCGCCCTCTGCTACGCGGACGAGCTCGACACCGCGCGCAGGTGGTACGAGATCCTCGTCGCCGACTCGCGAAGATACGACGTGCCCGTCTGGCAGGGGCTCCTGGAGACCGCGGGCGCGCTCATCTCGCTGCGGCGCGGACAGTTGGCGGAAGCCGCGCGCCAGGCGGAGATCGCCTACTCCCGGCTCTCGGGGTCGAGGTGGAACATCAGCGGCACCTTCGCACTCGCGATCCTGATCGAGGCGCGGACCTCCATGGGCGACCACAAGGCCGCCGCCAAGCACCTGGCGCCCGAGCCGCCGCCCGCGCTCTTCCACACCCGCGCGGGTCTGCACTACCTGTACGCGCGCGGCCGTCATCACCTCGCGACCGGCAACACCTACATGGCGCTCTCCGACTTCCTCGAGTGCGGCACGCTGATGCACCGCTGGAACGTCGACACGCCCGCCCTGGTGCCCTGGCGGCTCGGGGCGGCCGAAGCGTGGCTGCGGCTCGGCGACCGGGAGCGGGCGGCCCGGCTCGTCGAGAAGCAGGTCGCGATGCCCGACACCGGGCTCACCCGGTCCCGCGGGATGGCCCTGCACGGCCTCGCCCTGGTGCAGCCGACCGCCAAGCAGCCCCCCGTCCTGCTGGACGCGTTCCGCCAACTGGAGATCAGCGGCGCCTGGTACGAGGCCGCCGCCGTCCTGGTCGAGCTGAGCCGCGCCTACCAGCAGTTGGGCGAGAAGGCCCGCGCCCGGCAGACCGCGCGGCGCGCGTGGCGCCTCGCCAAGAGCTGCGGGGCCGAGTCCATGTGCCAGGCGCTGCTCCCGACGACGATGCCCAAGAGCACGGAAACGAAGGAGAGCGCGGCGCCGAGCGTCGGCGATCGCTCCGATCAGGGCGGCTTCGGCGGGCTCAGCGAGTCGGAGCGGCGCGTCGCCATACTCGCCGCCCAGGGATACGCCAACCGCGAGATCGCCGACCGGCTGTTCATCACGGTCAGCACCGTGGAACAGCACCTGACCCGCGTCTACCGCAAGATGGGCATCAGGAACCGCGAGCAGCTCCTCGTCGGCGCCCACGCCGTCAGCTACGAGACGGTCTGAGTCACCCGATCGCGGCCCCCGCGGAGCCGACGTCCGCCTGCCCGTCGCGCACGGGCAGGCGGACGCGTCGTTTCACGGGCGCGCCCGCCCGGCCGGCCGGAGCCCGCACGACGGGCGCGACACCGGCTCTCGTCCGGATGCCCGTGGATCGGGCCGTGCCGTCGGGGGCGGCCCCTTACACGGCGGCGGAGCGCCGCTCAACACCGGACACGCACGGGCAATCCCGGCATCGCGGCGAGGTGCCGCACCTGGCGGCGGTGCCGGGACGATCCGAACGAGGGGCCCTGGGCGGTTTCGTTTGAATCATCGGGCGGATCAGAGGAAGATGCCGGCGATGTGGAGTCCGGCCAGGTAGATGGTGGCGGTCTTCTCGTAGCGGGTGGCGATGCCTCGCCAGTGTTTGAGTCGGTTGATGCATCGTTCGACGGTGTTGCGTTGCTTGTAGGTCTCGCGGTCGAAGGCTGGTGGTCTGCCGCCTCGACTCCCCCGGCGGAGCCGGTGGCGGCGCTGGTCCGCGGGGGCGGGGATCACGGCCCGGATGCCGCGCTTGCGCAGGTGCTCGCGGATCGCGCGTGAGGAGTAGGCCTTGTCGGCCAGGACCGCATCCGGGCGGGTGCGAGGTCGTCCTCGCCGACGGGGAACCCGCAGGCGGGCCATGACCTCGGGGAAGGCGGGGCGTCGCCGGCCTGTCCTGCGGTGAGGACGAACGCGAGGGGTCGGCAGCGGTCGTCGGCGGCGAGGTGGATCTTGGTGGTCAGTCCGCCACGGGAACGGCCGATGGCGTGGTCGGCGGGTTCGCCGGCCGGGGCCCCTCTTTGCGGGCTCCGGCCGCGTGCTGGTGGGCCCGCACGATCGTGGAGTCGACGGAGACGGCCCAGTTGAGGTCCTCATCCGCGTCGGCCTGGGCCATCAGGGCGGTGAACACCCGCTCCCAGGTGCCGTCAACGGCCCACATCCGCAGCCGGTTGTAGACACCCCGCCAGTTGCCGTACTTCTCCGGCAGGTGCACCCACGGGGTGCCGGTCTGGAACGTGAAGGCGATCGCGTCGATCACCTCACGATGGTCACGCCAGCGGCCACCCCGCTTCGGCGTCCGGTCCGGGAGTAACGGTTCGATCCGCGCCCACTGCGCGTCGGTCAACGGCACACCCGGACCAACGACCGACTGATCCAAACGAAACGGCCTAGGGGGCTCTACGGGTAGCTGGGGGAGGCCGGCGCGGAAGACGATCGTGTCCCAGATGAAAACCGCCCGCCCCAGGCGTTCTCGGAGCGCGCGATGGAGGGGAGGCACTCGCCGTCATGTCGAGTGTTCGTGTCCACATCACTGATCCCATCGCCATCACCGGGGTGTCGTGTCGCCTTCCGCAGGCGCCGGACACCGGTGCCTTCTGGGCGTTGCTACGCGCGGGCCGGAGCGCCATCACCGAGGTGCCGGCGGACCGCTGGGATGCCGACGAGGTCCTGCCCGACCTGCCCGAGGCGCACCGCGCCGGGCTGCGGTACGGCGGCTTTCTCGACCGGGTCGACGAGTTCGACCCGGCCTTCTTCGGCATCTCGCCGCGCGAGGCGGTGGCGATCGACCCGCAGCAGCGGCTCTTCGCCGAGCTGGCCTGGGAAGCGCTCGAGGACGCGGGGATCGTCCCGGAGACGCTGCGCGGCACCACCGCGTCCGTAGTCGCCGGCGCGATCGCCGGCGACTACGCGGCGCTGGCGCAGCGCGGCGGCGCGGTCACGCAGCACTCGCTGCCTGGCCTCAACCGCGGCGTGATCGCGAACCGGGTCTCGTACGCGCTCGGCCTGCGCGGCCCGAGCCTGGTGGTCGACTCCGCCCAGTCGTCGTCGCTGGTGGCGGTGCACCTCGCACTCGAAAGCCTGCGCAAGGGCGAGACCGAGCTGGCGATCGTGGGTGGCGTGGCGCTGAACTTCGCGCCCGAGAGCGCCGAGATCGCCGGCCGGTTCGGCGGGCTCTCGCCCGACGGACGCTGCTTCACCTTCGACGCACGGGCCAACGGCTACGCGCGTGGCGAGGGCGGCGGCGTCGTCGTCATGAAGCCCCTCTCGCACGCGGTCCGTGACGGCGACACCGTGTACGGCGTGATTCTCGGCAGCGCGGTGAACAACGACGGCGCCACCGAGGGCCTCACGGTCCCCAGCGCCGAGGCCCAGGCCACGGTGCTGCGGCAGGCGTGCGAGGACGCGGGCGTGGACCCGGCGCAGGTGCGCTACGTGGAGCTGCACGGAACGGGCACCCCGACGGGCGACCCGATCGAGGCGGCGGGTGTGGGCGCCGTGTACGGCAGCGCGCGGCCCGCCGACTCCCCCGTGCTGGTCGGCTCCGCGAAGACCAACGTCGGGCACCTCGAAGGCGCGGCGGGCATCGTCGGGCTGATCAAGACGGCCCTCAGCATCAGGCACCGCGAGATCCCCGCGAGCCTCAACTACGAGACGCCCAACCCACGCATCGACCCGGAGGCGCTGAACCTGCGCGTCAGGACCGCGCACGGGCCCTGGCCCGAGGCACCGCTGGTCGCCGGCGTCAGCTCCTTCGGCGTGGGCGGCACGAACTGCCACGTCGTTCTCGCCGAGACACCCGAGCCGGACGCCGACGCGCGGGACGCGGCGGGGAGCGGGGCGGAGACCGGCGCGCGGAGCGCGGCCGAGCGCCCGGCCGACATCCCGGTGGTCCCGTGGCTGGTGTCGGGACGCACGGGGGCGGCGCTGCGCGCCCAGGCCGGACGGCTGGCCGGGGCCCGCGCCGCGGGCGCCGGCGCGGCCGACGTCGGCTGGTCGCTGGCCGGCACGCGCACGCACTTCGAGCACCGTGCCGTCGTCCTCGGGCCCGATCACGAGGCCCAGTTGGCGGCGGTGCGCGCCGGCACCGAGGCCCCGGGCCTCGTCACCGGCGTGACGGGCGACCACGGCAAGGTCGCGCTCGTGTTCCCCGGGCAGGGCTCGCAGTGGGAGGGCATGGCGCGCGAACTGCTGCGCACCTCACCGGTCTTCCGCGCGTCGATCGAGGCGTGCCACGAAGCGCTCGCCCCGCACCTCGACTGGTCGCTGCTCGACACGCTCACCGGCGAGCCCGGAGCCCCGTCGCTCGAACGCCCGGATGTCGTCCAGCCCGCGCTGTTCGCGGTGATGGTCTCGCTCGTGCGGGTGTGGGAGTCGCTCGGCGTGCGGCCCGACGCGGTCGTCGGGCACTCCCAGGGCGAGGTCGCCGCGGCCTATGTCGCGGGGGCGCTCGGCCTCGACGACGCCGCCCGCATCGTGGCGCTGCGCAGCCGGACGCTCCTGGCGCTGGCCGGCACGGGCGCCATGGTGTCGGTGCCGCTGGCGGCCGACCGGGTCGCCGAATACATCGCACCCCTCGGCGAGGGCCTGAGCATCGCCGCGGTCAACGGACCGAGCACCACCGTCGTGGCCGGTTCCTCCGAACTCGTCGCCCAACTGCTGGCCCGCTGCGGGTCCGACGGCATTCGCGCGAAGGCCGTGCCCGCCGTGGACTGGGCCTCCCACTCGCCGCACGTGGAGGCGGTCAGGGAGCCGCTGCTCGAGCGGCTCGCCGGGGTGGCCCCTCGTTCGTGCGACATCGCGTTCTACTCGACGGTCACCGGGTCCGCCCTCGACACGGCCGGCCTCGACGCCGAGTACTGGTACGCCAATCTCCGTCAGCCGGTGCTCTTCGAGCCGACGCTCAGGACGATGGCCGCGGACGGGTACGGCACGTTCATCGAGTCGAGCCCGCACCCCGTCCTCACCTTCGGGCTGCGCGAGGCACTGCCCGAAGCCGTGGTCGTGGGTTCGCTGCGGCGTGACGAGGCGGCCTGGCCGATGCTGCTCGCGGCGCTGGCCCAGCTCCACGTGCGCGGCGTCCCCGTGGAGTGGTCCGCTGTGTTCGCGGGGCGGACGCCGCGCCGCGTGCCGCTGCCCACCTACGCGTTCCAGCGCGAGCGTTACTGGCCCGAGGTCTCCGCCGCGTTCGAGCCGGGCGGGCGCGCCGTCGCCGCGCGGCAGCCCGCGGAGCGGCAGGAGACGCACGCCGAGGCGCCCGCCGGGAGCCCGGCGTGGCGCGAACGGCTCGCCGGCCTGCCTGCGGAGAGCCGACAGCGCGAGGCGCTCGAACTGGTGCGGCTGCGGACGGCGATCGTTCTCGGCCACCTGAGCACCGACACGGTCGACACCAACCGCGCGTTCCGCGAGCTCGGCATGGACTCCGCGCTCGCGGTGCAGCTCCGCGAGGAGCTGAACGCCGCCACGGGCCTCGACCTGCCCAACTCGGTCGTCTACGACCACCCGAGCCCGTCCCGGCTGGCCCAGCGGCTCTGCGAACTCGCGGTGGGCGACGGACACGGCGACGGTTCCGCCTCCGCCGTCTCCGTCCTGCCCGCGGCGAGCACCGGCGACCCGATCGTGGTCGTCGGCATGGCCTGCCGCTTCCCCGGCCGGGCCGACTCGCCCGAGGCGCTGTGGCGGCTGGTCGACGAAGGCACCGACACGATCAGCCCGTTCCCCGAGGACCGAGGCTGGGACCTGGAGGGCCTGTACGACCCCGAACCCGGCGTGCGGGGCAAGACCTACACGCGGCACGGCGGGTTCCTCGACGAGGCCGCCGAGTTCGACCCCGAGTTCTTCGGCATCAGCCCCCGCGAGGCCATGGCCATGGACCCGCAGCAGCGGGTGCTCCTCCAGATCGCGTGGGAGACGTTCGAACGCGTCGGTATCGACCCGGAGCGGCTCCGGGGCAGCGACACCGGCGTGTTCATGGGCGCCATGTCGCAGGAGTACGGCCCGCGGCTGCACGAGGGTGACGACGGGCTCGGCGGCTACCTGCTGACCGGCAGCACCGTCAGCGTCGCCTCCGGGCGCGTCGCCTACACCTTCGGGCTCGAAGGTCCGGCCGTGACGGTCGACACCGCCTGCTCCTCCTCGCTCGTGGCCCTGCACCAGGCGGCGCAGGCGCTGCGCGGCGGCGAGTGCTCGCTCGCCCTGGCCGGCGGTGTCACCGTGATGGCGACCCCGGGCATGTTCGTGGAGTTCGGGCAGCAGCGCGGCCTCGCCGCCGACGGCCGCTGCAAGTCGTTCTCGGCCGCCGCGGACGGTGTCGCCTGGGCCGAGGGCGCGGGCATGGTGCTGCTTGAGCGGCTTTCGGACGCGCAGGCGAACGGGCACCCGATCCTGGCCGTGATCCGCGGTTCCGCGGTCAACCAGGACGGCGCGAGCAACGGCCTCACGGCGCCGAACGGCCCCTCGCAGCAGCGCGTCATCCAGGCCGCCCTGGCCAGCGCCGGCCTCACCTCGGACCGGGTCGACGCCGTGGAGGCCCACGGCACCGGCACCACCCTCGGTGACCCCATCGAGGCCCAGGCGCTGCTGGCCACCTACGGGCAGAACCGGCGTCCCGACCAGCCGCTGTGGCTGGGGTCGCTGAAGTCGAACATCGGGCACACCCAGGCCGCGGCCGGCATCGGCGGCGTGATCAAGATGATCCAGGCCATGCACCACGGCACGCTGCCCAGGACGCTCCACGTCGACCAGCCGAGCCCGCACGTCGACTGGAACACGGGCAACGTCCGCCTCCTCACCGAGCAGCAGCCCTGGCCCGAGACCGACCACCCCCGCCGCGCCGCCGTCTCCTCCTTCGGCATCAGCGGCACCAACGCCCATCTCATCCTCGAAGCCCCGTCGCCTCAGCAGCAGCAGCCGGACGGCCCGGGCGAGCGGGACGTTCCCGAGGGGACCGTGGTGCCCTGGGTGATCTCGGCCAGGACCGAGCAGGCCCTGCGGGAGCAGGCCCGGCAGCTCCACACGCACCTCGCCGCCCATCCCGGCCTCACCCCGGCCGGTGTCGGCTACTCCCTGGCGACCACCCGCGCGCTCTTCCCGCACCGGGCCGTGCTCGTCGCCGACGACACCGAGCAGTTCGCGCAGGCACTCGACGCACTCGCGCAGGGCAACCCCTCGCCCGCGGTGGTGCAGGGCACGCTCCGGTCGGGGAAGACGGCGTTCCTCTTCACCGGCCAGGGCGCGCAGCGCTCCGGCATGGGGCGTGGGCTGTACGAGACCCAGCCGGTCTTCCGCGCCGCGCTCGACGAGGCGTGCACCGGGCTGGACCGGTACCTCGGTACCGAGCGGCCGCTCAAGGACATCGTCTTCGACGACGACCAGAGCCTGCTCAACCAAACCCGCTACACCCAGGCCGGCCTCTTCGCCATCGAGACGGCGCTCTACCGCCTGATCGAATCGTTCGGCATCGTCCCTGACTACCTCACCGGCCACTCCATCGGCGAACTCACCGCCGCCCACATCGCGGGCGTCCTGTCGCTCGACGACGCCTGCCGGCTCGTCGCCGCCCGCGGCACCCTCATGCAGGCACTCCCCGCCACCGGCGCCATGATCTCCCTGCGCACCACCGAGGAACAGGTACGCCCGCATCTCCAGGGGCGCGAGCACGAGGTCTCCATCGCCGCCGTCAACGGTCCGGCCTCCACCGTCATCTCCGGCGACGACAACGCCGTCACCGAAATCGCCGCGACCCTCGCCGAACAGGGCATCAAGACCAAGCGCCTGACCGTCTCGCACGCCTTCCACTCCCCCCACATGGCCGCCATGCTGACGGAGTTCGAACGCGTCGCCACGGAGCTGGACTTCCAGCCGCCCACCATCCCGATCGTCTCCAACCTCACCGGACAGCTCGCCGACCCCCAACAGCTCACCACCCCCGGCTACTGGGTCCGCCACGTCCGCGAGGCAGTCCGCTTCCACGAGGGCATCCGCACCCTGCACACCCAGGGCGTCTCCCGCTTCGTCGAACTCGGCCCCGACGGCACCCTCACCTCGATGGCCCAGGACAGCCTCACCGAACACGGCGACACCGACGCCACCTTCATCCCCGTCCTGCACCGCGAACGCGACGAACAGCGCACCTTCCTCACCGCCCTCGGCACCGCCCACACCCGCGGCATCCCCATCGACTGGACCCGGCTGCTCGGCGACACGTCACCGGTCTCGTCCCCCGGCCTGCCGACCTACCCCTTCCAACGCCAGCGCTACTGGCTGGAGACGTCGCGCCCCGGGGTGGACGCGGGACACCTCGGCCTGACGGCGACCGGTCACCCCGTGCTGACGACGCTCGCCGAGCTTCCCGACAACGGCGGGCACCTCTTCACCGGCCGCATCCGTGCGACCGACCCCGACTGGGTGGCGGAGCACGCCGTCTTCGGGGCGTTGATCGTGCCGGGCGTGGCCTTCGTCGACCTGCTGCTGCACGCGGCCGGGCATGTCGGCTGCGACCGGATCGACGAGCTCACCCACCAGGTCTTCCTGTCCGTTCCGGAGCACGGCGCCCTCCAGCTCCGCGTTCTGATCGAGCCGGCCGACGCTTCGGGACGGCGTCCGCTCTCCGTCTACTCGCGCTCCGAGGACGCGCCGGCCGACAGCGAGTGGACCCTCCACGCCACCGGCGCGCTCGCCGAGCGCCCGCAGGACACCGGCGCTCCGGCGGTGGTGGACGACGCGCTCACCGGCGGCGTCTGGCCCCCGGCCGGCGCGGAAGCCGTCGACATCGACGAGTTCTACACCCGGATCACGGAGGCCGGCTTCGGCTACGGCCCGCTGTTCCGCAGCCTGCGCGCGGCCTGGCTCGACGGCGGCACCACCTGGGCCGAGGTGACGCTTCCCGAGGACGCCGATCCCGGCGCCTACGGCCTCCACCCGGGCCTGCTCGACTCCGCGCTCCAGCCGGAGGCGCTCGTCGCCGCGGACGAGGCGGCCCAGGACACCATCCGGGTCCCGTTCTCCTGGAGCGGCGTCTCCCTGCACACGACGGGCGCCACCTCCCTCCGCCTGCGCCTCACGAGGACCACGCCGGGCACGGTGTCCCTGAGCCTCGCCGACCCGGCGGGGACGCCCGTGATGACGGTCGAGTCCCTCGCCATGCGGGCCGTCGCGCCCGAGCAGCTCGCCGCCGCGCGCGCCGCCAACGCGGGAGAGCTCTACCGGGTCGACTGGGTGAACCTGCCCACGCCCAAGGACGTCGCTCCGGCCTCGATCGACGCCGGCTGGGCCGAGCTCGTCGCCCCGGGCCTCGAACGCCTTCCGGCCCTGGTCGGGAACGGCGCGGGTGCCGCGGCCGTCCCGACCGCCGAGGGCGGCACCGCGTCCGGGTCCGAGGTGTTCGTGGCGTGGTGCGTCGCACGCGAGGACGCCGACTCGGTGCAGGCCACCCACGCGCTCACCCGGCACGTGCTCGATCTCGTCCAGCGGATCGTCTCCGACGACGAACGGCCCGACGCCCGCCTGGTCGTCCTCACCCGCAACGCCACCTCCACCGGCCCGGACGACCGGCCGGCCGACTTGGCGGGCGCCTCGGTCTGGGGGCTCCTCCGGTCCGTCCAGGCCGAACACCCCGACCGCTTCACCCTCGTCGACCTCGACGCGGCCGAGGCATCGCTGAGCGCTCTTCCCGCCGCGGTGGCCACGGGCGAGCCGCAGGTCGCCGTCCGCGACGGACGGCTCCTCGCCCCGCGGCTGGTCCGCACCGACGGCCGTTCCTCCGTCACCCCGGGCCTGCTCGACCCCGACCGGACGGTGCTGATCACCGGTGGCACCGGTGGCCTCGGCCGGCTCCTCGCCCACCACCTCGCCACCGCCCACGGCGTCAAGCACCTGCTGCTCATCAGCCGGAAGGGCCCCAACGGGAACGGCGGCATCGTCACCGACCTCGCCGCACTGGGTGCCAGGGTCACGATCGCCGCCTGCGACGCGGCCGACGAGAAGTCGCTGGCCTCCCTCCTCGATTCCCTGCCCCACGAGCACCCGCTCGGCGCCGTCATCCACTGCGCCGGCGTCCTCGACGACGGCATCACCACCGCGCTCACCCCCGAGCGTCTCGCCGGCGTGCTCCGCCCGAAGGTCGACGCGGCCTGGAACCTCCACCGCCTCACCCGCGACAAGGACCTCGACGCCTTCGTCCTCTTCTCCTCGGCGATCGGTACGCTCGGCGCTCCGGGCCAGTCCAACTACGCGGCGGCCAACAGCTTCCTCGACGCCCTCGCCCGGCACCGGCACGCGTCCGGGCTGCCCGCCAAGTCCCTGGCCTGGGGCCTGTGGGAGGACACCGCCGGCGGCATGGCCGGCACCCTCGACCAGCAGGACCGCGCCCGCATGGGACGCAACGGACTCCTGCCGATCGCGGCCGACCACGGTCTGGCGCACTTCGACGCGGCACTCGTCGCGGCGGAGCCCGTGCTCGTCCCGGCCAAGTTCGACCTCGCCGGCCTCCGCACCCGCGCCGCGTCCGTGCCGCTTCCCCCCATCTTCAACGAGCTGGCGCCGGCGCCGCGGCGCGCCGCGGCGCGGCCGGCGAAGGCCGCCCAGGACGTCGACGCGCTCCGCCAGTCGCTCGTCGGCCGGCCCGAGGCCGAGCAGCGGCGCGTCCTGATGTCCTTCCTCCGCGGTCACGTCGCGACCGTCCTCGGACACAGCTCGCCCGACGCGATCGACGTCAACGCCTCGTTCAAGGAGCTTGGCTTCGACTCGCTCAGCTCCGTGGAGCTGCGCAACGCGCTCAACAAGGCGTCGGGGATGCGGCTGCCGTCGACCCTGCTCTTCGACTACCCCACGCCGACGGCACTCGCCGACCACATCAAGGCCGCGGTGGCCGACACGGGACAGGCGGGTGCCCGCGTCAAGCCGGCCGCCGCCCGTACGGTTGCCGCCACGGCCGGCGTCAACGAGCCGATCGCGATCGTGGGCATGGCCTGCCGCTTCCCCGGCGGCGCCAACACCCCCGAGGACCTGTGGCAGCTCGTGGCCGAGGGGCGGGACGCGGTCGGCGCGTTCCCCGAGGACCGCGGCTGGGACCTGGAGAACCTCTTCGATCCCGACCCCGACGCGCTCGGGAAGTCCTACGCCCGCGAGGGCGGCTTCCTCTACGACGCGG
>NZ_JAAVJD010000229.1 GCF_012033735.1 Streptomyces lonarensis | reverse complement strand
GCGTCGTGCCGGCCAGCCGCACGCCGGCGCGCGGGGACACGCCACGGGCCGCCGCCCCACCGGGTACGCAGCGGTCGGCGCGCCCCCGGCCGCCCGGAGCGGGAACCGGCCGAACCGGCCAATTCGGCGGCGCTCACCGCGGCGCCGATCGCCTCACGGACCGGCCCGGGCAGTGCCCCGCGAGGCGCTTCAGAAAAAACTTCCCGGTGTGCGTTGGAAGGTCCCCACAAAAGCCGCACGCGTCGCGGAGCTCCGCACCGCTTCGGCCGGGAACCCCCGGCGGAAACTGGTGGCCGCTGTGCGGCGTCATTACCAGGGGTGCCACGCACCGGAGCCACCGACCGATCACCCTGGGTACACAGGTACTCACTTCTGCGGGGGACTCGGCGCGCGGTGTGGTGTGTATCTAAAATCGCTGTGTTCCAAGGAGGGAGCCAACGTGCGCAAGGTGCTCATCGCCAATCGCGGCGAAATCGCCGTCCGCGTCGCGCGAGCCTGCCGGGATACCGGTATCGCCAGCGTCGCCGTATACGCAGAACCGGACCGGGACGCGCCCCATGTGCGCGCCGCGGACGAGGCGTTCGCGCTGGGTGGTGACACCCCCGCGACCAGCTATCTCGACTTCCAGAAGGTACTGAAGGCCGCCGCCGACTCCGGTGCCGACGCCGTGCACCCGGGCTACGGCTTCCTCTCGGAGAACGCCGAGTTCGCCCAGGCCGTCATGGATGCCGGGCTGACGTGGATCGGCCCGCCGCCGCAGGCGATCCGGGACCTCGGCGACAAGGTCGCCGCCCGGCACATCGCGCAGCGCGCCGGGGCGCCGCTCGTCGCCGGCACCAAGGACCCGGTGAGCGGCGCCGACGAGGTCGTGGCGTTCGCCGAGGAACACGGTCTCCCCGTTGCCATCAAGGCGGCGTTCGGCGGCGGCGGCCGCGGCCTGAAGGTCGCCCGCACCCTGGACGAGGTCGCCGAGCTCTACGAGTCGGCGGTCCGTGAGGCCGTCGCGGCCTTCGGCCGCGGCGAGTGCTTCGTCGAGCGCTACCTCGACCGGCCGCGCCACGTCGAGACCCAGTGCCTCGCCGACCAGCACGGCAACGTGGTCGTCGTCTCCACCCGTGACTGCTCGCTGCAGCGCCGCCACCAGAAGCTCGTCGAGGAGGCGCCCGCGCCGTTCCTCACCGAGGAGCAGAACGCCGAGCTGTACCGGGCGTCCAAGGCGATCCTCCGCGAGGCCGGCTATGTCGGCGCCGGGACCTGCGAGTTCCTCGTGGGCCAGGACGGCACCATCTCGTTCCTGGAGGTGAACACCCGGCTCCAGGTCGAGCACCCGGTCACCGAGGAGGTCACCGGGATCGACCTGGTCATCGAGCAGTTCCGTATCGCCGACGGCGAGGAGCTGGGGTACGACGATCCCGAACTCCGCGGCCACTCCATCGAGTTCCGGATCAACGGCGAGGACCCGGGCCGGGGCTTCCTGCCCGCCCCCGGCACCGTCACCTCCTTCGAGGCCCCGGCAGGCCCCGGCGTCCGGCTGGACGCCGGCGTGGAGTCCGGGACCGTCATCGGCCCGGCGTGGGACTCGCTGCTCGCCAAGCTGATCGTCACCGGCGCCACCCGCGAGCAGGCGCTGCGCCGCGCCTCCCGCGCGCTGGCCGAGTTCCGCGTCGAGGGCATGGCCACCGCCATCCCGTTCCACCGCGCGGTCGTCGCGGACCCGGCGTTCGCCCCCGAGGTCCACGGCGAGAAGGCCCCGTTCACCGTCCACACCCGGTGGATCGAGACCGAGTTCGTCAACGAGCTGCCGCCCTTCACGCCCGGCGGCGTCGGTGACGACGAGGACGCCCACGTCCGCGAGACGGTCGTGGTGGAGGTCGCCGGCAAGCGGCTGGAGGTGTCGCTGCCCGCGACGCTCGCCATGCCGCTGGCCCGCGCCGCCGTCGCGGGTGGCGCCAAGCCGGCGCGTCGGCGCGGCGGCCGCAAGGCGGGCTCCGCCGTCACCGGTGACGCGCTCGCCTCCCCGATGCAGGGGACGATCGTCAAGGTCGCCGTCGAGGAGGGCCAGACCGTCGCCGAGGGCGACCTGGTGGTGGTGCTGGAGGCCATGAAGATGGAGCAGCCCATCAACGCCCACCGGGCCGGGACCGTGAAGGGGCTGACCGCCGAGGTCGGCGCCGCCCTGTCCGCCGGCGCGGCGATCTGCGAGATCAAGGACTGACCGGGTCGTACCGGAGGGACGAGGGGCGGCGACCGTGCGGTCGCCGCCCCTCGTCGTGCGTGCGCCGGGTCAGCGTTGGCGCACCGTGGCGGCGACCGCCGGGCGGGTTGTCGCGGAGGGCGCCTCCGGTGTCGCTTCCGAGGACTCCCGCCAGCGGCTGTCGGCGAGGCGGTCCGGGCGGCGACTCGGCCTCACAGCACCGTTACGGGGCAGAGCTGTTCACCCGCGCGCGAGCCGGATGAAAGGTGCGGTGGTCCGCGCCCCCGACCATGCCTCGCAGCGAGAAGCCCCACCGTGCCGGCACGGTGGGGCCGTTCTGCGTGGCGCACGTTCAGCGGTGAAGCGAACCCGACTTGACGCCGTCCACGAACGCGGCGAACGCGCCCGCGGGCACCGCGAGAGTGGGACCGGTCGTGTTCTTGGAGTCACGGACGGGGACCATGCCGGTCGTGGACGCCGCGTGCGGGGCCCACTCGACACAGGCACTGCCGGTGCCACTGTAGGAGGACTTGACCCAACGCGAGGTCATGGGTTCGTTCGTCACGAGGAGCCCTTTCGTAGCTGCTGGATCATCTCCACGGATGCCGTCTGCGACAGCGACACGGCCATCAGCTGATGGTATGCCCTCACCAGCGGCATGACGGAGGCCAGTTCGCGGTCCAGGTAGCCGCGCGTCTCCGACTCGACATAGGAGAGCACAGACCGGTCGGTCATGGTCAGCAGGTGCACCATGTGCCTGAAAGGGCGGCGTGCGCCGAGACTGTAAGGGGCCAACTGGATCATGAAGTGCGACTGCTCGGTGAGCTCGATGAGCTGCCGCAGCTGCGCGTCCATAACGGCAGCGCCGCCGATAGGCCGACGGATGCAACTCTCGTCCAGCACCGCGACCACCAGCGGCGGCACAGGTCGTAGTAACGCCGCCTGTCGCTTCGCGAGATACGCCATTGCCTCATCGGCCTGCGCTTCCGTTATGGAACCTCGCTTCACGTCACTCTCGGCTTGCGCTTGCGCGTACTCACGCGTCTGAAGCAGGCCGGGGATCACTCCCACCTCGAACAGCCTGATCTCAGAAGCCCGGCTCTCCATCCCCACGTACTCGGGGAAGTCCTGCAAGAGCACGCCGTGCTCGATCTTCCCCCATTCCCGTGCGAATGACTCTTCGGTGCCGGCCAGTCCGAACGCCACGTCAGCGGCGGTCGCGAAGCGTCGGGTGGGCGACTTGTTGCCGGTCTCCACGCCCGACACATGCCGTCCCGAGTAGCCCATGCGCGCACCCAGCTCGTCCTGCAGCCACCCCCGAGCCTCTCGCACGCCGCGCAGCCGTGCGCCGAACGCCGCTTCCGGACTCGCGTCGGGGTTCAGTTCCTTGCGGTTTACCAACGTGTTCTCCGGCGCTGAGACGTTGAAGACAGGCCAACCCTAGGCGACTCCATGACTCCTTGGTAGTGATATCACTACGGAGAGGAATGGTCGTGTGTTCTGATCTTCAGTCCGGCGACGAGGGTGAGACAGAGGTTTTGCCGGTGCCTGCCCCGGCGGATGACGAGCCGGTGACTCCGACTGCCGAACTTGTCGTCAGGTCAGTGGAGTTGGGACAGGTTGTCGAAGCGCATCTGAGAAGGTTGAGGGAGCGGTGAGCGGCGGTTACCGGTTCGCCCGGTTCCCGCTCGTGCGCCGGTCCGGCCCCCTGGTCTTCCGGGTGCAGTGCGAGGTCTGCGCGGAGATCGGCCCGCAGGCGGAGACCGGGGACGCGGCCATGATGTGGGCCGTCCTCCACCTGGACGACCATCCGGGCCGCGAGCTGTTCCGCGAACTCAGCTCCACCCCGTACCGGGCGGAGCCCCACTCGTGAGCGCCGGCCGCTACGTGGACGGCTACCACTGCGAGGTGGTCGCCCGGTCGCCGGACGCGGCAGGTGAGTGGTACCTGGCCACGACATGGGCGGACACCCCTGACGACGCGCTCGACTGGCTTCACCACCAGGCGGCCCGGCTCGCGGACGCGCTCGACGTCCCCCGGGACGACCAGTCGGCGGAGCAGTGCCAGTACACGACCCCGGTCCCCGCGGTCTTCCGCGAGTGGACGGCGGACGCCGAGTTCCGCGCGGTGCAGTGCGCCGCCCTGGCGGACGGGCAGCCGATCAGCGCCAACGCGCGCGGCCCGGATCGCGTCTGCGGTTCCGGGGAGGTCGAAGTCCTCTACTCGCTGGCCGCGCGCCCGATCCTCCGTCCCGTCCTCACCTTCTTCGGGAGCAGCAGTGTCGATCCTCGATGACCCGCGCGCCGCAGCGGTGCGCTTCCCTGCCGCCGAGATTCGCACCGGCGACTTCCTGACGCTGGCCGGCTCGTGCCTGCCCGTCACCGCAGCCGCCCACCGCGGCGGCACGACGTGGCTGGAGCTCGACCGATGCGTGCGGGTACAGCTGCACTCGCTCACCGAGGTGACGGTGATCCGGCCCGTCCGCCCGGCCCGACGCGCACGACCCGTGCGGCCGGTGCGCGCCGCTTGGCCGCGCTGACCCCCGCAGACCCCGCCCCTGCCGGGAGGACCAGCGGTCCTCCCCTTCTCCGCGACGGCCCCGGCAGGGGCGGCGCACCACACGGACACAGACGGGCTCCTGACCGTTCCGTTCGCCGCCTCCGCGCCGTCTGACGTCGGGGTGCGGGGGGCTGACGTCGCCGCGGGGCCCGGCCCCGGGTCCACCGCCTCACCGTCACGGAGTGGGTGGCGTCCGGTGACGACGCCCCGCCACGTGCTCCCGCCCCCGACTACCCGGAACGCTCGCATCACGCCCGCACCGCGAACTGCGGGGCGTGACCGTCGTGAACCTCCGACTCCCGGGCGGGAGGCTTCTTCGGCCTCGACGGGCTTGTGCGAAGAAGTCGACCACCGAGTCGGAGAACGAGCGACCGCGTCGCCCGGTGGACGGCTGAAGACAGAACCGGACCGGATAGCGCCGCTTCGGAGGTTGCGGGAATGGCTGCGCGCGGCGGATCACCGAAGCACCGGGGCGCCTCGCGCGCAGCGCGGCGCGGGGCGCGCCCGCAGCCGCCGCCCCGGCCGCCGTCAGCCGCCGGCGCGGCGTCCGACAGCGGCGCCCTGCCCCAGCGGGTTCGGGGCCGGACTGCGCGGCGTCGGCACCGGGAAGTCCCGGCGGGCCCGCCCCCCGCGGGCGGCCTCGCCGGGAGCGACGGAGATCCGGACACCCTGGTCCGCGAGCGCCTCCAGCTGCGCTGCGGCCTCGCTGTCCGGGGCGGGCTGGTCGGTGACGAGGTGCGAGATCATCTCGGTCGGCACCGTCTGGAACATGGTGTCGGCACCCAGCTTGGACTGGTCGGCGAGGACCACCACCTCCGCGGCGGCGTGGACCAGCGCGCGGTCCACCGAGGCGGAGAGCATGTTGGAGGTCGACAGACCGCGCTCGGCGGTCAGCCCGGCGCCCGAGATGAAGGCGCGCGACACCCGGAGACCCTGGAGGGACTGCTCCGCCCCGCTGCCGACCAGCGCGTAGTTGGAGCCCCGGAGGGTGCCGCCGGTCATGACGACCTCGACCCGGTTGGCGTGCGCCAGTGCCTGGGCGACCAGCAGGGAGTTGGTGACGACCGTCAACCCGGCCACCCTCGCCAGCCGGCGGGCCAGCTCCTGGGTGGTGGTGCCGGCCCCGACGACCACGGCCTCGCCCTCGCCGACGAGCCCGGCGGCGGCCTCCGCGATGGCGGCCTTCTCCGCAGAGGCGGCCAGGGACCGCTGCGGGAAGCCGGCCTCGCGGGTGAAGCCCCCGGGCAGGACGGCGCCGCCGTGGCGCCGGTCGAGGAGGCCCTCGGCCTCAAGGATGCGGACATCGCGTCGCACGGTGACCTCTGAGGTCTGTACGACGCGGGCTAGCTCTCGGAGGGAGACGGCGCCGTTGGCGCGCACCATCTCCAGGATCATTTGGCGACGTTCTGCAGCGAACACGGAACCGACCGTAACGCCAAAGTCCGCCTGGTTTCAGCAGCTTGCGGCAAATCTCAGAAGATGTCATTACCGGACCGTCGCGCGTGGTATAGGGGCTCCGGCCGTCGAGAAAGCGGAACACCTTGCTCCGGAACGACGAACCCCCGCGGCCTGCCAGGACAGGGCGCGGGGGCGGGTCGGCGGAGCGGTTCAGCCCTCCCCGGCCGCCTTGCGGACCTGGAGCTGGCGGGCCACCTCGGCGATCGATCCCGACAGGGACGGGTACACCGTGAACGCCTTTGCGATCTGGTCGACGGTCAGACTGTTGTCGACCGCGACCGAGATGGGGTGGATCAGCTCGCTGGCGCGCGGGGCGACGACCACGCCGCCCACCACGATCCCGGTGCCCGGCCGGCAGATCAGCTTCACGAAGCCGTCGCGGATGCCCTGCATCTTGGCGCGCGCGTTGCGCAGCAGCGGCAGCTTCACCACCTCCGCGTCGATCCGCCCCGCGTCCACGTCGGCCTGGGTGTAGCCCACGGTCGCGATCTCCGGGTCGGTGAAGATGTTGGCCGAGACCGTCGTCAGGTCCAGTGGGGCCACCGCGCCGCCGAGGACGTGGTACATCGCGATGCGGCCCTGCATCGCCGCCACCGAGGCGAGGGCGAAGACCCCGGTGCAGTCACCGGCGGCGTAGACGCCCGGCGCGCTGGTGCGCGAGACCCGGTCGGTCCAGATGTGGCCGGAGTCCTTCAGCCGCACCCCGGCCTCCTCCAGCCCCATGTCGGAGGTGTTCGGCACCGCGCCGACCGCCATCAGGCAGTGCGAGCCGTGGATGACGCGGCCGTCCGAGAGGGTCACCCGTACCTGGTCCTCGCCGTCCTCGCCCTTCACCCTTTCGACGGAGGCGGCGCGCGAGCGGGCCATGACGTTCATGCCGCGGCGGCGGAAGACGTCCTCCAGCACGACGGCGGCGTCGGAGTCCTCGCCGGGGAGCACGCGGTCGCGGGAGGAGACCAGCGTCACCCGCGAGCCGAGCGCCTGGTAGGCACCGGCGAACTCGGCGCCGGTCACGCCGGAACCGACCACGATCAGCTCCGAGGGCAGCTCCGCCAGGTCGTAGACCTGCGTCCAGTTGAGGATGCGCTCGCCGTCGGGCTGGGCGTCCGCCAGCTCGCGGGGGGTGCCGCCGGTGGCGATGAGGACCGCGTCGGCGACCAGCTCGCGGACCGAGCCGTCCGACTCGGTCACCGTCACCCGGCGCGCGCCGTCGGCGGCGCGCTCCGGCTCCAGCCGACCGCGGCCGGCGAGCACCGTCACCCCGGCCCGCGTCACCGAGGCGGTGATGTCGTGGGACTGGGCCAGCGCCAGGCGCTTGACGCGCCGGTTCACCTTGCCGAGGTCCACGCCCACCACCGGGCCCGGGGCGTCCGGGTCGTCCTCCCGGTCCATGACGATGCCCAGCTCCTCGTAGGAGGAGTCGAAGGTCGTCATGACCTCGGCGGTGGCGATGAGCGTCTTCGAGGGCACGCAGTCCGTCAGCACGGAGGCGCCGCCGAGGCCGTCGCGGTCGACGATCGTCACCTCCGCCCCGAACTGCGTCGCAGCGAGCGCAGCCTCGTAGCCGCCAGGTCCACCACCGATGATCACGATCCGAGTCACGTACGACAGTCTCTCGCACCGCCGCGGCGATCACCCGCCTCCCCCCTCGGAGTGCCGTCCGCCGGGGCGCGTGCCCCCGCTCCCGGGCGGCCGCTCCCGTACTCTCAAACCATGTCGCTCTACGCCGCCTACGCGGGAAACCTCGATGCCCGGCTGATGTCGCGTCGCGCGCCGCACTCCCCGCTGCGGGGCACCGGCTGGCTCACCGACTGGCGCCTCACCTTCGGTGGGGAGCACATGGGATGGGAGGGTGCGCTGGCCACGATCGCCGAGGCGCCGCGCTCCCAGGTGTTCGTCGCGCTGTACGACATCGCCCCCATGGACGAGGACAGCATGGACCGGTGGGTGGGCGTCGGCCTCGACATCTACCGGCGGATGCGGGTCCGCGTGGCGACGCTGGAGGGCGACCTCCCGGCGTGGGTCTACGTGCTCAACGGCTACGAGGGCGGGCTGCCGAGCGCCCGCTACCTGGGCGAGATCGCCGACGCGGCGGAGTCCGCGGACGCGCCCCACGACTACGTGATGGAACTGCGCAAGCGCCCCTGCTGACGACGGGCGGGCACTCCCCTGCGGCGCCGCCTCCGGCCGGGGCGGTTCGCGGCTGCGCGGGTTCGCCGGTGCGCCGCGGGTTCCCGCCGGGCGCGGGGCGGCGGTGCCCGGCGG
>NZ_JAAVJD010000228.1 GCF_012033735.1 Streptomyces lonarensis | reverse complement strand
CGCGGTGCGGCGCGGGAACCGCCGGTGGTGCGCCGCGATTCGGACGCACGCCCGAGCGGTGCGCCGGGCGGTGGCGGACGGTGCCGGGCGGTGACCGCTGCCTGCCGCGGCCGTGCACCGGGGGCCGCCGCGCGGTGGTTCGCCCGCACGCGGTGGAGGTCGGCGGTGCCGTGGGGGCCGGGTGGGCGCGAGGGGCCGCGGTCACCGTGCCGGGCGCGGCGCGGTCGCGCCCCGCAGCCCGTGGCGGAGGTGTGCCGGGCGGCTCAGCGGCGGGTGCTCACGGCCAGACGAGGCAGTACGGCTGGTGCCCGGCCTCGTGCAGCCGCCGGGAGAAGTCCTGCCACTCGTGGAGCAGCCGGTAGACGCCGAACGCGTCGCGCGGGCCGCTGCGGTCCGGGACCGTCGACCAGATGAACGCCGCCGCGCCGACCGTCTCCTCGCCGATCCCGCGCAGCGGGTCGACCACGGTCGTCGGGAGCTTGACCACGGCGTAGTCCGGATGGAGGACGACCAGCTCCAGCGGCGGCACCCGGTGCAGCGGCACGCCCTCTATCCCCGTCAGGACCATGGCGGCCATCGTCTCGGGCTTGATGCTGGTGAACATCCCCTGGCCGAGCTCGTCGCCGCCCAGCTCCTCCGGCCGCATCGAGGTGGGGACCCGCGCCGCGGTGGCGCCGTTCGGCGCGCCGAAGTACTTGTACGTCACGTCCATGCGCGCCGCGCGCCCCCCGTCCGCGACCGGCTGTTCGGCCCGGGGCTGCTGGCGGCGTCTGCGTCGGTGCCGGCCGCGCGCAGCGCTCTGGGGCACTTCGGGCCCGAGGTCTCCGGTGCCCTCGCCGATACCGCCACCGCCGCGCTGCATGTCACCGCCCGATCTCGCCGCGACCCCGGCCGCGTAAACCCGATCATCGTCTCTGTGGCCTTCCCCCAGCCGGACACCGGCGAAACGCCCGGAGGCACGGCGGAACGGGCCTGATGTCACCATGGTCGCGTGACCTACTCCTACGATGCTCCAGTCTCGCAGACGCTTTTCGACCGCGCGGCGGTTGTCACACCAGGGGGCGTGAACTCACCGGTGCGTGCTTTCCGCGCCGTGGGTGGAACGCCCCGGTTCATGGTGTCCGGTACCGGTCCCTACCTCACCGACGCCGACGGGCGCGAGTACGTCGATCTGGTGTGCTCATGGGGCCCCATGATCCTCGGCCACGCCCACCCGGCCGTCACCGAGGCGGTGCGCGACGCCGTCGGGCGCGGCACCTCCTTCGGGACCCCGGGCCAGGGGGAGGTGGAGCTGGGCGAGGAGATCGTGGCCAGGATCACCCCCGTCGACCAGGTGCGGCTCGTCTCCTCGGGTACCGAGGCCACCATGTCCGCCATCCGCCTCGCCCGCGGCTTCACCGGCCGCGCCAAGGTGGTCAAGTTCGCCGGGTGCTACCACGGCCACGTCGACGCCCTGCTGGCCGCGGCCGGCTCCGGTGTCGCCACCTTCGGCCTCCCCGACACCCCGGGCGTCACCGGCGCGCAGGCCGGCGAGACGCTGGTGCTGCCCTACAACGATCTCGACGCCGTGCGCGCCGCGTTCGCCGCGCACCCGGGCGAGATCGCGTGTGTCATCACCGAGGCGTCGCCCGGCAACATGGGCGTCGTCCCGCCGCGTGAGGGCTTCAACGCCGGGCTGCGCGACCTCTGCCGCGAGAACGGCGCGCTCTTCGTCTCCGACGAGGTCATGACCGGGTTCCGCGTCAGTCGCCAGGGCTGGTACGGCATCGACGGCGTCGCGCCCGACCTGATGACCTTCGGCAAGGTCATGGGCGGCGGCTTCCCCGCCGCGGCCTTCGGCGGCCGTGCCGACGTGATGGCGCAGCTGGCGCCCGCCGGCCCCGTCTACCAGGCGGGCACCCTCTCCGGGAACCCCGTCGCCACCGCCGCCGGCCTCGCCCAGCTGCGGTTGCTCGACGAGGACGCCTACGCGCGGGTCGACGCCGCGTCGCTCCAGGTCCGGACGCTGGTCTCCGAGGCGCTCAGCGAGGCGGGGGTCGCCCACCGGCTCCAGGTCGCCGGGAACATGTTCTCCGTCTTCTTCACCGACACCGAGGTGACCGACTACGCGGGCGCCCGCGCCCAGGAGGCGTTCCGCTTCAACGCCTTCTTCCACGCGATGCTCGCGCGCGGCGTGTACCTGCCGCCGTCGGCGTTCGAGTCGTGGTTCGTCTCCAGCAGCCACGACGAGCGGGCGATCGAGCGGATCGCGGCGGCGCTCCCGGACGCAGCCCGCGCAGCGGCGCGGGCGACCGACGAGAGCGGCGAGTGAGGCCGCCCGCCACCCGGAAGACAGCGGCCAGCGGGCCGTGAACCACAGGAAAGGGCACAGATGACCGGCACAGCGGACAGCGACAGAGATGTGACGGCCACCCCGCCGGCGCAGCGCGGCGGGAGCACGGGAGGGCCGGCCGGGGACGACTCCCCGGCCGTTGCCACGCCGGACCCCGCCGCCGGGGCCGGTACGACCCCGGGGGCCGCCGGCTCGCCGGTCAAGACGGTCGTGCACGTGGTGCGCCACGGGGAGGTCCACAACCCGGAGGGCGTGCTCTACGGCCGGATGCCCGGCTACCACCTCTCCGAGCTCGGCCTGGAAATGGCGGAGGTGGTCGGCCGGCACCTCGCCGGCCGGGACGTGGCCCACGTCGTCTCGTCACCGCTGGAGCGCGCGCAGGAGACGGCGCAGCCCCTCGCCGCCCCGCACGACCTCACCGTCGCCACCGACCGCCGGCTGATCGAGGCGGCCAACGTCTTCGAGGGCAAGACCTTCGGTGTCGGCGACGGCGCGATGTCCCGTCCGGGCAACTGGAAGCACCTCTACAACCCGTTCCGCCCCTCGTGGGGGGAGCCGTACCTCGATCAGGTGGTGCGGATGCGCGGGGCGCTGGAGTCCGCCCGGGACGCGGCGCGCGGGCGCGAGGCGGTCTGCGTCAGCCACCAGCTGCCCATCTGGCTGCTGCGCAGCCACGTGGAGCGCCGCAGGCTGTGGCACGACCCGCGCAAGCGGCAGTGCACGCTGGCGTCGCTGACCAGCTTCACCTTCCTCGGTGACGAGATCGTCTCGGTCGGGTACACCGAGCCGGCGATCGAGCTAGTCCCGGTGCACCTGCGGGCGGGCGGCGCCCGCGGCTCCGGGGCCTGACCGCGCCGCTCCCGCCCCGGGCCCGGCCGGCGGCCCTGCTGTGGCGGTCCGGCGCCGTGCCGCTCCGGCTCGTGCCGCACGGTGCGGGCCGGCCGCGGCCATCCCGTCGGCCCCCTCCCGCGCCTCCCGCCGGGGCGCGGGGCGGGGGGCGGGGCCGTTCCGACCAGCCGACTCGCTGCGGGGCCCTCTTCTCCTTATCCGTTCCTTACATTCCGGACAAGGGGGGCGTGGAAGATCGCCGTACCCCGCATGGGAAACTTTTCACATGATCCAGAGCGACCCGTCCCGAGGCCGTGACGCGTACCGACGCTCCGCGCTGACCGCCGCCGCTCTCGCGCTCTGTGCCGTGGCGCTGACCGCCTGCGGTGGGGGTGAGGGCAGCGGCGCCGAGGCGTCCTCCGACGGCAGCGCGTTCGTGGAGGGCAGCGGCGTGATCACCTCGGTCCCCGTCGGCGACCGGCTCCCCGCCCCGGAACTGACGGGCGAGACCACCCACGACGAGCCGATCACACTGGCCGACTACGAGGGGCAGGTCCTGGTCCTCAACGTCTGGGGCTCCTGGTGCGCGCCCTGCCGGGCCGAGGCCCCGTACCTGGCCGCCGTCTCCGAGGACCTCGCGGACGAGGGCGTGCAGTTCGTCGGGATCAACGTCCGCGACCACGACCCGGCCAACGCCCAGGCGTTCGACCGCCGCTTCGGCATCGAGTACCCGAGCTTCTACGACCCCAAGGGCCGCCTGATCCTGGAGTTCCCCGCCAACACCCTCTCCCCGCAGGGCATCCCCTCCACGCTGGTCATCGACCGCGAGGGCAACATCGCCGCCCGCGCGGTGAAGGCGCTGACCGAGGAGGAACTGCGCGGCATGATCGAGCCGGTCCTCGCCGAGGGCGACGAGGCGGCGGACGGCGGCGGCGCCGGAAGCGCCGCGGACGACGCCTGATGGACGTCCTGGCGGCGGTCACCGACACCAACGAGACCGTGCTCGGCGGCGCGCTGCTGCTGGCACTGCCGCTCGCGCTCATCGGCGGGCTGGTCTCGTTCTTCTCGCCGTGCGTGCTGCCGCTCGTCCCCGGCTACCTCTCCTACGTCACCGGCGTCGGCGGCGCGGACCTCGCCGAGGCCCGCCGCGGCCGGATGCTGCTGGGTGCCTCGCTGTTCGTCCTCGGCTTCTCCGCCGTCTTCGTCTCCGGCGGCGCGCTCTTCGGCGGCTTCGGCTACCTCCTCCAGGAGCACCGCGAGGTACTCACCCGGGTCTTCGGCGCGCTGATCATCCTGATGGGGCTGCTGTACCTCGGGCTGTTCCCGCGGCTGGGCCAGCGGGAGTTCCGCCTCCACACCCGGCCCGGACTCGGCCTCGCCGGCGCCCCGCTGCTCGGCATCGTCTTCGGTATCGGCTGGACGCCCTGCATCGGCCCGACGCTGGCCGCGGTCAACTTCCTCGCCATGCAGGAGGCGACCGCACTGCGCGGCGCCGTGCTGATGGTCGCCTACTGCCTGGGCATGGGGGTGCCGTTCATCGTCGCGGCGCTGGCCTTCCGCCGCAGCCTCAGCGCCTTCGGCTGGGTCAAGCGCCACTACAAGTGGGTGATCCGCATCGGCGGCGGCATGATGATCGCCACTGGCGTCATGCTGATGACCGGCCTGTGGGACCTGATCGTCTACGAGCTGATGGTCTGGTCCGCCGACTTCCAGGTGTGGATCTGATCCGATGGCGATCCGCACCCGCACCACGACACCCGACCCCGCCACCGGCCGCGCCGCGGCGGGCGGCGCACGCACACCGGTCGGCCACCCGCCGACCGCGGCCACCCCGGGCGACCGCCCGACCAGCGACCGAGCCGGCAGCTGCCACGCCGGCGACCGAGCCGGCGGCGGGCACGCCGGCGCCCGAGCGATAGCGACCAGCCGATGAGTGAGCACACCGACCCCACCAGCGCCGGCCCCGACGGGCGCGACGAGTCCGCCGAGGCGACCGACGACGCCTCCCGGCTGTCCACCGCGCCCCGCACCGACGCCGAGCGGGAGGCCGCCGCCCGGCGCGGCGGCGCCGCGGCCGGGGGCGACCCGGCAGGCGCCGGCTCCTTCGGCGGCATCCGGGAGCCCGGCCTCCGCGGCGGACTCACCTGGACCGGGCGCGAAGCCGTCGGGTGGGCGCGCTGGATCTGGCGCCAGCTGACCTCGATGCGGGTGGCGCTGATCCTGCTGTTCCTGCTGGCGCTGGCGACCGTCCCCGGCTCGCTGATCCCGCAGGAGGGCGCCAGCCCCGTCGCCGCCGCCGAACTGCGCGAGAACAACCCGACGCTGGCGTCGGTCTACGACCGGCTCCAGCTGTTCGACGTGTACAGCTCGGTCTGGTTCTCGGCGATCTACCTGTTGCTCTTCGCCTCGCTGATCGGCTGCATCCTGCCGCGCGCCTGGCAGTTCGTGGGCCAGCTGCGCGGCCGCCCGCCGCGCGCCCCGCGCCGCCTGGACCGGATGCCGGCGTACACCACCTGGCGCACCGAGGCGGCGCCGCGCGAGGCGCTGGTGGAGGCCGAGCGGCTGCTCCGCCGCAGCCGGTTCCGGGTGGACGGCTCCGGCGTCCCCGCCTCCGAGGACGCCGGGGCGGCCGGCGGCTCGGTCGCGGCGGAGAAGGGCTACCTGCGGGAGGCCGGCAACCTCGTCTTCCACGTCGCTCTGGTCGTGATGCTGATCGCGTTCGCCGCCGGCGCGCTGTACCGCTCCGAGGGCGGCAAGCTGGTGACGGTCGGCAGCGGATTCACCAACACCCTCACCCAGTACGACGACTTCTCCTCCGGCACCCTCTTCGACGTCGACGACCTGGAGCGGTTCACCTTCGACCTCGACGAGTTCCACGCCGACTTCGTCCGCGAGGGACCCGACCTGGGCTCCGCGCGCGACTTCCGCGCCGACATCACCTACTGGCGCGACGGAGACACCGAGGGCACCGAGGCGTCGGTGCGGGTCAACCACCCGCTGCACATCGGCGACGCCAAGGTCTACCTGCTCGGCCACGGCTTCGCGCCGCGCGTCACCCTCGTCGACGGCCAGGGCGAGGTCGCCTTCAGCGGCCCCGTGCCGTTCATCCCGCAGGACAACGCCCTCAGCTCCACCGGGGTCGTCAAGGTCACCGACTACGTGGGGCCGGACGGCGAACCGGACCAGATGGCGTTCCAGGGCTTCTTCAACCCGACCTTCGCCCTCACGGCCGAGCGCGGCCCGCACTCGACCTTCCCGGACCCGGACTTCCCCGCCCTCACCCTCAACGCCTACCACGGCAACCTGGGACTGGACTCCGGCATCCCGCAGAACGTGTACCAGCTCGACACCCGGTACATGGAGCAGCTCACCGACGAGGACGGCGAGCCGCTGCGCATCAACCTGCTGCCCGGCGAGGAGTGGGAACTCCCGGACGACCGCGGCACCCTCACCTTCGAGGGGTTCGACCGCTGGGCCACCTTCCAGGTCTCCAGCTCGGCGGGGAACGGCTGGGCGCTGATCGGCGCCGTCGGCGCCGTCGGCGGCCTCGCCGCCTCGCTGCTGATCCAGCGGCGGCGGCTCTGGGTGCGGGCGACCACCGGCGCCGACGGGGTGACGGTCGTCGAGATGGCCTCGCTGGGCCGGTCCGAGTCGGCCCGCGTCCCGGAGGAGCTGGCCGAGCTGGCGCTCGCGCTCCAGCCGGCCGCCCCGATGCTCCCCGAGGCCGACGCGTCCGGCTCCGACGAGGCCGAGCCCGACGCGGTTCGCCCAGGCGAGTCCGACGAGTCCGACGGGCCGGACGAGCCCGACGAGGCGGACGGGCCCGACGAGCGCGCCGGGGGTGACCGGTCCGACGTGGCCGGCGCGTCCGACCGGGGCCCCGGCCCGGTACCGTCCGGGGACGGGGAAGGACGCCCCGGCACCCGCTCCGCGAGCGGCACCGGCACCGCCGGACAGCCGCCCGGGGGAGCCGACGCGGAACCGGACGACACCACGCCCGGCGCCGCCACCGACCCCGAGGCTGCCCCCGGCAGCCGCAGCGAAGACCTGAAGGAGTAGTCCCGTGTTGCTCGCCGCCGACGCAGAGCTCGCCGATTTCGGCAAGCTCATGATCTACACCGCGATGGTCGTCTACGCCCTGGCGTTCATCGCGTACATCACCGAGTGGATCTTCGGCAGCCGCAGCCGGGTCTCCCGCACGGCGACCGCGCTGACCGCCCAGGGCGCCGGCGCCACCGGCAAGGGCGCCGGTGACGCGGCCGCCGATGCCGACACCGCCGATGCCGACACCGACGGCCACGACGCGGACGGCGCCGACGGTGACAGCGGTACGGCCGACGAGGCGCCCCGCGGGCCGGCGGTGACCGTCCGCAAGGGCGGCACAGCCAAGGTGCTGGAGCGCCCCAAGGTCGTCACCCGCTCCTCCACCCCCTCCCGCGACCACCTGCCGGACGGCCCCGGCGCCTCCGGAGGCGACGGCCAGGGCGACCTGTACGGGCGCGTCGCCATCTCGCTGACGACCCTCGCCTTCCTGCTGCACTTCGGCGGGGTCATCACCCGCGCCATCGCCGTCGGCCGGGCCCCGTGGGCGAACATGTTCGAGTTCTCGACGGCGTTCTCCGCCGTCGCGGTCCTCGGCTTCCTCGGCTTCCTCGCCGCCGGGCGCAAGGTCCGGTGGATCGGTCTGCCGCTGGTCACCACCGTCCTGCTCGACCTCGGTCTCGCCGTCACCGTGCTCCACACCGAGAGCGACCAGCTGCCGCCCGCCCTCCAGTCGGTCTGGCTGTGGATTCACGTCGGGCTCGCGATCATCTGCGGCGCGATGTTCTACCTCGGCATGGTCGCGACGGTGGCGTTCCTCTTCCGCGACCGGTACGAGTCCAAGCTCGCCGCCGGCGGCACGCCGGGCCGGTTCGCCTCCTCGGTGCTGGAGCGGATGCCGACCTCCGTCAGCCTCGACAAGTTCGCCTACCGCATCAACGCCGCGATCTTCCCGCTGTGGACCTTCACGATCATCGCGGGCGCGATCTGGGCCGAGAACGCCTGGGGCCGCTACTGGGGCTGGGACCCCAAGGAGGTCTGGTCGCTGATCACCTGGCTCGGCTACGCCGCCTACCTGCACGCGCGCGCCACCGCCGGCTGGCGCGGCCGCAAGGCGGCCTACCTGGCGATCGCCGCCTTCATCTGCTTCCTGATCAACTACTACGGCGTGAACCTCTTCGCCAACAGCCTGCACTCCTACTCGGGCGTCTGACCCGACACCGTCCGGCCGCCGCGTGGGCGGCCTACACGCGACGCGACGACGGCGCGGCACCGGTCCACCCGGTGCCGCGC
>NZ_JAAVJD010000227.1 GCF_012033735.1 Streptomyces lonarensis | reverse complement strand
GCGTTCACCGCGAGCGGCGGACCCGGTAGGCGCTGCCGGCCGGGCCCGCCCCCGCCAGCGGCTCCTCGCCCAGGTACTCCTGGCCGCGCACCTCGTCGGCGGCCTCCTGGCCGTAGGCCTTCGTCAGCCGCTCCAGGAACAGCCCCCGGCTGAGGGTGTACTCCTGGGTGCCGACCGTCTCGATGACCAGGGTGGCGAGCATGCAGCCGACCTGCGCGGACCGCTCCAGCGAGGCGCCCCACACCAGGCCGGAGAGGAAACCGGCGCGGAACGCGTCGCCGACGCCGGTGGGGTCGGCCTTGCGCTCCTCCTCCGGGCAGTCGACGTGGATCGGCTCCTCGCCCGCCCGCTCGATGACCGCGCCCTTGGGGCCCAGGGTGGTGACGCGGGTACCGACCCGCCGCAGCACCTCCTCGGCGTCCCAGCCGGTCTTGGTCTCGATCAGCGCCTTCTCGTACTCGTTGCTGAAGAGGTAGGTGGCGCCGTCGGTGAGGGCGCGGATCTCCTCGCCCCCCATGCGGGCGAGCTGCTGGGAGTAGTCCGCCGCGAACGGGATGCCGCGCGTCCGGCACTCCTCGGTGTGACGGGCCATCGCCTCGGGGTCGTCCGCCCCGATGTGCACCAGGTCGAGGCCGCCGACGCGGTCGCCGACCGACTTCAGTTCGATCTGGCGGGCCTCGCTCATGGCGCCGGTGTAGAAGGAGCCGAGCTGGTTGTGGTCGGCGTCGGTGGTGCAGACGAAGCGGGCGGTGTGAAGCGTCTCGGAGATCCGCACCGAGAGGGTGTCCACCCCGTGGCGGTCCAGCCAGTCGCGGTACTCCACGAAGTCCGCGCCCGCGGCGCCGACCAGGACAGGCGAGGCGCCCAGCTGGCCCATGCCGAAGCAGATGTTGGCGGCGACGCCGCCGCGCCGCACCTCCAACCCGTCCACGAGGAACGACAGCGAGATGTTGTGCAGTTGATCCCCGACGAGCTGGTCCGCGAAGCGGCCCGGGAACGTCATCAGATGGTCGGTGGCGATGGAGCCGGAGACGGCGATACGCACGGGGGGCTGCTCCTGGGGTGAGGACGGGCACGGGCGGTCGGTTGCCTGGCGCGGACCAGGCTACCGGCCGCCGGTCGCGGCGCGCTGCGGTACGCGGGGAGCGGGTGGGAACCCGCAGCGCGCCCGGTCCGTCGAAGGGGGCAGCGGGCCGGCGCGGCCCCTTTCGACGAAGGAGCCACTGTGACCGAGCGAGAGGCCGTCCTCGACGACGGCGCAGGCCGTCGCAGCCGCCGCTGGCTGCCCGTGCTGGCGGGCGCCGCGGCTCTCAGTCTGCTGGCGGGCGGCGCCTACGGCGTCAACCGCGTCGTCGACGGCGACGGCGCGCCCACCGCCGCGTCGCCGTCGCCGGACGCCCCCGGCGACACGCTGCCCGAGGCCGCCGTGTACCCGGGCGGCTCCGTCTTCCACCGGGTCGTCGGCGAGCTGCCCGAGTCGGGCGGGCTCGAAGCGCCGGCCTACCGGTTCGGTGACCCCGTCGACGAGGAGACGGTCCGCGAGCTGGCCGAGGCACTCAGGGTGACGGGTGAACCGCGGCTGGTCGGCGCCGGCTGGGAGGTCGGCCCCGAGCTGCCCGGCGTGGTCGGCGCCCGGGTGACGGTGGCCGCGGACGGCGAGGGCTCCTGGTGGATGACGGGGCCGGACGACGACCTCTCCCTCAGCGTGCCCGCGCCCGGGCTGCCCTCGGCGGACCCGACCGTGGAGCCCTCGATCGAGCCGTATCCGGCCGATCCGGACGGCTCGCTGTCCTCACCGGCGATGCCCGAGCCCGCCGGACCGGAGCCGGTCATGCCCCCGCAGGACCTGCCGGACTCCCCGGGCGCCGAACCGGGCGCACCCGACGGGGAGCGCATCGCGCCCGGCCCGCACGACGGCGAGCGCGGACTGGTCGACGCCCCCGTCCCGGAGGAGTTCCTCCTTCCCGAGGAGCGGACCGGCCCGCCGCCCTCCGCGCAGGAGGCGCTCGCCGCCGTCTCCCCGCTGCTGGAGCAGCTCGGCCTCGACCCGGCCGCTGCCGACACCACCGAGACCGCGGGCGACCGGCGGACGGTGAGCGTGGCCGGACGGGTGGAGGGGCATCCCGTGCCGGGGCTGGGAACACGGTTGCAGGTCGACGCCCGAGGCGTGGTGGTGCACGGGACGGGCGTACTCGGCGTCCCCACCGCTGACGATGCCCGGTATCCGCTGATCGACGCGGAGGAGGCGCTGCTCGCCCTCAACGACGGAGCGACGGAGCCTGCGGCGGACGCCGTGGTCACGGAGGTCGCGAAGGTGGAGATGGGCCTGGCACGGCGCCACGTCGACGGCGAGCCGGCGCTGGTCCCGGCCTGGCTGTTCCACCCGACCGTGACGATCTCCGGGGCCGAACCGACCGCGGAGGTCGCGGTCGCTCCGGAGCTGCTGGCAGGGACCGCCTCCGGCACCGGGCGCGTCGAGCCCGGTGTGGTCGGCGGGGACTCCGCGCCGGGCACGCCCGGCGACGCCGGCGGCGCGGTCGTGCACGAGCCCGACCACGAGCCGGACGGACCACCGGCACTCCCGACGCCCGGGCCGGCCTCCGCCGACGGCTCCGCGACCACCGTGACGTACGGCGCCTGGGTCGGGGTGTGCGCCGAGTACCGGGCGGTGGCCGTGGAGACGGCGGACACCGTCACCGTCACCGTCGAGGAGGTCGACCCGGACCCGGAACAGATCTGCACGCAGCAGGCGGTGTTCGAGCAGTTCACCGTCGAACTCGACGAGCCGCTGGGCGACCGGACCCTGCGCGACGGGCAGCGCGATGCCGAGACGCCCGGCCGGTGACCACCGCGCGGGCGGCGGGCCGCCCGCGTTGAGACGTCCGCGCCCGCCCGGTGGCGCCCGGGTGGGCGGCGGACGGTCGGCCGGCCCGGTGTTGTGAGGGTCCGGACCGGCCATGGCCGGGGCCCGGGGCGTGCCACCGCACACGGCGGGGCGCCCCCGGCCCCGGTCGCCCACCTCCCGGGCCGCCGGCCACCGCGGGCCGGGCGGTGCGGGCAACGACGACGAAGCCGCCACGGCAGTGCCGTGGCGGCTTCGGTCGCGAGCGCGCTTCCTCCCCGGCGGACCGGGGCGAGGCGCCGTCGCGTCAGTTGAACGAGTCGCCGCAGGCGCAGGAGCCGGTGGCGTTGGGGTTGTCGATGGTGAACCCCTGCTTCTCGATGGTGTCGACGAAGTCGATGGAGGCGCCGCCCAGGTACGGGGCGCTCATCCGGTCGGTGACGACCTTGACGCCGTCGAAGTCCTTGATGACGTCGCCGTCGAGCGACCGCTCGTCGAAGAACAGCTGGTAGCGCAGGCCGGAGCAGCCGCCGGGCTGCACCGCCACCCGGAGCGAGAGGTCGTCGCGGCCCTCCTGCTCCAGCAGGCTCTTCACCTTCGCCGCGGCAGCGTCGGACAGGATGATGCCGTCGCTCACAGCGGTCTTGTCCTCAACGGACATCTGCTCACTCCCGGGTAGTACGGACTGCTGGACCGACTGCTGAAACAGCCGGTGTCCCGGATTCATTCCGGTCTCGTCGGTCTGTCCCCATCGTCCCACACCGGCGCCCGAAGGCCGAGGGCGTGCGCGGTGCCCCACCGCCGCCGCTTCGCGCCCGGGGCCGTGCCCCGGCCTGCGGGCGGTGGAGGGGCCTGTCGGGGAGGCGGTCGGCGCGCAAGACGGCAGCGGCATGCGTCACATCGACGCGATGGGCATCGTCACCGCGACGAGAAGTCGTTATCATGAATAACGTCAATCCGACGAAAAGGGCCCTCGACGCCGGCACGCACCGCTGGGACGCGGTGGGTGGCGGCCCGACCGCCGCAGCAGCGCGTCCCCGCACGACCCCGCGTGGACAAGAGAGGTGTGCGCCGTGACCACCGCCCATCCCCTGGACGTCCAGCCCACCCCGCTGGCCCTGCTGCTCCTCGGCCGCCAGTCCGACCCGGCCAGCGAGCGGGGCGTGGACTGCCCCGGCGACCTGCCCTCCCCCTCCGACCCGGACCTCGTGGCCCGCGCCCGCGCCGCCAAGGAGGCGCTGGGCGACCGGGTCTTCGTCCTCGGCCACCACTACCAGCGCGACGAGGTCATCGAGTTCGCCGACGTGACCGGCGACTCCTTCAAGCTCGCGCGCGACGCGGCCGCGCGCCCGGAGGCCGAGTTCATCGTCTTCTGCGGCGTCCACTTCATGGCCGAGTCGGCCGACATCCTCACCACCGATGCCCAGCAGGTCGTGCTGCCCGACCTCGCCGCCGGCTGCTCCATGGCCGACATGGCCACCGCCGAGCAGGTCGCCGAGTGCTGGGACGTGCTCACCGAGGCGGGTGTCGCCGGAACGACCGTCCCGGTCTCCTACATGAACTCCTCCGCCGACATCAAGGCCTTCACCGGCCGCCACGGCGGCACCATCTGCACCTCCTCCAACGCCCGCCGGGCGCTGGAGTGGGCGTTCGAGCAGGGCGAGAAGGTGCTCTTCCTCCCCGACCAGCACCTCGGTCGGAACACCGCGGTGCGGGACATGGGCATGACGCCGGAGGACTGCGTCGTCTACAACCCGCACAAGCCCGGCGGCGGACTCACCACGCAGCAGCTCCGCGACGCCCGGATGATCCTCTGGCGCGGTCACTGCTCGGTCCACGGCCGGTTCTCGCTGGAATCGGTGCGGGAGGTCCGCGAACGCATCCCCGGCGTCAATGTCCTCGTCCACCCCGAGTGCAAGCACGAGGTGGTGGCCGCCGCCGACCACGTCGGCTCCACCGAGCACATCATCCGCACGCTGGAGGAGGCGCCCGCCGGGTCGAAGTGGGCGATCGGCACCGAGCTCAACCTGGTGCGGCGGCTCGCCCTGCGCTACGCGGCGCAGGACAAGGAGGTCGTCTTCCTCGACCGCACGGTCTGCTTCTGCTCCACCATGAACCGCATCGACCTGCCCCACCTGGTGTGGGCGCTGGAGTCGCTGGCCGCGGGACGGGTCGTCAACCGCATCCAGGTCGACCCCGAGACCGAGCGGTACGCCCGCGCCGCGCTGGAGCGGATGCTCGCCCTGCCCTGAGCCCGCGCCGGGCTGACTGACCGCCCCGCCGGGCGGGTCAGCCCGGTGGGGCGGCACGGGCGTCGAAGTACTCCCCCGGCCCGCCGTCGTGCCGCGGCCCGCCGCACCCCTCGGCCAGCAGCAGCACCAGCAGTGCGCCGACCACCGCCACGACGACTCCCCACGAACGCCCGCTCATCCCGCGATGATCGCAGCCGCCGCCCGCGCTCCGGAACCCCCCGCCGCACGGGCCGTCGCACGCGCCGCCGTCCGGCGGCCGCACCCTGGACCGGCGGCGGACGGGCCGGGGAGAATGGGCCAATGCTGCTGCGCCGTGTGCGGGACAGCCCGCGTGACGCCGAGTCCGTCCGGAGGCTGGCGCTGGCCTCTCGGAACGCCGCCGCCCCGGAGGGCGACGCCGCGGAGGAAGCCGCCCCGTCCCGTGCGGGCGCCGGCGGCCCGGCGGAGGGGCGCGGTGTCCGGCGGCAGGCATCCCACGACGCGGGCGATTGCCCCGCGGCGGCCGTCCGCCACCGCCGCGCCACCGAGCACCTCGCCCGCACCGATCCGGACGGCTGCTGGCTGGCCGAGGACGGCGGCGGCCGCGCCGTCGGCGCGGTGCGCGCCTCGCTGCGGGAGGGGACCTGGGCGCTGTCTCTGCTGGTGGTCCGGCCCGAGGCCCGCAGCGCCGGCGTCGGCGGGGCGCTGCTGGACCGGGCGATGGCCCACGGTCGCGGCACACTGCGCGGCATCGTCCGCGGCACGCGGGACCCGGTCGCCGCCCGGCTGCTGCGGCACGCCGGCTTCGCCCTGCACCCGACGCTGCGACTCTCGGGGGCGCTCGATCCCACCGGACTCGCCACCCCGGACGGCCCGGCGGTGGAGGGCGGCGCGGGGCAGCGCGACCTGATGGACTCCGTCGACCGCGCGGTGCGCGGCGGCGCCCACGGCCCGGACCACGACGAACTGCTGCTTCACCACCGGGTGGTCGTCGCCGACGACCTGGCCGGCAGCGGGTACTGCTACGTCGCGGAGGACGGCCGGGTCGAGCTGCTGGCCGCCACCTCCCGTCGCATCGCCTCCCGGCTGCTGACCGCGGCACTGCTGAGCCTGGAGCCGGGCACCCCGGTGACGGTGGACCAGCTCACGGCGGACCAGCAGTGGGCGCTGGACGTGGGACTGGCTGCCGGGCTCCGCGTCGGCGCTTCCGGCGTGGTGGGGCTGCGCGGGATGCGGCCGCCCACGCCGTACGTCCCTTCGGCGGCGTTCCTCTGACGGGCACGGGGAACTGCGGCGACCGGCGCCGGACGCCGCTTCAGCCGCCGCGCCCCGCCGCGTCAGCCGGCGCGACCGGGCCGGACCAGTCCCGACTCGTAGGCGGTCATCACCAGTTGCGCCCGGTCACGGGCGGCCAGCTTGGCGAGCAGCCGGTTCATGTGGGTCTTCACCGTCAGCGGGCTGACGTGCAGCCGCAGCGCGATCTCGTCGTTGGAGCGGCCCCGCGCCACCTCCAGCAGTACCTCCCGCTCCCGCGCGGTGAGGCTCGCCAGTCCCGCCGCGGCCTCCGGGGAGGGCCCCGGACCGTCCCCGGCGAGGAACCGTTCGATCAGCCCCCGGGTCGCCGCGGGCGAGAGCAGCGCCTCCCCGGCGGCGGCGACCCGGATGGCGGTGAGCAGCTCGTCGGGGCCCGCGCTCTTGCCGAGGAAGCCGCAGGCGCCGGCTCGCAATGCCTCCACCACGTAGTCGTCTTGCTCGAAGGTGGTCAGGATGACGACGCGGACGCCGGTGAGCGCCGGATCGGCGGTGATGGCGCGGGTCGCGGCGATGCCGTCCGTGCCGGGCATCCGGATGTCCATCAGGACCACGTCGCAGGGGCGCTCGCGCAGTGCCCGGACCGCGGCGTCGCCGTCGGCCGCCTCACCCACCACCGCCATGTCGGGCTCGGAGTCCACCAGGACGCGGAAGGCGCTGCGCAGCAGGGCCTGGTCGTCCACGAGCAGCACGGTCGTCGTCATGAGCGGCGCCCCCGCAGCAACCACCCCGGGGAGGGGCAGGCGAAGGAGACCGCGGGCTCCACGCACTCCCGCCGGGCCGGCTCGGGCTGTGCCTCACCGGGTCTGGCCAGCGGCAGCCCGACCCGTACCAGGAACCCGCCGCCGGGCGCCGGACCGGCGGCGAAGGCGCCGCCGAGCGCCTCGGCGCGCTCCCGCATCCCGGTCAGCCCGTGTCCGCCGCCCTGGCCGCTGCTCCGGCCGCCGCTCGACCCGCCACCGTTCACGGCCGCGGGCGGGGCCGGGTTCGGGCGGCCGTCGTCGCGGACGGTGATCTCCAGGGCCGCCGTACCGCTGCGCGGGCCGGGCACCCGCTCGATCCGCACCGTCGCCCGGGCGCCCGCCCCGGCGTGCTTGTGCACGTTGGTGAGCGCCTCCTGCACCACCCGGTAGGCGGCGAGGTCCACCGCCGCGGGCAGCGGCACGGCGGGCCCGGGACGCTCCACCGCGACCCGCATCCCGGCACGGCCGCACCCCTCGACCAGCTCGTCGAGGCGCGCCAGGCCGGAGGCCGGCTCGGTCGGCGCGACCGGATCGTCCTGTTGGCGGAGGAGGACGACGGTGGACTGCAGCTCCTCCAGCGCCTGCCGGCTCGCCTCGCGGACGTGGGTCAGGGCCTCACGCGCCTGGTCGGGGCGGTTCTCCATCACGTGCGAGGCGACACCAGCCTGCACGTTGACCATGGCGATGTGGTGGGCGACGACGTCGTGCAGCTCGCGCGCGATCCGCATCCGCTCCTCCGCGACCCGCCGCCGCGCCTCCTCCTCGCGGGTCTTCTCGGCGTGCTCGGCGCGTTCGCGGATGCCGGCCATCACGGCGCGGTGGCCGCGCACCGCGTCCCCTGCGGCGGCGGCCGCCGCGTACCAGGCGAGGATGGCGAAGTTCTCCGCGGCGTACCAGGGGTTCGGCCCGAACAGCATCGCCGCGGCCGTCCCCGTGACGGTGACGACCAGCCCGATCCGCCAGGTGGCGGCGCGTCCCGCCCGGTTGGCGACGGTGAACAGCGCCACCACGACGGCCACCGAGACGACCGGGCTGCGGTCGGAGACGGCGGGCAGCGCCGCGCCGACCACGACCTCGGCCACCGACGCCAGCGTCGTGAGCGCCAGCACCACGATCGGGCAGCGGCGGCGCAGCACCAGCGCCCCGGCAGCGATCACCGCGAGGCAGAGGCTGTGGGGCGCGAGGTCGCGGACGTCGATCGCGCCGTAGCCGGGATGCTGGGCCACGGCGACCGACCCGGCGACCATCACGCCGAGCACGACGGCAGCCAGCACCGCGTCCACCCACAGCGGGTGGTCGGCCATCCAGCGGCGCGCCCGCGCGGCGGCGTGCGGCTGCCCGGGCGCCGGCCCGGTCGCCTCGGTGGCCGTCGTGGTGG
>NZ_JAAVJD010000226.1 GCF_012033735.1 Streptomyces lonarensis | reverse complement strand
CCGGCCCGCGCGCCGACTTCACCCGCAGGTGTGGGTGACGTCGGCGCGCTCGCCGCCTGACGCCCGCCGTGCCGGCTCTCACCCGTTCCGGCGACGTCCCGTCCCTGGTGGCACAGCCGCGGGCCGTGCGTACCAGGGGTGCGGTACCTCAGGGGGAGGAGCGCCGCGCGCTGCCTTCCTAGAGTCGGGAGCATGACGATCCGAGCCGCGGGCGGCGAGCGCCGCCCGCCGGGCCGGGCGGTCCCTGCCCTGGCCTCTCCGCGCGCGCCCGGTGTCCCGACCGCCGCCCAGGTGCCCCGGCTTCGGACCACGGCCGTGCATCCCACCCACGAGACGAGCAGGCAGTGACACCCCACCCCCGCCACGCCCCCGCCCCGCCGCCCCGACCGGACCACGACCCCGGCCGGCCGCCGCCCGGCCGCCGGCCCGACTTCTCGCACCTGGCCCGGGAGCCGTGGACGCGGGACATCCTCCTCGGCTTCGGCGTGCTCGTGCTCTCCCTCGTGGAGTTGGACCGGGCCGTGGTCGGCCTGTACGTCCGCTCGCCGGTGGTCTTCGTCGTGGCCGTGCTGCTCGCCGGCGCGGTCGCCTGCCATCGGCGCGCTCCGGGCGTGGCGCTGCTGCTGGGCTGGCTGATGCTCCTCGCGCAGATGATCACCGGCGCGCAGCTGTTCCTGGCGCAGTTCGCCGGGGTGCTGGTGCTCTACGGGGCGGCCCGCTACGGCACCACCGCGGTGGTCTGGATCTCGGGGGTGTCGGTCGTCGGAGCGGTTGCCTTCGCGGTGGCGCACAGCTACCTCCACGGGCTGCAACTCCTGGGCGCCTACCAGTACGGGGTGTGGCTGCCGCGGTTGCTCGACGCCCGGGGCGCGGTCACGCTGCTGCTGCTCACGGCCCTGGCGGTCTGTGCGCTGCCGTGGCTGCTGGGGCTGGTGCTGCGGCTGCGGGGCGCCGCACGGGCGTCGCGTGAGAAGTCCGCCGCGGACGAGGAGGCGCGGCTGCGGGCGGAGGCCGAACGGTCGGCGGCCGAGGCGCAGCGGTTCCAGGCGGAGGCGCAGCGCTCGGAGGCGGAGGAGATCGCCCGGCTGCGCGAGGGGCAGGCCCGGCTCGCCCGCGACGTGCACGACGTCGTCGGGCACTCCCTCGCGGTGATCCTCGCCCAGGCGGAGTCGGCGCAGTTCCTGGCGGACGACGACGTCGAGGGCAGCCGCCGGACGATGGCCAACATCGCTGTCTCCGCCCGCCAGTCGCTGCGGGACGTCCGGGAGGTGCTGGCCTCCATCGCCGGTCCGGACGGGCCGGGGCTCCAGCCGACCGGCAGCCCCGACACCCTCATCGAGGACGTGCGGGCCGCCGGTGGCGAGGTGCGGGACCATGTCATCGGGGCGCCGCGTCCGCTGCCGTCCAACGTGGAGACGGTCGCGTTCCGGGTGCTCCAGGAGATGCTGACCAACGCCCTGAAGCACGGTGTGCGCGGGGAGCCGCTGCTGGTGGAGCGGCACTGGGGCGACCAGTTGAGAATCGAGGTGCGGAACGCGGTGAGTCCGGGAACAGCGGTCGGGGTGTCCGGCATGGGGCTGGAGGGGATGCGGGCGCGTCTGGAGACGGTGGGCGGCCGGTTGTCGGTGGCGCGTCATCCCGGCCACGCGGCGGACGAGGACTCCGCGGACGACCCGGCGACGGTCTGGGCGCCCGTCGGCGGCGGACGGCGGCCGGACAGCTACACCGCCACCGCCTGGATTCCGCTTCCCGCGGTAGGGCCCCGCACGTGAGCGCGGCGGACGAGCGTCCGACGACGCCGCCCACGCCGCTCACCGCGTCCGACGGACCGGTCGGGCCGGCCGCAGCGCCCGGCGGCTCCGCCGGCTCCGGGGCCAACTCGGCGCCCGACCTCCCGCCGGCACCGCCGGCCGTTCCCGCGCCGGAGGCGCCGGCACCGCCGGCCGGGGCGGGTGGCGGTGGCGAACCGGCGCCCATCCGGGTGCTGCTCGTCGACGACCAGGCGCTGTTCCGGGAAGGGGTGGCCGTCATGGTCAACGCCCAGCCGGGGATGACGGTGGTCGGCCAGGGCGCCGACGGCGCCGAGGCGGTGCGGCTGGTGGACGAACTCAGCCCCGACGTGGTGCTGATGGACATCCGGATGCCGGTGCTCGACGGGGTCGAGGCGACCCGGCAGATCTTCGGCCCCAGCCGCGGCGCGCGGCGTCGGAGGCCGGTGCGGGTGGTCGTGCTGACCACCTTCAACCTCGACGACCGCGCGGCCACCGCCATCCGGTACGGGGCGAGCGGCTTCCTGCTGAAGGACACCACCCCGGTGATGCTCGGCGACGCGATCCGCACCGTCCACGCCGGGAACGCCGTCCTCGCCCCGCAGGACCTCGCGACCCTGCTGGAGGGCACCTTCCGCCCCCGCCGCCCCGCCCCGCCGGGGCTCGACAACCTGACGGTCAAGGAACGCGAGGTGCTGGCGGCGGTCGCTGCCGGCCTCAGCAACGCCGAGATCGGGGCCAAGGTCTTCGTCAGCGAGTCCACCGTGAAGACCCACGTCGGGTCCATCCTGCGGAAGCTGGGGCTCCGCGACCGCGTGCAGATCGTGGTCTTCGCCCACGAGCACGGCATCGCGGGGGAGGGCCTCTGATCTGACGGCGTCGGCCCGTGCGCGGGCCGATCGTGAGCCGCGTGTCTCCGTCGCGCCGTCCACAGGCTGTGGACGGCGCGACGCCGTTGTCCGGGTGCCCGTCGAGCCCGCAACGCCTTGCCAACATTTCTTTGCCAAAGAGTCTTTGCAAAGAACTGTTGGCGTTCTACGCTGCTGTCCATGCGCAGCGAGGGAAACGACCCGACGGACGATCCGACACCCGACTCGGCGGCGGTGGACCACGACGGGGACGGCACGCCGTCCCGCCCGGCGGACGGTTCGCGGCCCGACCCCTTCGCCGGACGGACCGCGGCGCGTCTCGACGCCCGCAGCCTCCGGGCCGTGGCCCACCCCCGGCGGCTGCGAATGCTGGGCGAGCTGCGACGCCACGGCCCTTCCACCGCGACCCGCCTCGCCGCGAAGCTCGGCATCAACACCGGCTCGGCCAGCTACCACCTGCGTCAACTCGCCGACGCCGGGCTGGTCACCGAGGACCCGGCGGAGGGCACCTCGCGGGAACGCTGGTGGCGGGCCGCCCACGAGATGACCCGATTCGACGACCGCGAGCTGCTGGTGCGGGAGCCGGAGGCGTCGATGGCGTACATCCAGGCCATCGAGTCCTTCTACACCGCCCGGCTGCGCAGCGGCGTCGAGGCGTACCAGGACATGCCCCGCGAGTGGCAGCAGGTCTTCACCATGTCCGACGTCTCGCTCCGGCTCACCCTTGCCGAGGGCGAACGGCTGCGCGACGAGCTGGCCGAGGTCCTCGCCCGGTACCGGTGGGAGGACCCGAACGCGCCCCGCGAGGTGCCCGATGATGCCGAGTACGTCATCGCGGTGACCCTGGTGCTGCCGGAGCCGGCCTCGCGCGAGGATGCCGAGCCCGGTGCCCAGGGCGGTGCCGGCAACCCAGGGTCCGGGGAGGAGCGGGGCGGGGCGGACCGTTCCGGTCCGTCGGCCGACGCCGGGCCGGAGCGGTGAGCGGCGCCGCGACGGACCCGCCGATACCCGCGCCGGGACCCACGGTGGGGGAGGGGCCCGGGAAGGGGCAGGGACTGCGCCCCCTGGTCGGGTTGCTCGCCGCGCTCGCCGTCGCGCTCACCGGCACCCGCGTCTCCGCCATCGCGATCCCGTGGTTCGTGCTCGTCACCACCGGCAGCGCGACCCGGACCGGGCTGGTGGTCTTCTGCGAGATGGCGCCCTACGTGCTGGCGAAAGCCCTGTCGGGCCCGGTGCTCGACCGGACCGGTTCGCGACTGATCTCGTGGACCACCGACCTCGCCAGCGCGCTGGCCGTCGTCCTGATCCCGTTGCTGTACTTCGCCGACGTGCTGCCGTTCTGGGGGCTGCTCGCCCTGGTGGCTCTGGCCGGGGCGACGCGTGGGCCCGGCGATCTCGCCAAGCAGGTCATGGTCCCCGAAGCGGCCGACCGCAGCGGTGTGGTGCTGGAGCGCGCCACCGGACTGGCGGGGATGGTCGAGCGGCTGGCCTCGACGGTCGGCCCGTTCGCCGGCGGTCTGCTGATCGCGGTCACCGGGCCGATGGCGGGCCTGCTGGTGAACGCGGTCTGCTTCGCGCTCGGCGCGGTGATCGTCGTCGCTGTCCTCCCCCGGGGGATGGGCCGATCTCCCGACCGCGGCGTGAGCGCGGAGCCTGCGTCGTCACCGGACGCGACCCCTTCCCCGACCGCGCCGGTTGCCGATGTGGCGCCCGCCCCGGCGTCGACGCCCGGGCAGACGAACGGCGCCGAGCCCCGGGAGAAGCCCGGCCGCGCGCCGGACGCGCCGGACAAGAGGGGCGCGCCGGACGCACCGGACAAGAGGGGCGCGCCGGACGAGAGGGGCGAGAGCGACGGCGGGTACTGGCGCCGGCTGGCCGGAGGGTTCCGGTTCCTGCGCACCCAACCCCTGCTGCTCCTGCTGTACATCACCGCGGCGGTGACCAACCTGCTCGACGCCGCCTTCACCTCCGTGATGCTGCCCGTCTGGGTCGAGTCCTCCGGCCACGGGCCCGCCGCGATCGGACTGCTCGCGGCGGCCATGGGCGGGACCGCGGTCCTGGGGAGCGCGGTCGCCGCGATCTGGGCGCACCGGCTGCCCCGGCGCGCGGTGTACTTCGCCGGATACCTGGTGGTCGGGGCACCCCGCTTCCTCGCGATGGCCTTCGGCGCGCCGCTCTGGGTGGTCGCGCTGACCTTCGCCGTCGGCGGGTTCGGGGCGGGCTTCCTCAACCCCGTCATCTCGGCGGTCTGTTTCGAGCGGATACCGCGGCCGCTGCTGGGGCGGGTCACCTCGGTCGGGTCGTCGCTGGCATGGGCCGGCATTCCGCTGGGCGGGCTGTTCGGCGGCCTCGCCGTCACGGCGGTCGGTCTCGTGCCGGTGCTCGTCTGCTCCGGCCTGCTGTACGCGCTCGCCACCACGGTCGCGGGCATGCGGCGGGAGTGGCGCGAGATGGACCGCGCCCGCGCCGCGGCCCGGCGGGCGGGACGCACTACCGGGCCCCGCCCCGGCCCACCCCCGGTCGGGCCGGACGGAGACGGCGGCCGGGAGCCGGCGGCTCGGACTGCGGGCGGGGCCGGACGGCTCTGACGTAGGTCCGGACCGGCGGACCGGCGCGGGCGACTGAGCCTCCTGCCCGCCGGTCGCTGCCCCGCTGCCCCGCTGCACGACTGCGACACGCCGAAGTCCCGGCGTGTCGCAGTCGGTTTCCCGACGCGGTTCGTAGCGCGGCGCGGGGTCGCGCGCCCCCGGCGTACCCACGGCCGCTCCCGGCCGTTCCGGCCACGCGGACGTCGTCGCCGTGGCGCTCCCGCGCCCGCCGCCACCGGCGGTGCGTCGTTCCGCACCCGGCTGCCGGGCGCCGCTGTCGGAGTTCTTCCGGTTGTACGACCTTTGCGTCGCCGGGATGGCGCGCCTGGGGCACGGGTAGTTCCCGGCCGTCCGGGTCACCGGACGGCACGAACAGCTCAGGAAGGCTCCCCCGGTGTCAGCACAGCCGTTCACACTGCCCGACTTCTACACCCCGTATCCGCCGCGGCTCAGCCCGCACGTGGAGCAGGCACGGCAGCACACCCGTGCCTGGGCCCGCCGCATGGGGATGCTGGAGGGCTCGGGCATCTGGGAGCAGCGCGATCTCGACGCCCACGACTACGCGCTGCTGTGCGGGTACACCCACCCCGACACCGACGCCGACATGCTCAGTCTGATCACCGACTGGTACGTGTGGGTCTTCTTCTTCGACGACAACTTCCTGGAGGCGTACAAGCGCACCCAGGACCGCGAGGGCGGTAAGCACCACCTCGACCGCCTCCCGGCGTTCATGCCGATGGACCTCGCCGCCGGCTTCCCCGAGCCGGAGAACCCCGTCGAGGCCGGCCTCGGTGACCTCTGGCGCCGCACGGTCCCGGAGCGCTCGGCCGCCTGGCGGGCCCGGTTCGCCGAGTCCACCGAGCACCTCCTCAACGAGTCGCTGTGGGAGCTGTCCAACATCAACGCCGGGCGCATCGCCAACCCGGTGGAGTACATCGAGATGCGCCGCAAGGTCGGCGGTGCCCCCTGGTCGGCCGGGCTCGTGGAACACGCGGCCGGTGCCGAGGTACCCGCGGCGGTCGCGTCCTCCCGGCCGTTGCGGGTCCTGCGAGACTCCTTCTCGGACGCGGTCCACCTCCGCAACGACCTCTTCTCCTACCAGCGGGAGGTCGAGGACGAGGGCGAGCTCAGCAACGGCGTGCTGGTGCTGGAGCGCTTCCTCGGCTGCTCCACGCAGGAGGCGGCCGACGCCGTCAACGACCTGCTCACCTCCCGGCTCCAGCAGTTCGAGCACACCGCCCTCACCGAACTCGCCCCGCTCTTCGCCGAGCACACGCTCCCCCCGGCCGCCTGCGCCGACGTCCTCGCGTACGCCAAGGGGCTCCAGGACTGGCAGGCCGGCGGCCACGAGTGGCACCTGCGCTCCAGCCGCTACATGAACGACGGCGGGGCCGCCGCAGGCTCCGGGTCACCGCTGACCGGCGGCTGGACGGCGCCCGGCCCCACCGGTATCGGCACCGCCGGGCAGGTCGTGCTCGGTGCCCAGGTCAAGGCGCTGCTCGGCAGCGCCCGTTCCGGCCTGCGCGGACTGCGGAGCCACGGCCACACCCCGCACCAGCGGGTCGGCCCGTCGATCCTCCCGGACTTCGACATGCCGTTCACCGTCCGGCTCAGCCCCCACCTGGAGAGCGCCCGACGCGCCACGGTGGAGTGGGGCGAGGCCATGGGCATGCTCCAGCCGCAGCCGGGTGTCCCCGCCTCCGACATCTGGGACCGCGACCGGCTCGCCGGCTTCGACTTCCCGCTCTGCGCCGCCGGCATCCACCCCGACGCCACCTCCGACGCCCTGGACCTCAGCTCGCAGTGGCTGACCTGGGGCACCTACGGCGACGACTACTTCCCCGTGGTGTTCGGCCGCACCAGGGACATCACCGCGGCCCGCGCCTGCAACGCGCGCCTCGCACTGTTCATGCCGCTCGAGGGCGCCTCCGCCGTGCCGCCCTCCAACGCCCTGGAACGCGGACTCGCCGATCTGTGGGCGAGGACGGTCGCCCCCATGCCGCCCGCCGCCCGGGTGTCGTTCCGCGCCTCGCTGGAGACGATGACCGCCAGCTGGGTGTGGGAGCTGGAGAACCAGGCGGCGCACCGCGTGCCCGACCCGGTGGACTACATGGAGATGCGCCGCGCCACCTTCGGCTCGGACTTCACCATGAGCCTGTGCCGCCTGCGGCGCGCGGACGCCATCGGCCCGGAGGTCTACGCGAGCGGGCCCGTCCGCTCGCTGGAGAACGCCGCGGCGGACTACGCGTGCCTGATCAACGACGTCTTCTCGTACCAGAAGGAGATCGAGTTCGAGGGCGAGGTCCACAACTGCGTCCTCGTCGTCCAGACCTTCTTCGAGTGCGACTACCCCACGGCGCTGCGCATCGTGGACGACCTGATGCGGTCGCGGATGAGCCAGTTCCAGCACGTCGTCGCCCACGAACTGCCGGCCCTCTTCGACGACATGCAGCTGGGCACCGAGGCGCGCGAGGCGATGGGCGCCTACGTGAAGGACCTGGAGAACTGGCTCTCCGGCATCCTCCTCTGGCACCGCGAATGCCGCCGCTACCGGGAGGAGGACTGCCTGGAGGCGGTCCGGGCCCAGTCGGCCGCAGCGGCTCCGCCGCTGCCGAGCGGCGCGGCGCCGCGCCTCACGCCGGTGCCGTCCTCCGCCGCGGTGCCGCAGGCACCGCAGCGGCCCGGGGGCTCCCGCTCCCGGTTCCACGGCCCGCCGCCCTTCCCCTCCCGGTGCGCGACCACCGACCGGGTGACGGAGGAGGACCCGTTCGCGACGCCGGCCGTCCGGACTCTGCTCGCCGACCCGGGCGACCTCCCGGCGGTGGCCCACGGGCCGGTGTCGTTCGGCGCCGGATGCGCGGCGGTGCCCGGGGCGCGGGTCCCGGAGTCGGAGTCGACCGCAGCCGCCCCGGCCCGCCCGGTGGTCCCCGCCGGGCCCACGGGCCTCGGCACCGCCGGCCTCCGCCCGGCCCTCGGACGGCCCGCCGGGCACTGAGGCGACGGGGGCGGGCACCCACGGCACCGGGTGGGACCGGTTCGGCACCGGCGCGCTCCGGCACCGGTCGGCGGTGGGTGCCCGTCGCCGACCCAACCGGTGTGCCGGCCCCCAATGGCGCCGGTGGCCGTGGGCGCCGGCGCACCCGCCCCGCTGTCGGCCACCGGGACGGCGCCTGCCCGTAGCGTCCGATCTGCGCACGCCCTGCCCGGTCTGCCCCTCCGGCGCCGGCTGCCCCGTCTGCGTACCCCGCCCCCGCCGACCCGGTGTCGCCGCCCGCTCCG
>NZ_JAAVJD010000225.1 GCF_012033735.1 Streptomyces lonarensis | reverse complement strand
GCTCCGGCGGGGGCGCCCCCGCCGGCGTGCCGGTCTCGTCCGGGACGACCGGGTCGCGGAGGGCGGGGGCCGGCACCGCGAGCGCGGGTGCGGCCGCGGTCAGCGCGGCGGTGGCCGCGAGCGCGACGAGGACGGCACGGCGGAACGGACGCTGCATGAGCCGACCGTAGTGAACTGCCCCTGGCCGCCGGGCACCTGGGGTGCCCGGCGGAAGGGAGGGGCGGGCGGGCCGGCCGTCAGAAGACGGCTTCGGTCTCCTCCATGCGGTGCTCGGGCACCGTCTTGAGCTCGGAGGTGGCGCTGGCCAGCGGGGCCATGACGATCTCGGTGCCCCGCAGCGCCGTCATGTGGCCGAAGTCGCCGCGGTGGGCGGCCTCCACGGCGTGCCAGCCGAAGCGGGTGGCGAGCACCCGGTCGTAGGCGGTGGGGGTGCCGCCGCGCTGGACGTGGCCGAGGATGACCGGGCGGGCCTCCTTGCCGAGGCGGTGTTCGAGCTCGACGGCGAGCTGGTTGCCGATGCCGGTGAACCGCTCGTGGCCGTACTGGTCGATCTCGCCGCGGCGGTAGACCATCGAACCGGGCTTGGGGCGGGCGCCCTCGGCGACGCAGATGACCGCGAACTTCTTGCCGCGGGCGAACCGCTCCTCGACCATCGCGCAGAGCTTGTCGATCTCGAAGGGCCGCTCGGGGATGCAGATGCCGTGGGCGCCGCCGGCCATGCCGGACTCCAGGGCGATCCATCCGGCGTGGCGGCCCATGACCTCGACGACCATGACGCGCTGGTGGGACTCGGCGGTGGTCTTGAGCCGGTCGATCGCCTCGGTCGCGACGCCGACGGCGGTGTCGAAACCGAAGGTGCGGTCGGTCGCGGAGATGTCGTTGTCGATGGTCTTGGGGACACCGACGACGGGGATGCCCGCGTCCGAGAGCATCCGGGCGGCGGTGAGGGTGCCCTCGCCGCCGATGGGGATGAGGGCGTCCAGCGACAGTTCGCGGCGCAGCTGCTCGGCGTTGTCGCACGCCTCGCGCAGCCGGTCGCGCTCCAGCCGGCTGGAGCCGAGGACGGTGCCGCCGCGCGCCAGGATGCCGCTGACGGCGTTGATGTCGAGGGGGCGGTAGCGGCCTTCGAGGAGGCCCTTGAAGCCGTCCTCGAAGCCGATGACCTCATCCTTCCGGTCCACGACGGCCCGGTGGACCACCGATCGGATCACCGCGTTCAGACCGGGGCAGTCACCGCCCGCGGTGAGCACACCAATACGCATGAGGGACCATCTCCTGCTTCGCAACGGGATCGCTTCAGGTGTTGAATCGGCCGCGCCCTCGGGGCCGGGCCGATTCTTTCACGTGTTGACGGCGGGACCGCGACGCGTGCGCCTCGGGCGGCCGCTGTTCACCGCCGCGTCATCCGCAGACCGTACCGTCGTCCGCCGGGCCGGGTGCCGCCGTACCGCGTGCCCGGGCGTCGAGGGGTGCGCGGCGGCCGCCGCGGCGTGACGCTCACCGCACCGGGACGGCCACCGCGCGTGGAACGGAGCGCTCCGGGTACGGTCGGACAGCGGGACCAGCGGATCGGGCTACCTCTCGAACGGGTGGTCGACACACGCGGCCCGCCGCCCCGCCCACCGGCCGGGCGGGCGACGCAGGACTGTGGAGGAGTGCGCACGTGACGCGCAGCGTGTACGTGACCGGGATCGGCCGCGGCGACGGCCGGCAGGTGGTCGAGCTGGGGATGATGGAACTGCTGACCCGGTTGGTCGACCGGGTCGGGGTGTTCCGGCCGTTGGCCCACGACGACCGGGACCCGGTGATGGAGCTGCTGCGCAGCCGCTACCGGCTGGCGCGCCCCACCGCGGAGGCCACCGGCATGACCTACGAGCGCGCCGCCGCGCTGCAGGCGGCCCGCGGCACCGACGAACTGGTCTCGGCCCTGGTCGACCGCTTCCACGCGGTGGCCCGCGAGTCGGAGGCCGTGCTGATCCTCGGCACCGACTACGCCGACACCGGGCTGCCGGCGGAACTGGCGCTCAACGCCCGGCTCGCCAACGAGTTCGGCGCCGCCGTCCTCCCGGTCGTCGCCGGGCGCGACCGCGACGCGGCCACGGTCGTCGCCGAGGTCCGCAACGCCCACCACGCCTACACCTCGCTGGGCTGCGAGGTGCTCGCCACCGTCGCCAACCGCGTGCGCGCCGAGGACGCGGGCGAGGCCGCCGGCGAGCTGCAGCGGCACCTGCCCGAGCCGGTCTTCGTCCTGCCCGAGGAGCCCGCGCTCGCCGCCCCCACCGTCTCGCAGGTCGCGCGCGCCGTCGGCGCGGAGGTCCTGCTGGGCGACCAGACCGGGCTCGCCCGCGACGTACGGGGCTTCGTCTTCGGCGGCGCCATGCTCCCGGCCTTCCTCCCCGCGCTGACCGAGGGCAGTCTCGTCGTGACCCCCGGGGACCGTGCCGACCTGGTGATCGGCGCACTGGCGGCCCACGCCGCCGGCTCCCCGCCCGTCGCCGGCGTGCTGCTCACGCTCGACCAGCGGCCGGGCGACGAGACCATGGCGCTCGCCCACCGGCTGGCCCCCGGGACTCCGGTGCTCGCCGTGCCGGGCGGCTCGTTCCCGACCGCCGCGGCACTGCTGGGGCTGGAGGGCAAGCTCACCGCGGCCAGCCCGCGCAAGGCCGAGATCGCGCTCGGCCTCTTCGAGTCGCACGTGGACACCACCGAGCTGAGCGGCCGCCTCTCCGTCGTCCGCAGCGACCGCGTCACCCCGATGATGTTCGAGCACGAGCTGATCGAGCGGGCGCGCGCCGACCGCCGGCACGTCGTGCTCCCCGAGGGCACCGAGGAGCGGGTGCTGCGCGCCGCGGAGGTGCTGCTGCGCCGCAACGTCTGCAACCTGACGCTGCTCGGCGAGGAGGGCGCGATCCGCCGCCGCGCCGCCGAACTCGGCATCGACCTGCGGCTGCTGGCCGCCGACGAGCCCGCCGGCGACTCCGCCGCCGCCCACGCCCGGGTGGTGGACCCCGAGCGCTCCCCGCTGCGGGAGCGGTTCGCGGAGGTCTACGCGAAGCTCCGGGCCCACAAGGGGGTCGACTTCGACCTCGCCCACGACACCGTCTGCGACGTCTCCTACTTCGGCACGCTGATGGTCCGGGAGGGACTCGCCGACGGCATGGTCTCCGGCGCGGCGCACTCCACCGCCGCGACGATCCGGCCGGCGTTCGAGGTGATCCGCACCAGCCCCGACGCCGACATCGTCTCCTCGGTGTTCTTCATGTGCCTCGCCGACCGGGTGCTGGTCTACGGCGACTGCGCGGTCAACCCCGACCCGGACGCCGCCCAGCTCGCCGACATCGCGGTGCAGGCGGCGGTGACCGCCGCGCAGTTCGGGGTGGAGCCGCGGATCGCGATGCTCTCCTACTCCACCGGCACCTCGGGGTCCGGCGCCGACGTGGACAAGGTCCGCGAGGCGACCGAGCTGGTGCGCGCCCGCCGGCCGGAGCTGCTGGTGGAGGGGCCGATCCAGTACGACGCCGCCGTGGAGCCCTCGGTGGCCGCCACCAAGCTGCCCGACTCGCAGGTCGCGGGCCGCGCCACCGTGCTGGTCTTCCCCGACCTCAACACCGGCAACAACACCTACAAGGCGGTGCAGCGCTCCGCGGGCGCGGTCGCGGTCGGCCCGGTCCTGCAGGGACTGCGGCGCCCGGTCAACGACCTCTCCCGCGGCGCCCTGGTGCAGGACATCGTCAACACCGTGGCGATCACGGCCATCCAGGCCCAGCAGCAGGCCCGGTCCGCGACCGCGGCCGGCGGCACCCAGGACCAGCAGAAGCGGAGCGGTGACGCATGACCCCCCAGCCCGAGGAGCGGCAGCAGAGCGGCTCCACGTCGACGGACCGGGCGCCGGGCCCCGACGCCACCCGCGTCCTGGTCCTCAACTCCGGCTCCTCGTCGGTGAAGTACCAGCTGATCGACATGGCGGACGGCAGCCGCCCGGCGGCCGGGATCGTGGAGCGGATCGGTGAGGAGTCCTCCTTGCTGCGCCACGTCCCGCAGGACGGCGAACCCCGGGAGACCGTCCGCCGGTTCGCCGACCACGGCGAGGCGCTGAGCGCGGTCGCGGCGGAACTCGCCGCCGACGGCGCCGGCCTGGACTCCCCGCGGCTGGCCGCCATCGGCCACCGCGTCGTCCACGGCGGGCAGCGGTTCACCGCCCCCACCGTCGTCGACGACGAGGTGCTGGCGGAGGTGGAACGGCTGGTGCCGCTGGCGCCGCTGCACAACCCGGCCAACCTCACGGGCATCCGCACCGCCCGCGAACTGAACCCGGCGCTGCCGCAGGTCGCCGTCTTCGACACCGCGTTCCACACCAGCATCCCCGAGCACGCCGCGCGCTACGCCATCGACGTGGAGACCGCCGACGCGCACCGGGTGCGGCGGTACGGCTTCCACGGCACCTCGCACGCCTACGTCTCGCGCCGCACCGCCCGGCTGCTGGGCCGCGACCCCGCCGACGTCAACGTGATCGTGCTGCACCTCGGCAACGGCGCCTCGGCCTCGGCGGTCGCCGGCGGCCGCTGCGTGGAGACCTCCATGGGGCTGACCCCGCTGGAGGGGCTGGTCATGGGCACCCGCTCGGGCGACCTGGACCCGGCGGTCATCCTGCACCTGCACCGGGTCGCCGGCATGGACGTGGACGCCGTCGACGAACTGCTCAACAAGCGCTCCGGGCTGGTCGGGCTCTGCGGCGACAACGACATGCGCGAGATCCGCCGCCGGATCGACGCCGGCGAGGACGACGGCCACGGCGGCGCGGACGCCCGGCGGGCGCAGCTGGCGTTCGACGTCTACGTCCACCGGCTGCGCAAGTACCTGGGCGCCTACGTCGCCGTGCTGGGCCGGGTGGACGCGGTGGCGTTCACCGCCGGGGTCGGGGAGAACTCCGCCGAGGTCCGCGCGGCGACCGTCGCCGGGCTGGAGGTGCTGGGGCTGGAGATCTGCCCCGAGCGCAACGCCGAGCGTTCGCGCGAGGCCAGGCTGGTCTCGCCGGAGTACGCTCGGACGGCCGTGGCCGTCGTCCCGACCGACGAGGAACTGGAGATCGCCGCCCAGGCGTACCGCCTGGTGAACGGCTGAGTCCCGGGGGGTCGGGCCGGAGCCGCGCTCCGGCCCGACCGCCGCACCGCACGGTCGGAGACGTGAACGGGACCCACGATTATTCCGCCGCTGAACAAACCGATAGGATCGCTGGCATGCGCCGTTCCAAAATCGTCTGCACCCTGGGTCCCGCCGTAGATTCCTACGAGCAGCTGAAGAACCTGATCGAAGCGGGGATGAACGTCGCCCGCTTCAACATGAGCCATGGCACCCAGGCCGAGCACGAGGAGCGCTACGAGCGCCTGCGCAAGGCCGCCGACGAGACCGGCCGCGCCGTGGGCGTGCTGGCCGACCTCCAGGGTCCCAAGATCCGCCTGGAGACCTTCGCCGACGGCCCCGTGGAGCTGGAGCGCGGCGACGCCTTCACCATCACCACCGAGGACGTCGCCGGTGACCGCACCATCTGCGGCACCACCTACAAGGGCCTGCCCGGCGACGTCGCCAAGGGCGAGTCGATCCTCATCAACGACGGCAACGTCCACCTCCAGGTGACCGAGGTGTCCGGACCGCAGGTCCACACCGTCGTCATCGAGGGCGGGGTCATCTCCGACCACAAGGGCATCAACCTGCCCGGCGTCGCCGTCAACGTGCCGGCCCTCTCCGAGAAGGACGTCGAGGACCTGGAGTTCGCCCTCCGCATGGGCTGCGACATGGTCGCGCTCTCCTTCGTGCGCAACGCCGACGACGTCCACGACGTCCACGAGGTGATGGACCGCGTGGGCCGCCGCGTCCCCGTCATCGCCAAGGTGGAGAAGCCGCAGGCCGTCGAGAACATGGAGGAGGTCGTCCTCGCGTTCGACGGTGTGATGGTGGCCCGGGGCGACCTCGCGGTGGAGTACCCGCTGGAGAAGGTCCCGATGGTGCAGAAGCGCCTCATCGAGCTCTGCCGCCGCAACGCCAAGCCGGTGATCGTCGCGACCCAGATGATGGAGTCGATGATCACCAACTCGCGCCCCACGCGCGCGGAGGCGTCCGACGTCGCCAACGCCATCCTCGACGGCGCCGACGCGGTCATGCTCTCGGCGGAGTCCTCGGTCGGCCAGTACCCGATCGAGACCGTCAACACCATGTCGAAGATCGTGATCGCCGCGGAGGAGGAGCTGCTCAGCCGCGGTCTCCAGCCGCTGGTCCCGGGCAAGAAGCCGCGTACCCAGGGCGGCGCGGTGGCCCGTGCCGCCTGCGAGATGGCGGACTTCCTCGACGGCCGCGCGCTGGTGGCGTTCACCAAGTCCGGTGACACCGCCCGGCGGCTCTCGCGCTACCGCGCCTCGCAGCCGATCCTCGCCTTCACCACCGACGCCTCCACCCGCAACCAGCTCACGCTGAGCTGGGGCGTGGAGACCTTCGTCGCCCCGCACGTCGACCACACCGACGAGATGGTGCGGCTGGTCGACGCCGAGCTGCTGCGGCTCAACCGGTTCCACGAGGGCGACCTGATGATCATGACCGCCGGTTCGCCCCCCGGCGTGGTCGGCACCACCAACATGGTGCGCGTCCTGCGCCTGGGCAGCGACAGCTGACCTCGTAGCAGCCACCGTGCCGGCACCCGGCACCCCCACTGACGCCCGGCCCGGCCACCCCGGTCCGGGCGTCGGCCGTGTGCGGGCCGCCGCCGCCCCCGGTGCCCGGGCGGCGGTGCGCCCCGGGGCCGGGTCGAGCGGCGCCTGCCGGCGGCGGACGGGCCGGCGGGTTCAGTCCTCGTGGGTCATGTACTGGCGCATGCCCGGCACGGTGAGGGTGCCGCCGAACTGGCCGGCCTGCGTGACGCGGACGTCGGTGAAGTAGGCCTCGCCGAGATCGAGCAGCGGTTCGTGCCGCGGGTCGAAGACCACGGGGATGAGCCCGAAGAGGTTGCCCTCCAGCCGCTCCGTGTACATGGTCACGGTGGTCTCGCGGAACGTGGAGGTCGAGCCGTCCGCCGCCCGCACGTGGTACCTCAGGCCGCCGGCGCCCCGGACGACCTGGTGCAGGTCGCCGATGTCCACCGCGGTCGCGGTGAACTTCAGCGCCTGCTTCACCGCGCCGCCGCCGGTGCGCACGTTGACCACCCCGTGGTACTCCAGCCCGCGCAGCGTCATGTGGCTCGCCTCCAGCAGCCACGGCGCGTCGGGCAGCACCTGCGCGGTCACCTCGTCGGTGCCGGGGACGTCGCGCTCCTCGGGGCAGGGGTAGGGCACCCGTCCGGCCGCGTCCGGCGCGAACGGGTCGTCGGCGTCCGGCTCCACTGCCGCGGGCTCCTCCGGGGCCGCTCCGGCGCCGTCGTCCGCGGGGTCGGTGCCCTCGCCGTCCTCGCCGTCCTCGCCGTCCTCGGCGTCCTCGGCGGCGGGATCGGGCTCGTCCGGGTCGGCGTCGGCGGGACCGGTGTCCTCGGCGCCGTCGGGGAGTTCGGCGGGGCCGCTGTCCTCGGTGGGGTCCGCGTCGCTGCGCTCGCCGACCCCCTCGGCCGTGGTGTCGCGCTCGTGGGCGTCCGGGACACGGTCGCCGTCGCCGTCGCCATCGGTCCCGGTCCCGGTCGTCGCGTCGGCGTGGAGCTCCTCCACCGGCCGGCCGGGGGCGCGGTCGGCGGCCGGTTCCTCCGGCCCGCCCTCGCCGGGCGGTGGCGCGTCCGCGTGGGCGCCACCGCCCGGCGCCGTGTGCCGCTCCCCGGCCCCGGCGTCGCCGGGGCCCTCGTCCGTCTCCGCAGAACGGTCCCCGCGGCCGGCCGCCCCGGGGAGCAGGATGCCGCCGATCGCCTCGGTGAGATCACGCAGTCCCTGGCCGAGACCCGCGGGGTCCCGGGGGGTGCCGGGGCGCACGGGCTCCCGAGGGGGCGGGGCCTCGTCCGCGGCCGGGGGCCGCTCCTCGCCGGGTGCGTGCGGCCCGGCGCCGGGCTCCGTCCGCTCGTCGGCGTCCGGGGCGGTTCCGGGCCCGGGGGCGTCGGGGAGGCCCGGCGCCTGCCGGCCGTCCGGCCGTGAGGCCCCTCGGTCCTCGGCCGGGTCCGTGGGGACCGCGCCGGGGCCCTGGCCTGCCGGCTCCGCGTCGTCCACGGGGCCGGCGGCGTCCTCCTCGGACTCCGGCCGGTCCGGCGGGTCCGCGTCGTCCTGTTCCGGATCGACGTCGTCCTCTGCGGGGCCGGCGCCCGGCGGCGGCTCGCGCCCCTCGCCCGCCTCCTCCTCGGGGGGCGGCGCCTCCGCGGCGGCGCCGGCGCCGTCCCCGCCGGGCGCCGCACGGTCGGTCCGCTCCACGCAGGGCCCCGCCCGGAAGGGGTACGGGGGTTGCAGCTCGTCGGCCTGGGCCGGGCCGGGGACCACACCCATGCCGAGGATCAGTGCGGAGGGGACCGCAGCCACCAGCACCGACCGCAGCCGTCCGCGCCGCCCGGCGCGGGC
>NZ_JAAVJD010000224.1 GCF_012033735.1 Streptomyces lonarensis | reverse complement strand
GCCGGGTCCCGCTGCCGCCCCCGCCGCGGCCCACCGCCCTCGTCGAGGGCGTCGCCCGGCTGCGCGCGGCGCTGCGGACCGAGCCCGGCCGGCTCCGCGTCATCGGCGGGCTGCTCGCCGTGCTGCTGCTCGCCTTCGGCACGGCCACCGCCTGGCAGGTGTCCTCCCGGACCGACGCCGCGACCGCGGTGCGCCAGGAGAGCCAGCCTCTCAGCGCCGACGCGGCCGCGCTGTACCGGTCGCTGGCCGACGCCAACACCACCGCCGCGGTGGGCTTCCTCGCGGGCAGCGAGGCGACGCGCCCCGCCCGCGACCGCTACGAGGCCGACATCCGCAACGCCACCGAACGCCTGCTGACGGCGGCCGAGCACGCCGCCGGCGGGTCCGACGAGGCCGGCCGGCAGATCGCCGTGCTCGGCCGGGAACTGCCGGTCTACACCGGCCTGGTGGAGACGGCCCGCGCCAACGACCGGCAGGGGTACCCGCTGGGCGGCGCCTATCTGCGGTACGCCGACGCCCACATGCAGGACGTCCTGCTGCCCGCGGCGGAGCGGCTCCACGAACTGGAGCACGCGCGGTTCCAGGAGGACCTGACGCGGGCCCGGGCCCGCCCGTGGCCGGCGCTGGGCTGCGGTGTGCTGGTGCTGGCGGCACTCGGCTGGAGCCAGTACCGGCATTACCGCCGCACCAACCGTGTCCTGGACCCCGCGCTGCTGGCGGCGACGGCGACCACCTCGTTGCTGCTGGCCTGGCTCGCGGTGGCCCACACGCTGTCGGTCGCGCCGCTCACCGCGGCGGAGCGGACCGGCACGCGCTCCCTGGAACTGCTCACCGAGATCCACACCGAGAGCCTCCAGGCGCGGGGCGACGAGAGCCTGGCGTTGGTGGCGCGCGGCGCCGGCACCGTCTTCGCGGACAGTTACCGCGCCCGCATGGAGACCCTCCTCGGCCCGCCCCGCGAGCCGGGCGGGCTGCTGGCGCGGGCCGAGGCGGCCGCGGGCGACGACAGCGGCCGCGAGCAGCTGCGGACGGTCGCGGCGCACGCCGAGGAGTGGCGGGAGCGCAACGCGGCGGCGATGGCGGCGGAGGACTCGGGCGCCTACGACGAGGCGGTGAAGCTGGTGATCGGCGAGGAGGAGTCGACCGGGGAGTCCTTCGACCGGCTGGACTCGGCGCTGGAGGCGGCGCTGCAGCACGAGCGGCAGCGGTTCGCCGACGCGGTGGACACCGGCCGGGCGCGGCTCGACGGCCTGCCGGAGGGTGCGATGGTGCTGGCCGTCGGCGCCGCGGGCGCCGCCCTGCTGGGCGTCGGGCGCCGGCTGTCGGAGTACCGGTGAGACCGCTGCGCGGGCCGGCGCCCGCTGCTCCCGGCGGTCCCCGCCCCACCGGCGGTCCCGCGGGGCGGCGGCGCCGCGCCGCGCTCCCCTCGAACCCGCGCGCGAACCGCGCCGCGGATCACCGCGCCCACCCGCGGCGAACGCCCTCCCCGCGCACTGTTCGCTACGGGCGTGGCCGTCCGCCCCCGCCGGTGGTGGCGACCCCCGATACGCTTGCGGAACGACGGCGGCGCGGGCCCCGCGCACGTCACGAACCATGCGGAGGGACAAGCCGTGGAGATCAAGATCGGCGTTCAGCACACGCCGCGCGAGATCGTTCTGGAGAGCGGGCAGTCTGCCGAGGACGTGAAGAACGCGGTGACCGCGGCGCTCACCGGCAAGGACAAGGTGCTCAGCCTGACCGACGAGCGCGGCCGCGAGATCATCATTCCCGCGGACCGGCTCGCGTACGTGGAGATCGGCGAGTCGGCCGCGCGCCGGGTCGGCTTCGGGGCGCTCTGACAGACGTCAACTTCCGCTGCGACGGCGGCCGGTGAAAGATCACCGGCCGCCGTTTCGTGTGGTCACCGCCCTGGGTAGGACGCCGGTGCCCCGTCGGACACACAGCTCGGGAGGGACCATGCTCTGGGAGCCGACCGTCAGCGCGCTGCTCGGTCTCGTCATCGCCGCCGTCGCGGTGGGCCGCCGTCCGGCCCGCTTCCTCGACAGCCGGCTCGCCCTGGCCACCGGCGCCGGTGGCGCCCTGCTGGGCGGCCTCATCGCCCGGACCGTGCTCGGCCCGGGCAGCCTGCCGGTGGTGCTGCTCGCGGGCGCCGTCTTCGGTGCCGCACTGCTGTCGCTCGTGGTCCGCGCGGGCCACGGCCCCGCCCACGGGCACCGGGCCGTCTCCGCCTGAACCTCCCCACCGGCTAACCTCCCCGCCGGCTGACCCGGCACGCCGCGCCGCGCCGGGGCGCGCGGGCCGGGCGGGCGCCGCGCCCCGGACATGCCGGCACCCGCGCCGACGAACGGGGAGCTGCGCCGGGCCGCGATCTGGCCCGACGGCGCGTGCCCGACCTGCCGCACACCGGGCGGCACGAGCGGCCGAGCGTCGCGAGCAGCAGGTGTCCGTGCCCCCGCTCCCGCGAGGCCACCGTGCGCCCGGCGCCCCAGGGCTGCCCGCGCGCACTCCCGAGCCACCCGCCCGGGCGGGCGCGCCGGGCCGCGGCAGCTGCTCCGGCGGCCCCGCTTCCGGAAAGGCCGGTTCTCATCCCTCGGGCGTCAGCAGCGTTCGACGGTCACGAGGCTTACCCTGTGGTCGGCCGGGCGTCCGGCCCGCACCACAGGAGGAGCGTTGGCCGGCACCGGACCTCACAGCAGTCCGTCCCAGCAGGCCGCCCCGGCGGCCGCGACCGGGCACCCCCGGAACGGGCGGCCCGCCCCTGCCGGGGAGGTCTCTCCGGGGCTGGTGCTCACCTCACCGCAGGCCAGGTTCGACCTGCTGCTGCTGGCCGTGGCGGTGGCGGGCATCTCGCTCTCCGGTCCGCTGGTGGCGGCCACCGCCGCGCCCGCGCTGGCGATCGCCTTCTGGCGCAACGCGATGGCGGCGGCCTCGCTGACTCCGGTGGTGCTGTTCCGGCAGTCCCTGCGGCGGGAGCTGGCCACGCTCGGGAGGCGGCGCCTGGTGCTGTCCGCCACCGCCGGCGCCGTACTGGCCGCCCACTTCGCGCTCTGGCTGCCGAGCCTCAGCATGACCTCGGTGGCCTCCTCCGTCGCCCTGGTGACGACGACGCCCATCTGGATCACCGTGCTGCTGTGGTTGCGCGGGCACCGGCCGGACCGCCGGACCTGGATCGGCACCGGCGTCGCCTTCGCCGGCGTCGTCCTGTTGACCGGGGTGGACCTCAGCGTCTCCGCCCGCGCCCTGGCCGGTGACGCGCTGGCGCTCGCCGGCGGGCTGGCGGCGGCCGTCTACATGCTGATCGGCAACGAGGTGCGCCGCACCACCAGCACCACCGCCTACACCTTCGTCTGCTACTCGGTCACCGCCGCGCTGCTGCTGGTGGTCTGCCTGGCCGCCGGCACCGACCTGTCGGGCTACTCGGCCGAGACCTGGATCAAGTTGCTGGTGCTGACGGCGACCGCCCAGTTGCTGGGCCACTCGCTGCTGAACCGGGTCGTGCGCGGCCTCGGCCCCTCGGTGACCTCGACCGCGATCCTGCTGGAGGCGCCGGGCGCGGCGCTCATCGCGGCCGTCTGGCTGGGACAGACCCCGCCGTGGCCGGCCTACCCGGCGCTCGGGGTGATCCTGCTGGGGCTGGCCCTGGTCATCCGGGCGGAACGCCCGCCCCGCCCGGTGCCCCCCGCCCCCGCAGCGACCTGACCTCCGAGGCGCGGGGGCAAGGCGGCTGCGCTCAGCCGCCCCCGTCCGGCGGGCGGGCCAGCACCGCCCTGAGCGGAGTGCCGACGGCCCACCTCGCCAACTCCTCGTCACCGACCAGGGCGATGCCGTGGCGGGCGGCGAACGCCCGTGCTGGGGCGGTGAAGCCGGAGAGCCCCACCATCACGGCGAGGTCGGCACCGTGCTCGGGCACTGCCGTCCCGTTGAACCGCTGGAGGTGGCCGCTGCCGACCGGGCTCAGGTACCGCTTGCACTGCACGACGACCCGCCGCCCCTCCCCGTCCCGGGCGAGAACGTCCGCGGCGAGGTCGCCGGAGCCGCCGACGCGCCGGACGTCGAGGAAGCCGTCCCGTACCAGCAGTTCGGCGCAGGCCTCCTCGAACGCGGTGGGCGACATCCGCGCGAACTGCGCCGGATCGAACGACGGCTCCTCCCACCCCGGCGCCGCCGGAGCGCCGCGCGTCGGCCGAGCGGACGGCAGGAGCAGTGCGACCAGCACCACGCCGCAGAGCCCACCCGCCCCGGCGAACGGCAGCCACCACGGCGGCGAGGTGAACCACGGCCAGAAGGTGTCGGCCACCAGGCCCCCGACCTCGTCGACCAGCAGACGCCACAGCCACGCGGCGATCGCCAGGGCGAAGAGCGGGCCGAACACCACTGTCAGCGACTTCTCCAGCAGCGTGTCCCCGTGCACCTCCTCACCTCCTCCCCCGCCCGGCGCGCTGCGGCGGCCGACACGACGCCCGTCCGGGGCGGCTCACGGGGCGTCCGTCGCCGTGACCGCGGGACGCTCCTGCCCGTCCGCGGAAGCACCGCCGGTGGCCTGACAGCCGCCCTGTGCCAGCGCGATCAGGAGGATGGCGACGACCCACCCGGCCGCAGCACCGTCGCGTGAGGCCGAAGCGGTACCGGCCGGCGTGCCGACGCTCGACGCGGGCGCGGAGCGGCCGCGGTCGCGCCGGAGGTGGGAGCGGACCCGGTAGGAACCGGAGCCGGACCGGGTGCGGGCGTGGGAGCGGACGCGGTGGTACCCCGGGGGTGTCATGGACTGCCTCTCTGCTGCTGCCGGGGCGCCCCGTGCGGCCCGGTCGGGAACAGCTGTAACAGCGGCCTCGGACAGGCGGGTCGCACCGGTTCATGAGCTGTGGGGAGAGGTAGCGACAGCTTTCGGCCGCGCGGCCACCGGCCCGTCGCAGCCGCGGTCGGCGCGCTTCCCGGGCGCGCCGACCGGTGACGGCCCGGCCCGCTGCGGTTCGCCCGCCTGCCCGGCCGAGCGGCGCACGCGGGCCAGGCCCCCGGGAGCCGCCACCGGCGGCCGGTGGCCAGTGGCCGGAACGAACAGGCGCATGCAGCGGGACGCGCTGCCGTCCCGTGCTGCACGCGCCCCGCGCGCTCCCCGAACACCTCCGGCGGGCTCGGGCCGGCTCGCACCGGAGCCGCGCACACGTGTGAGGCGACCGCCCGGCAGCACCCGGGCGGTCGCCTCACGGACGACGGCGGTGTCAGCCCCTGGCGTTGCCGACGGCGGCCACCGGACCGCGCAGCTCGTTCGGGGTGCAGCCGTGGCCCGCCAGGGTGAGCCGGTCGCGGGTGCCGACCACGCTGAGCGGGCCGTCGAGAGTCGTGCCGCAGAGCTCGACGGTCCGGGCGGCCACGGCGGAGACCGGGCCGGAGATGTCCGCGCCGCGGGAGAGGAGGGAGGCGCCGCCGGAGACCACGACCGGCCCGCGGACGGTGGCGCCGTCGAGACACAGCACGCCCGAGGCGGCGACCAGCGGGCCGTTGTGACGGCCGGTCACGGTGCGGGTGCAGTCGGGCGCCGCGGGGACCCGCCCCCGGGAGTCGACGGCGTAGGCGAGCTTGCCGGGCCGGGCGTCGTCGATGGGGAGCGAGAGCTTGGCCCACTCGCCGCCGGTGGCCTTCTTGCCGTCGTTCCACTCGGCGAGCCGGCCGAGCCGGTCCGCGGTGCGGCCCGGCGCGATCTCGGTGTCGCCGGGGGCCGCGACCATCGCGCGTGAGGCCTCCTCGATCGCGGCGAGGTAGGCGGCGGGGTCCCGCAGGTCCGTCGCGTCGAGGTCGACGTGGGTCCGGAGCCAGCGGCCCCACAGGAACTCCAGGTACTCCGGCGCGTCCGACGGCGGGGCGTAGCCGATGTCCCTCGTGAAGTAGACGAGGCTGCGGTAGGGGTCGTCCGCGAGGCGGGCGAGGCCGAGACCGCGCGGCAGGTCGGCCGGGGTGAGGGTGGAGCCGTCGGGCGCCTGGAGCCAGACCAGGTCGCGGGCGCGCATCTCCCGCCAGAAGGCGTCGGTGGACAGGTGGGAGAGGTTGTCGCTGACGCGGAGCCTGACCTCGGTGTCCGGGCCGCCGTCCGGCGTCTCCAGGAAGGAGGTCAGGGTGTGGTGGCCGTCGGTGAGGTGCAGGGACCCGCCGGGGCCGATCACCACGGTCTTCATCGCGGCGACGCTGTCGGCGGTCTCCTCGCCGAGCGCGAGGGTGCAGCGGAAGGTGGCGGGGTCGGCGAGGGTGGCGCCGGCGCCCGCGCTCGCCGCCTCCTCCTGCCCGTTGGCCTCGCACCAGTCGTCGAACCGCTTGTTGGGGTTGCCGCGCGCCTCGTCCTTGGTGCCCGCGTACCGGCCCAGCTTGTAGTGGATCTGGTCGTGGCCGATGGCGGGCTGCGTGGGCCGCAGGTCGCGCAGCCGGACCTCCAGCAGGTCCCCGGCGGCGGCCCCGGCGGGAGAGGCCGCGACGGCCACGCGCTCCGTGTCGTCCGCCGTCCGGGCGGCGGCGGGCCCGGCGAGGGCGCCGCCCGCGGCCATGAGCAGGGCCAGCGCGCCGCCGACCGCGGCCGCCCTGCGGCGACGCGGCGCCGCCCCGTGCTCCGGGACGTGGGCGCGGTCCGTCGCACCGGTCCGGTGGTTGGCGCTCATCGCTGCTCCTGCTCCGTGGCGTGACCGGCGTGGCTGGTGCACCGGCCCGGTCGGACGGGTGCGCCAGCCATCCACCCAGCGCGGCGCGCCCCGGCGGTGGCGACGGCGCGTCCCCGGCGTGGCGAGCAGGTGAACACCCGGCAGGGCGGCGCCGGGCCGTCGTCAGACGGCGGAGGCGCGTCGGGGGTCGCGAAGGTCGGTCCCGGACGCGGTCCAGCGTTCCTGGAGCGCGTCGGCGCCCCGGGCGCGCTTCCAGGCGGCCTCGTGGGGCGTCATGGGCAGCAGCGGCAGGAAGCGGACCGGGTCGGCGGGCGCGGGCAGCGGGAGGTCCGGTACCGGGTCGGGAGCACCGACGAGGACGGAGGTGAACGGCGCGCCGGGCCAGAGGGGTTCGCCGAGGTCGAGCGAGGCACCGGGGGCCACGACGACACCCTCCACCTGCGGGCCGGCCGCGAGGACGGTCAGCGCCCGCAGGACCTGGTCGACGGGGGTACCCGCGACGGGGCGGAGCGTCAGCAGGAGCTCGGCGCGGGGGCCGCGGTCGGGGTCGGCCAGGACGGCGGTGGGGTCGGCCATCGGCGCGTCGGACATGCCGAGGGTCGCGTAGCGCACCTGCGGCCGCGGCGCGCCGCCGACGAACCGGAGGACCTCGATGCGGTCGGTGCCGAGGAAGGTGACCGACGCTCGCGCGTCGGGCTCCCCGAGGGCGTCGGTCAGGGCGGTCTCGACCAGGGCTCGCGTCTCCACGGCCCCGACCCTACGGGCAGCGTCGCCCGGTGTGCGCCGCCGGGGCAGCCGGCCCCGAACGCGCCGCGCGGGGCGCCGGGTTCACCGCCGCACCCGCCCGGGGTGCGGCATCAACCACTCGAACGAGTGACATGGGGCGCGTTTGAGTAATTCCCACGCCGCGTCTGCGCCCTGCGCACTGACGGTGCGCGCGCGACCACGGGGCCCGACAGCACGGCTGTGACCTGCGGGGGCTGCCGTGCCCCGTGCGGCGGACCCGTACCGGCCGCGGCCGGAAACGGGCGACGCTGCCCGGGCGAGCATGCTTGACGGGGGCACGTTCCCCGGGGACCGTTGTCGTCCATGAGGGGCGAACCCAGTTGCCCGAAGTGCGGTGGCCGGGTGCGAGCGCCCGGCCTCTTCGCCGACACGTGGCAGTGCGACGGACACGGCGCGGTCCATCCGCTCCAACCTGTCATCCCACCCAGCATCGACGCGCTGGCCGTCGTCCTCGGCCGCACCCAGGTCCCGGTGTGGATGCCCTGGCCGCTGCCGGTGGGCTGGCTGTTCACCGGGGTCGCCTGCGCGGGCGACGACCGCAGCGGCGGACGCGCCACCGCCGTCGCCTGCTCCGGGCCGGCGCCGCTCGGCGGCGGGGGCGAACTCATCCTCGTCGCCGAGGAACTGGGCGTCGGTCTGGGCGCCGCCTACGCCGGCCTCACCGGACCGGACCCCACGCCCCACATGGACGTCTCCGGGACGCCGCAGGCGCGGACGACGGCGGCCGGGCGGCCCACCCCGTTGTGGAACGTCGCCGACGTGCCTCCGGACCGGGCCGTCTTCGCCGGCGAGGCGCGTGGCCTGTGGCTGTGGGCGATCAGCTGGCCGGCGGAGTCCGGTCCGCTGCTCTACGACGAACTGGTGCTGACCGACCTGCGTGAGGCGGGGGCGGAGATAGACCTCATCCCCTGCGGCGCGCTGTCCCCCAAGCTGCTGTCGCCGAACAGCTGACGCTGTCTCACCGCGGGGGCGCGGGCGCGCGAACGGCCGGGCCCCGACAGCACACCGGGCCGGCGCCGACCCGCCGCACTCCCGGCGGGCGTTCCGGTCGCACCGCGGGCCGGCGGCACGCCCGGCTATCCTGACCACGGCTTCCGGTGGGCCGCTGCGGCCCGGCCGGGGC
>NZ_JAAVJD010000223.1 GCF_012033735.1 Streptomyces lonarensis | reverse complement strand
TAGGTCGCCGCCGAACAAATTGTGTGGGAGAGGGTCTCACTGGAACTCCGGTTCCGGTGGGGCCCTTTTCTGCGTTCTCGGGCGGGTTTCTCTTCTCCCCGTGCCTGCCGCCCGGGCCGGCAGGCAGGACCGGAAGCCCGCGGGCCGGGTGCCGAGGTGTGCGGGAGAGGGCGCCGACGGCCTACCCGCCGCAGCACACCCGGCGGCCTGCGGCAGCTCTTCCTCCGCACGGCCGATCGCTGCGAGAGGCCCACGCCCGACGAGCGGTGCTGCCCCGTGGGCGTGAGCCTCCCCTCGGCCCCTGTGCTCCGCCGGCGCTCCTCGGGCGACAGCCCGAGCCCACCTGTCTCGGTGCCCGTCCCGGACCGGGGCACCGTCGGGACCCCGCTGATTCCGCCCGGTGCCGAAGCAGTGGCGAAGTGTAGCGGAATTCGGTGTTGAATGCCGAATGGGTTTGTCCCGGCCTCGACACGCCGGTGTTTCGTCGGAGCCGCATCCTGGAACTGGGAAATAATCGGCCGCCACGTACGGCCTTTGAACATATGTCCACATGCCCAAGGTGCGGTGAAACTGTGAGATGCCCAGTTTGCGGAGGATCAGAGGGAATAGAGATCTACACGGACGAGGACGGTAACTTGCTGTGCATGTGCCCTTGCGGCGCGGCATGGTCTCCGTGAACGGGGCGCCCTGAGGCGTGACGGTGGGGTCCGGGGCTGCCACGGCCCGCGTGTGGCTGCCCGTGTCGCCACCGGGCCGTGGCGGGCTCTCGGCAGTCGCGGACGCGCCGTCGGTCGCCCGCAGGCGGGTGCGGGTGAGGTGACCGCTGTGGCGGGTCGGCGGGCACGTGGATTCACCGATATCGCGGATTCCCTCTTTCGAGTGGCCCCGCATATGCCGTTGTCCCTGGCGTGGCGACGGCATTGCGGGTTCGGAGGAAAGGGGCTCCTCGTGGAGTTCAGATGTCGTCCGACATCTGTTCCATTCGGCCGACTTCTGCGGCCTGCTGGGCGGCAATCTCCGTCGCCAGTTCGTTGACCGTGATGTCGACGCCCTCGGCGATCACGTCGGCGGACATCGTGACCGCCCCCTCGTGGTGGACGATCATCAGCTCCAGGAAGAGCTGGTCGAAGGTCGCGCCCCGTGCGTCGCCAAGCGCTGCCATCTGCTCCGGGGAGGCCATCCCCGGCATGTCGGAGTGGTCGTCCCCGGCCGTCGCTCCGCTGCCCGGGCTTCCGCTCTGGCCGTGGTCGCCGTGGTCGCCGTGGCGGCCGTCGTGTCCGTGGCCCGCCGGTCCGGCCTCCTCCTCGTACGCCTCCAGCCAGGCCCGCATGACCTCGATCTCCGGCGCCTGGGCGGTCGCGATGCGGGTGGAGAGCCGCTCGACCGGGTCGGAGTGGGCGTGCTCCGCGGCGAGATCGGTCATCTCCAGGGCCTGTTCGTGGTGGACGATCATCATCACGATGTAGTCGACGTCCGCGTCGTTGGGCTCCTCCAGCCGGTCTGCCGCTTCCGCGCGGACCTGTTCGGGGGTCAGTTTGCGCGCGTCCTCCCCGGGGCCGGCCGGGGCGATGATCGTGGCGTCCTCCTCGGTCGCCGCAGCTTCTGCCGTCTCCCCGGAGGTGCAGCCGGTCAGGACCGCCATGACCGCGGCGGTGGCGCATGCGGTGGCGGCGGCGGTGCGCAACGTGCGGGCGGAGTGACGGGGCATCGAGCAGCCTCCAGGCGTCGGCGGGGAAAAGTCGCTCTATTGAGATGTACATGCTTGGTCAATACTGGGTGCAGCTCAAGACCCCCACGGATTCGACTGTGCCCAGGAGGCCTCGGTGGAATCGTTGCGCAAGCGACGCAGATACACGCGAATCGGCGCTGCGGCCGGAGCAATCGGCATGCTGGCCGCTCTGTTGAGCACGGGAGTCGCCGCGGCGACCCCCACCCCAGACGACCCCACACCGTCCGAGATCAGCGCCGAGGAACGCTCCTCGGTCGCGGAGGCCATCGCCGAGGGCGAGATCCCCGGGGTGGACGAGATCGTCCACAGCGACAACATCCGCCACCTCGCCAACGTTCCCAAGGCCGGGCTGCGGGCCACCAACTCGGACATCGCCTTCCAGGGCGACCACGCGTTCGCCGGCAACTACGACGGTTTCACGGTGTACGACATCCGTCGGCCCAGCAAGCCCCGCATCGTCGCCGAGGTCTACTGCCCGGGCCCGCAGGGCGACATCTCCGTCCACGGTGACCTGCTGTTCCTCTCTGTCGACTCCTCGCGGAGCGACGACTCCTGCAACAGCACCTCCATGCCCGCCACCCAGAAGGAGGCATGGGAGGGCATCCGGATCTTCGACATCAGCGATGTGCGGGAACCGCGCTACGTCGCCGCCGTCGAGACCGCCTGCGGCTCCCACACCCACACGCTCGTGCCGGACGGCAAGAAGGACGTCTACGTCTACGTGTCGTCCTACTTCCCGCACGCCACGTACCCGGACTGCCAGCCGCCGCACGACGGCATCTCCATCGTCAAGGTGCCCGTGAAGTCCCCGGAGAAGGCGCGGCTGTCGTCCTTCGAGGTGCTGTTCCCCGACGGCGGGTTCCCCGGTGACAGCTCAGGTACCGCCACCAGCGGCTGCCACGACATCACCGCCTACCCCGAGCGCCGGATCGCGGCCGGCGCCTGCATGGGCGACGGCATCCTGATGGACATCTCGAAGCCCGCGGCGCCCCGGGTCATCGACCGCGTCCAGGATGTCGAGCACTTCGCGTTCTGGCACTCGGCGACCTTCAGCGAGGACGGCACCAAGGTCGTCTTCACCGACGAGCTCGGCGGCGGCGGCGCGGCCACCTGCAACGCCCGTATCGGGGACGAGTACGGCGCCAACGGGATCTACCACATCACCGGCAAGGGCGACCGCCGGACGATGGAGTTCCAGAGCTACTACAAGATTCCGAGGCACCAGGCCGACACCGAGAACTGCGTCGCGCACAACGGCTCCCTGATCCCCGTCAAGGGCCGCGACATCATGGTGCAGTCCTGGTACCAGGGTGGCGTCTCGGTCTGGGAGTTCACCGATTCCGGCAACCCGCACGAGATCGCCTACTTCGAGCGCGGACCCGTCTCCGACCAACGACTCACCTTCGGCGGCACCTGGTCGGCCTACTACTACAACGGCCACATCTACTCCAACGACCAGAAGGGCTTCGACGTCCTGCAGATCCGCGACTCGCGGACCAACAGCGCCAACGGCGTCAGGATGAAGGAGCTCAACGCCCAGACGCAGCCGCGCTACCTGCGCTGACCTTTCGGGCGCTCACCCCCCTGGGACGGGGTTGTCACCGCCTCCGGTGTTCACGTTCCGGGGGCGGTGGCGCCCGTCGGCCCGCCGCTCGACGGGCCCGGCTCGGCGCGGCGGCTGCCCCCGTCCGCGGCGTGCTGCGCCCGGTGGTCCCGCAGCTCGGAGGCGATGCCCACCGCCGCGGCCGTCAGCGGCACCGCCAGCAGCGTGCCGACCAGCCCGCCCAGCGAGGCGCCGGCAGCCACCGCGAGCAGGACGAACGCGGGGTGGAGGAAGACGGTCCGGCTCTGCACCACCGGCTGGAGCAGGGTCCCCTCGATCAGCTGGACCGCGAGCACCACCGCGAGCGCCCCCACCGCGAGCATGACGCCCTGGTCGGCCAACGCCACCAGCACGGCGACGGTGCCGGACAGAAACGCGCCGACATACGGGATGTACGCCCCGACGAAGACGAGCGCGCCGAGCCCCGCCGCCTGCGGGACGCCGAGCAGCGCCAGCCCGACCGTGATGAAGACGGCGTCGATCGCCGCGATGATGGTGGTGCCCCGCATGAAACCCGCCATCGAGTCCCACGCCCGCCGGCCCAGCCGGACAGCCAACTCGCCCCGGCCGCCGGGGGTCCAGCGCTGCACGGCATCGACGGCCCGCTCGCGGTCGCGCAGCACGAAGAAGACCAGGGTGAGGGTGAGGATCGTCCCCGCCACGAGCTGGCCGGCCAGGCTGATACCGGTGAAGGCACCCTGGGCGGCGGCCCCCGCGGCCGCGCTTCCGAGCGAGGAGAGGCTGTCGGCCGCGCCACGCACCGCGTCGGCGACGGGGCCGCTCTCCTCGGATGCCCGGTTCACCAGGTCGCGCAGCGTGGAACTGAGGTCGGCGGCCGCGTCGGTCAGCAGCTGCACCATCACCCAGATCACCGCCGCCACCGCCGCTACCAGCAGGGTCGCCGAGATGCCGGCGGCCCACCCCCTGCGCAGGCCGATGCGTCGGAGCAACCGGTCCACCGGCACGATCAGGGCGGTGATGAGCAGCGCCACGAGGACCGGCACCACCACGACGCGCAGTTGAAAGGCCAGACCCAGGACGAGCGTGACGACGCCCGAGCCGAGGAGGATCGCCGCCGACCACCGGATGACGGCCATCAGGCGACGGGTCGTCCGACGTTGCTGCTCCCGGGTTTCGGGGGGCGCGCTTCGCCCCGGCGGCCCGGTCGGTCGTGGGCCGGGCTCGGTCGGGCGGCTGGAAGGCGGCGAGTCTGCTTCCTCCCCGCGGGTGTCGGGTGCCGGGGTGTCCGGGCGCTTGTCGGGCTCCGGGCTCTCGGGCATGGGTCCGCTCCTCACCGATGGCTTGGGCGACCGCCGGTCGCCGGCAGCCCATTACTGCACAAACCTGTCGCAATAGGGTGCACGTGAGCGGTTCGGCGCGTGACGGTCGCGAGGACAACGCGGTGTCGGGAGACCGGCGGTGCCGCGCGGGCGGTCGGTGCGGCGTGGTCGGCTCAGCCGATCGGCAGCGCTCCCTCGTGCTGTGCGGCGCGGCGCTGCCCGACGGTGACGAGGGCTTTGACGGGGATCAGCGCCAGCCAGGTCAGCATCCCGGCGCTGGTGCTCAGGAATGCGATCGGCACCGAGACGGCGAACACGGCGGCCGAGAGCGCCAGGTCGGCGACGGCCAGGCGCTGCACCGCGTCGACCGGTCGGCGTCGCGGCTCGCAGCTCACCAGCAGCGCGAGATGGACGCCGTTGACCGCGGCGACGGTCCCCGCGTAGGCAGCGGTCGCCACCGAGTGGCTGCCGCCGTACTCGGCGAGGAGCGCGGTCGGGAACGGCAGCAGCGCGACCAGGCCGAGGCCGAGCAGGGTGAGGTGCCCGCCGCGGTCCACGGATGCATCCACCCGGTCCAGCACGTACCGGTGGTCCCGCCAGAACTGGGCGATCACCACGAAGGAGAGCGCGTAGGCGCCGAGGTTGGGCAGCTGGTCCCGCAGCGCCTCGTGAAAGGCGGCCGAGCCCAGGTCGGGTGGTACGGAGATGTTCAGCACCAGCAGGGTCATGGCGATGGCGAACACGCCGTCGGAGAGCGCGGTGAGGCGCCCGGTCAGGGCGGCCGTCCGCTCCTCGTTCGGGTGAAGTCCGGGCGGCGCTTGCTCACTGTCGGTCACGTCGACTACGGTATGTGTTCGCGGCGACGTGGTGAGTTCGCAACGCGGGGTGGTGTGCGGGGCCTGGGGTGCGGGGTGTGGTTCGGGACAGGTGGGGGAGCGCGATGGCGGCGAGGGTGCGCTCGCCCTGCTGGGGTTGCCGCCGGTGCGGCGGGAGGCGGCGGTGGGTGACCGTGGGGAGTGGGCGGGAGGTGGGCGGCGCGGAATCGGCCGGCGTGGACGCCTGCGGCGAGAGACCGTCTGCGCGCTGACGTCGCAGTCCGACGATCGGGTGCGGCGGTGCGGCGTGGTCCCGTGACGCGCCGGGGGCGGTCCGGCCAGGGCAGGCGAGACACCTCAGCCGATGAGTGCCCCGGCGAGGCCGGCCCCTGTGAGCAGGGCGAGGGTGCCGCGGAGGGCCGCGCCGGCGACCCGCGGCGGTGACGAGGTCCGGCGGTCACGGAACCGGCCGCGGCCGACTGGGGGACCCGGGCGCCGTGGCGCAGGGGGCGACTGCACCCGCCGGGCGGCGCCCGCCCCGGCAGGCGGCACGGCGGGCCGTGTCCTCGGCCGGTACGGCCGGTCGGTCGGGCCGGGGTGGAGCGGGGCCGGTGGGGAGCGGGCGCGCTGCCCCGGCCGGGTGGGGGAACGGGCCGGTGCGGGCGTGGTGTGCCAGCTGCCGGGAGGCACGCGCCGCTGCGTACGGAAGCAGGGGGGCTGATGCATCGGCCGGCTCCGTGCCGACCGGTGCGGTCAGCTCGGACGCCCGGCACGGGCTCCCACCCACCGTGCGCCGCCGGGGGTGCGCGGTCGCGCGGTCTGCTCGGGCGGTCTGCGGAAGGGGGCGCGCAAACGACGCAGAAACGGTGCGAGTTGGCGGCGAGCCGGTAGGGAGATCACTCTGGTTGCACCGCCGGGCTCCGTGCGAGCCGCGCTCCACCTGGCGCGGTGTCCGGAGTCCGGCGGCCTTCATCGCTCCGCTCGGCCGCGTCCGTCGGCTCACGGTGGCGAGGAACCGCGGCGATGCTCCTGTTCCAGCAGCTCGGGCAGGTCCTTCAGCCGGTCGAGTCCCGCCACCGGCCGGGACATCCGGTGATTGCCTTCCAGCCGCTCTCGGTGCCGGTCGAGGAAGGCCCAGTAGCCCGCGGTGAACGGGCACGCGTTCTCCCCGACGCGGACGTCCGGCCGGTAGGCGCAACCGCCGCAGTAGTCGCTCATCCGGTTGATGTACGCGCCGCCCGAGGTGTACGGCTTGGTGGTCATGCGGCCGCCGTCGGCGTACTGCGACATCCCGACCACGTTGGGCACCATCACCCAGTCGTAGCCGTCGACGAACGAGCGGTGGAACCAGTCGGTGACCTCCCGCGGGTTCCACCCGGACTGCAGGGCCCGGCTGCCGAGCACCATCAGCCGGGGGATGTGGTGGACCCACCCGGTGCTGCGGACCTGCGCGAGCACGGAGGAGAGGCAGCGGGCGGTGACGGCGTCGGCATCGAGCTCCTCGAACCAGCCGGGAAGGGCCCGGCGGTGGTTGAGCTTGTTGCTGCGGCGGTAGTCGTCGCCGAAGTGCCAGTAGAGGTGCCAGACGTACTCGCGCCACCCCGCGACCTGCCGGATGTAGCCCTCGACCGACGGCAGCGGCGCCGACCCGTTCCGGTACCGCTTCTCGGCACCCTCCACGCACTCGACGGGGTCGAGGAGCCCCAGGTTGAGGGGGACGGACAGCATGCTGTGGCTCATCCACGGGTCCTCGGCCAGGATGGCGTCCTCGTGCGCGCCGAAGCCGGCCAGCCGGTGGTCGAGGAAGCGGCGCAGTGCGGCACGTGCCTCCTTTCGGGTGGCGGGGAACAACCGGGGCCCGTCGTCGCCGATGAAGGACACCTCTCCGTCGCGTTCCCAGCGGTCGAGGTCGTGGCGGACCTCGTCGTCGATCTCGTCCTCCTCGGCCAGCCACGGTGCGGGCGCGCCGAGGGTGCGGGCGTCGCGGGGCGGGGGTTCGCGGTTGTCGTGGTCGTAGTTCCACCGACCTCCAGCCGGTTGGTCGTGTCCGTCGAGCAGCAGCTCGTGATCGCGGCGGACCTCGCGGTAGAAGTCCTCCATGCGCAGCGTGCCGCCCCGCCGTCCGTCGGCCCATCGCGCGAAGTCCTCCTGCGAGACGAGGAAGCCGCGGGCTGGCAGCACGTCGAGCGAGGAGTGTCGCCGGACGAAGCCGAGCGCCGCGTGCGAGGTGGGGTGGTGCACGGTCGCGTGGCGCCGTCCCCTCCCGATCCCGGCGGTACGTAGCCCCTCGCCGTAGGTGTCGGCGCGCACGTACCGGACGCGGTCGCCGAGCTCGGCGGCGCGGTGCCGCATGGCGGAGAGGACGAGGTGGGCCTTGGCGCGGTGGAACCGGCGGCGGCGCAGCACGGCGCGCGACTCGATCATCACCAGGGGCGCGTCCCGGTCGGGGCCTCCCGATTCGTCGGCGCCGTCCTGCGAGAAGTGCGGGCCGAGCTGGTCGCCGAAGAGAAGGTGAGGGCGTGCGGTCATGAGGAAGAGGACCTTTCGGCGGAGAGGAGCGGGGCGGACGCGCGGCGGGGTGGGGAGCCGATCTGTGATCATCCCGACCGCCGCGCCGCCAGGTGGGGAGCACGCTGCTCGGATGGGGCGCGGGTCGGTGGTGACGCGCCCTCACCCAGCGCCGAGCGCGGGCCGGTGCGGAGCGGGGCGGTGCCGACGACAGCCACGCACAAGGCGCCTCGATCCACTGAGCGCGGCCTGTACCGGGTACCGACGGGTCCGCAGGGGAGAGCCGGTGGCGTCGCCCGCCGCCCAGGTCTCCGGGGCCCGGGCGTGCCGATGTCCGGTGGGACGATCTGTCGGCTCTGTGCCGTCCGACGGCGCGGCGCCTCGGTTCGCCCCGCCCGCTGCGCCCGGTCCTTCGCCGCAGTCGCCCCCACCGCGTCGCCATGATGCGGCGGGCACCGTCTCGCCGCGCCCTGCCCCGCGCGGCGCCCGCCCGGCCTTGCCGTGCCGCGTCTCGTGCCTCGCTGGCCCGCCGCGCGGCGCCGACGGCCCGGAGCCGGCCCGCCGTGCCGTGCCGTGGCGCCGTCCGGCCGTGGCTTCCGCTGACGGTGGCCCGCCCCGCCGCGCGGCGCGGCGCTCGGCTTCGTCCGGCGACACTCCTC
>NZ_JAAVJD010000222.1 GCF_012033735.1 Streptomyces lonarensis | reverse complement strand
CCGGAAGTGGTCCCGATCGGCACCGTCCCGACCCCGGAGTCCCTGGACACCGACGGCCTGGACCTCTCCCGTGCCACGGTGCTCGGCCGCGGCGCCCCTCCTACCGCGCCATCACGGCGCACCCCACCACCGGTGGCGTCCAGGCCGCGGGGTCCCCGACCTGACCGCGCGCCCGACCGCTTCCCGGCCGGGCCGGCCGTCCCCTCGCCGGCCCGCACCCGACGGCCCCGCACAACGGCGTGCGGGGCCGTCGGTACGCCGCCGGTGGCCCCGCCGGGGACCAGGGGGTCAGTACTGGGCGTAGCCGTCGAGGAACTTCCCGATGCGGGTGATGGCGTCGGCGAGCTGCTCGGGCGGGGGGAGGGTGACGATCCGGAAGTGGTCCGGCTCGGGCCAGTTGAAGCCGGTGCCGTGAACGATCATGATCTGCTCGGCGCGGAGCAGGTCCAGCACCATCTGCCGGTCGTCCTTGATCGGGAAGACCTGAGGGTCGAGCCGGGGGAAGGCGTACAGGGCGCCCTTGGGCTTGACGCAGGTGATGCCGGGGATCTGGGTCAGCATCTCGTGCGTGATGTCCCGCTGCTCCCGCATCCGGCCGCCGGGCAGGACGAGTTGTTCGATCGACTGCCGGCCGCCGAGCGCCGCCGCGACCGTGTGCTGCGCGGGCATGTTGGCACACAGCCGCATGTTCGCGAGGATCGTCAGCCCCTCGATGTAGCTGGAGGCGTGCTCCTTCGGCCCGCAGACCGCCATCCAGCCGCACCGGTAGCCCGCGACGCGGTAGTTCTTCGACAGGCCGTTGAAGGTCAGCGTCATCAGGTCCGGGGCGACGGCCGCCGTCGAGTGGTGGACCGCGTCGTCGTAGAGGATGCGGTCGTAGATCTCGTCGGAGCAGACCACGAGGCCGTGGCGCCGGGCGATGTCCGTCAGCCCGCGCAGCATCTCCTCGCTGTACACCGCACCCGTCGGGTTGTTCGGGTTGATCACCACGATGGCCTTGGTGCGGTCGGTGATCTTGCGCTCGATGTCCGCGAGGTCGGGCATCCACTCGGACTGCTCGTCGCAGCGGTAGTGGACGGCGGTGCCGCCGGACAGCGAGACCGAGGCCGTCCACAGCGGGTAGTCGGGCGAGGGCACGAGGACCTCGTCGCCGTCGTCCAGCAGCGCCTGCATCGCCATCTGGATGAGTTCCGAGACGCCGTTGCCGAGGTAGACGTCCTCGACGGAGAGCATGATGCCCTTGGTCTGGTAGTGCTGCTGCACTGCCCGGCGTGCGGCCAGCAGGCCCTTCGCGTCGCCGTAACCGTGCGCCTCGCCCACGTTGCGGAGGATGTCCTCCAGGATCTCCGGCGGGCACTCGAAACCGAACGCCGCCGGGTTGCCCGTGTTCAACCGCAGGATGCGCTGGCCGGCTGCCTCCAGCCGCTGCGCCTCCTCCAGGACCGGGCCACGGATCTCGTAGCAGACGTTGGCGAGCTTCGTTGACTGGATGACCTGCATAGCGGTCACCATACGACCGCGCTCGCCGGGGCGCTCTGTTTTTCTCGCCACACGGACGACCGCCGCCCGCGCGCGCCCGGCGCCGCCCCCACCGGGGCCGCGGCTCCCCGGGGCGCGCCCCGCCGGACCGGACCAGGGCCGGTGGGGGCGGGACGCGCCGGGGCGGGCGCGCGGCGGGATCGGAGCGCGGTGGGGTCAGAGCACGGCGAGTGCGTCGATCTCCACCAGCAGCCCCGCGGGAAGGCCCACGTAGACGGTGGTGCGCGCCGACGGCGGCTGCGTCAGCCCGGCGAAGTACTCGTCCCAGATCGCGTTGAACTCGGCGAAGTGCTCCGTGTCGGTGAGGAAGACGCGGATCATGATCGCGTCCTCCCAGGAGGAGCCGCCCTCCTCCAGGACCGCACGGACGTTCTCCAGGGTCTGCAGGGTCTGCTCCCGCAGCCCGGGGCCGACGGGGGAGGGGGACTGGCCGGGCTCGGCGGGACCGAAGCCGACCTGGCCCGCCACCTGGAGCAGCCCACCCTTGATCACGCCGTGCGAGAAGCGGGCCGGCGGGGTGGTGTGGCGGGGCGGGAGGACCGCGGTCTTCGGGGTGGCCGGGGTGTTCTCGGTCATGGGTGTCGCCTTTCCTGGTGGGGTGGTGCCGCGGGCGAGGGCCGGACCGACCGCGAGGTGCGGGTGCGGGTCCGGCCCGTCGGCCGGGCGGGGCTGCGGGGGTGGTGACCGTGTCGCCGTGGACGGTGCCTGCTGCCGCCGGCGGGGTCGGCGCGGGTGCCGGCCGTGGGCGGAGCCGGTCAGCCGCCGGTCGGTGGCGGGCCGTCGTCGTCTGATATCGCTGCCCGGCGACCGTCCGGGGGATGCGTCTCCGGCCGGGATGTCTCCGGTCCGGAGGTTCCCGGCCCGGACGTCTTCGGTCCGGATGTCTCCGGTTCGGAGGTTCCCGGTTCGGGCCGCCTCGGGACGGGATCAGGTGCCGGCGCTGCTGCGGACGCAGTCGGGCGGGCCAGCGCGGGCGGTGTGGTGCGGCCGGTGTAGGCGTCGGTGACGGCGCGGGCGGTCTGCCGCACCTCGGGCAGCAGCGCCAGCACGGCCCGCTCGTCCGCCACCACGATCGGCACCGACACGGAGAGCGCGGCCACCACCCGCCCGTCGTGGCCGCGCACCGGCGCGGCCACGCAGTTGACGGACTCCTCGTGGCCCCCGAGGTCGGTGGCCCAGCCGCGTTCGCGGACCGTCACCAGCTCCGCCAGCAGCTCCGGGGGGCCGGTGACCGAACGCGAGGTGTAACGGGGGTAGGCCAGCCGCCGGACCAACGCCTCGCGTTCCGCGGTCGGCAGGTCGGCCAGCAGCACCTTGGCGACCGCTGCCACGGTGACGGCGACCTCGCGGCCGATGCGGGAGTACATCCGCACCGGGTGGCGGCTCTCGACTTTGTCGATGTACAGCACCCGGTCCTCCTCGCGGATCGCGAGATGGACGGTGTGACCGGTGCGTTCGTTGAGCTCCAGCAGGTGGGGGTGGGCGATCTCGCGGACGTCCAGCTGCTCGGCGGCCCGGTGCGCGAGGGCGAACAGCTGGGAACCGAGCCGGTAGCGCTGGTCGGGCTGCCGGTGCACGAGGCCGTGCGCGTGCAGGGTGCGCAGCAGCCGCAGCGCCGTGGACTTGTGGGCCTCGATGTGCCGTGCCACCTGCTCCAGCCCCGCGGGTCCCTCGGCCAGCAACGGCAGAATCCGCAGCGCGCGGTCCAGACTCTGGCTCACCGGGCACCGCCCGCCGGCTGCGCCCGATCGGCCCGGCCCGTCGGAGCGGCCCGGCGCCCGCCGAGGGCGGCACCGATGGAGGGGCGGACGGTGTGGGCTGCGGAGTCAGGCATGGCGGTCAGCTCCGATCCCGTGGGGCCGGCTTTCCGTTGACCGGCTGTGCGCCGGATGCTAGACAGAGGTGCGCGTAGAGCGCAACGACCGTTGCGCGCGTCGCAACACAGCAGGCCAGGTAGCGACTCATCGGAGAATCCCATGGCTTCCGCACTCGACCGCCTTGCCGACGAGATTGTCGACCACCGGTTCCGCGGGCTGCCGCCCGACGCCGAGGGCCGGACCGTCGGCGACCTGGCCGGCGAGCGGCGAGACCTCCGCACGGGCGGTTTCACCACCCCGGTCCTCACCCTCTCCGCCGAGGCACTCGACCACAACATGCGGGCCCTGGGCGAGTTCGCCGGACGGCACGGCCTCGCCTTCGCACCGCACGGCAAGACCTCCATGGCTCCCGCGCTCTTCCAGCAGCAGATCGACCACGGCGCCTGGGGCATCACCGTCGCGGTGCCCCATCAGGCGCGCGTCGCGCGGGCGTTCGGCATCCGCCGCATCTTCCTCGCCAACGAGGTGGTGGACGCCGCCGCTCTGGCGTGGCTCGCCGGTGAGTTGGCGGCGGACCAGGAGTTCCGCTGCGTCGTGTACGCCGACTCCCTGCGTGGCGTCGAGCTGATGGACGACGCGCTGCGAGCGGCGGGCGCCACCCGGCCGCTGGAGGTCGTGGTGGAACTGGGTACCCCGGGCGGGCGCACCGGCGCCCGAGGGGCGGAGCAGGCCGCGGCCGTCGCGGCGGCGGTCAACGCCTCGCCGGTCCTCGCGCTGGTGGGCGTGGCGGGCTACGAGGGGGAGGTCCCCGACGCCGACGCGGAGAACGTGCGCACCTGGCTCCGCGAACTGGTCTCGCTCGCCACCGCGTTGGACGCCGACGACCAGTTCGCGGCCACCGGCGAGATCATCGTCAGTGCGGGCGGGTCGGCCTGGTTCGACGCGGTCGCCGAGGTCTTCGCCGAACTCCCCGAACTCTCCCGCCCGGTCCTCGGGTTGCTGCGCTCCGGCGCCTACGTCAGCCACGACGACGGCCGGTACCGCGAGATCACCCCGTTCAACCGGCTGCCGCAGGAGGGCTCGCTCCAGCCGGCGTTCCGCCTCTGGGCGCAGGTCGTCTCCCGGCCGGAGCCGGGACTCGCGCTGATCAACGCCGGCAAGCGGGACGTCGCCTACGACCTCGACCTGCCCGAGGTGCAGGCCCTGCGGGGCGCCTCCGGCGCCACGGTCCCCGCACGCGGGCTGTCGGTGACACGCCTGTCCGACCAGCACGCCTTCGTGCGCGGCGAGGACGCGGACCTGCCGGAGGTCGGCGACTGGGTCGGGCTCGGGATGTCGCATCCCTGCACCATCTTCGACAAGTGGCAGCTGATCCCGGTCGTGGACGCCGACGGCTCGGTCGTCGACTTCGTCCGCACCTTCTTCTGACCGTTCCGGGCCCGCCGGCCGGGCCGCGGCGCGACCCCGGTCGGCGTCGCGGGGCCGCGCGCCGCCGTATGCCCGCCCCCGTGTCAGCGGTGGGCGAACGGCGCCGCCGGGCGCGGTTCTTGGCGTCGGCGCGCCGTTGTGCTGGACTAGGGCGATGCGCGCGGGAGAGCCGACCGACCACTACCGACTGCTCGGCCTGGACCCCGGAGCCACGGCGGCACAGATCGCCGAACGGCTGCGCGCCGAGCACCGCAGCTGGCAGCGGCTGACCAGCCACCCCGACCTCGACCGGAGGCAGTTGGCCGAGCAGCGCATCCGGGACCTCGCTCTGGCCCGCACCGCGCTCACCGACCCCGAGCGGCGTGCCGCCTACGACGGCGAACTGGCCGCACGCGCTGCAGCCGAACGCAGAACCGCTGAGCGGGAGTTCGCCGCGCGCGCCGCCGCCCACCGCGAGGCGGCCCAGCGGGAGGCCGCGGAGCGCCGGGCCGCCGAGGCCGCCGCTGCCGAACGGGCCGCCGTGGAACGGCATCGTGCCCAGCGGGCCGCGGCCGCCCACCGGCCGACGGCCCCTCCCGTGCCACCGACGCCACCCTCCGTGGCCCCGGATGCCGTCGACCGCCGGATCGACGGCCCGGCGGCGTCCGTCGTCCGCCCCCGGACCGAGCCCGCCGACATCGCCGCCCCCACCCCTCCCTCGGCGCCCCCCGCACCCCCGGAGGCGCCCCCCGCGCCCCCGGGGCCGGGCGTCGGCGCGGCTGTGGCGCCGCAGCCGATCCCCGTCCTGCTGCGGGAGGCCCGGGAAGCGCTGGCCGCCGGGGACTTCGGCACCACCTGGCGCCGCTCCCGCGAGGCGTGCGACGCGGGCGAGGACAGTGCCGAGGTGTGGCAGCTCCAGGGCCGGGCCGAACTGGGGCGGGGCCGCCGCGAGCAGGCAGCCCTCGCGCTGCGGCAGGCGGTGCGCCGCGCGCCCGAGGACGCGACGGGCCACTTCTGGCTCGGCCGCGCCCACCTCTCCCTCCACGACTGGGGAGCAGCCCTGGTCGCGTTCCGGGAGACGGAGCGACTGTCCCCCGGCGAGGGCGCCTTCCACATCGCGCTGGTCCACCTGGAGGGCGGATCGCCCGAGGAGGCGGTGCCCGTCCTGGAGGAGCTGCTGGCCGAGCGGCCCGACGACGTCACGGTGCGGTACCACCTGGTCCACGCCCTGCTGCGTGCCTCCCAGCGGGTGCCCGGCGTGCGCGGCGCGGAGGACCACACCGTCACCGAGCAGGGCGAGATCGACCGGATGCGGCCCCTGCTGGAGCGTGCCGCCGGGATCGTCGCCGACGAGGGGCAGCGCGAGGACGTGGAGCGCGACCTCCGGTACCTCGAATGGTGCGAGAACCGCCATCCCGCGCGCCCGAGTTGGCTGGCGCCCGGCATGCTGGTCTCCGCGGTGCTGCTGATCGCCGCACTACTGGTGCACCCGCTGGTGTTCGCCGCCGTCCTGGTCGGTCTGCCGTTCGCCTGGTACCGGGCGATCCGCAGGCCGGGTTGGTGGATCAACGCCCGTGCCGCCCGGTGGGACGGGCACACGGGGGGATAGCCGCGCCCGCGCGCGGGAAGTGGTTCGCAAGCGGCGGCGGTCGGTCCGGCCGCGGCGGGATACGACGGAAGAGCGGGAGACGCCGTGACAGGGCGAGCTGTCGGAATTGACCTGGGGACCACGATGTCGGCGGTCGGGGTCGTGGACCGCGCCGGCTGGGCGGAGCTGGTACGCAACACGGGGGGCCGGACCCTCACCCCCTCGGTGGTGCTGTTCACCGGCCCGGACCAGGTGCTCGTCGGGGCGACCGCGCGCAACAGCGCGGTGCTGCAGCCCGACGACTGCGTGCAGTTCATCAAGCGGGAGATGGGCAACCCGCACTACAGCTTCATCGACTCGCACCAGGTCGAGCACCGGCCGGAGCAGGTCTCCGCCTATCTGCTGCGCGCCCTGGCGGACGGGGCGGCCGAGGCGCTCGGCGAGCCGGTCCAGGACGTGGTGATCACGGTACCGGCCTACTTCGACGACACCCGGCGCAAGGCCACGGCGGACGCGGCGCGCATCGCCGGCCTCAACCTGCTGCGGCTGGTCAACGAGCCTACAGCGGCCGCCATTTCGTACGGCGTCCAGCACGGCGACGCGGGCACGGTACTCGTCTACGACCTCGGCGGCGGCACCTTCGACGTGACGCTGATGAAGGTATCCGGCGACAGCTGCGAGGTGATCGCGACCGACGGCGACCGGAACCTCGGAGGCTTCGACTTCGACAACGCCCTGATGCGGTACGTCGCGGAGCGGGTCGCCGAACTCGGCGGCGATGAAGACCTGTTGGAGGACCCGTATCTCACGGCGGAGGTGCGGGAGCGCTGCGAGCTGGCCAAGACGGACCTCTCACAGGCGCGCCGGACCGTGGTGCGTGTGGGGTCGGGCCGTTCTGCGCACGCGGTGGAGATCACCCGCGAGCAGTTCGAGGAGATGATCGAGCCGTACCTGCACCGCACCGAGGTCCTGGTCGAGGGGCTGCTGGAGGACGCGGGGTGGAGCTGGGACCAGGTGGACCGGGTGCTGCCGGTCGGCGGCTCCACCCGCATCCCGGCGGTGCGGGCGCTGCTGGAGAAGCTGTCGGGCAAGAAGCCGGACCTGCGCGTCCACCCCGACGAGGCGGTCTGCCTCGGCGCCGCGCAGCTCGCCGCCCAGGTGGCGGCGGCCGCCGGCTCCGGCGAGGCGCCCGGCAAGGAACTCGCCGTCCGTGACGTCACCTCGCAGTCGATGGGCATCGTCGTGACGGCCGACGACGACGCCGCGCAGCTGCTCAACGACGTGGTGATCGCCCGCAACACCGCGATCCCCGCCATGGTGGAGCGGACCTACCGCACCGTCGCGGAGGACCAGGACGCGGTGTCGGTGCAGCTCACCGAAGGGGAGGGGGAGGTGCTGGAGCGGGTCAACATCCTGACCGAGCAGCCGGTGGACCTGCCCTCCGGGCTGCCGGCGGGCGCGCCGCTGCGGCTCCGCATGAGCTACGACACCGACGGGCTGGTCCACGCGGAGCTGTTCGACGAGACCAACGACCGGCGGCTCGGCGAGATCGAACTGGAGCGGCCGCTGAACCTGGACTCCGGCCGGGTCGAGGAGATGCGCGCCGCGATGCAGCGGATGACGGTCGGATGAGTGCCCCGGGCGGGACGGCGGACGACGCCCCCGGCGCGGGGGCCGGCGGCGGCCCCGAGGCGGAGGGCACCCGGTGCGAGGGCGCGCTCGCCGAACGGATCGACGCGCTGGCGGCGCTGTTCGAGCGCCGCATCCTCGACGACCGCGACAAGCGGCGGCTGCTCGACGAGGCGCGCGACGGACCCTACCGGCAGTACCTGCACCCGATGGTGCACCGGCTCGCGCTGCTCGTCGACCGGCTGGACCGCGAGGCGGGCGGTGTCGCCGCGCCGGGCGACCCGGAGGCCGTCGACCAGGGGCGGGGCGGCGCCGGCCCGTCGACGGCGGGGGAGACCGCCGGCGCGGGCGGCATCGACCCCTCCGAGGAGGTGGCCGACCTCGCCCGCTCGGTCCGCGACGAACTGCTCGACGCACTGGCGGCGCACGGGGTGCGCGAGATCCGGACGACGGGCCCGTTCGATCCCGCACGCCAGGAGGCCGTCTCCGTGGACCGGGACAGCGGCGCCGATCCGGGCACGGTCACGGCGGTGGTGCGGCGCGGGTTCGCCCACGGCGACTGGGTCTTCCGACCGGCGCGGGTCACGGTCGCCGCTCCGGCCCGCCGCCGCTGACCCCGGCCCGCCGCCGCTGACCCCGGCCGGGCGGGCGCGGCCGGCTTG
>NZ_JAAVJD010000221.1 GCF_012033735.1 Streptomyces lonarensis | reverse complement strand
GCCGCCCCGCCGTCCGGGGAGGGCGGCGGGGCGGGCGGTGATCCGCGCTGTTGTTCCGGGGCTGTCCGATTCGTGCCGCGGATGAGACCCTGGGGTGCATGAGGGTCGTCGAGAGTTCGACGGTGGCCAAGAACGGCAGCCCCGAGGGCGGCGAGGACGGCATCGTCCTCGGCGACCACTACGCCGGGGTGGTCGACGGCGCCACCGACAAGACGGGACGGCGGTTCGCCGGGGTCTCCGGCGGACGGTTCGTGATGCTCACACTCAAGGACGCCGCGCTCGGCCTGCCGCCGGGCGCCACCGCCCGGGAGGCGGTGGACCGGCTGACGTCGGCGGTGGCGGAGGCGCTCCCCGACGGGTTGCCGGAGCTGGACCGGCCCTCGGCGGCCGTGACGCTCTTCTCCCGCGCCCGCCGCGAGATCTGGCAGATCGGCGACGTCGGCTTCAGCTTCCCGGGCGCGCCGGCGCCGCAGGGGCAGAAGAAGGTCGACCGCATCAACGTGGAGATGCGCGCCGCGGTGCTCCGCGCCGAGCTGCTGCGCGGCACCTCCGCCGACGAGCTGGCCGCCGAGGACCCGGGGCGCGCGGCGATCATGCCGCTGCTGACGCGGCAGGTCCACTTCGCCAACGCGGACCCTCGACAGGCCGGTGAACTCGCGTACGGCACCCTCGACGGCCGGCGCGTCCCGGACGCGCTGATCCGGGTGACCACGCTGCCCGCCGGGGTGCACGAGCTGATCATCGGCAGTGACGGCTACCCGGAGCTGCTCGGCACGCTCTCGGAGTCCGAACGGCACCTGAAGATCCTGCTGGCCGACGACCCGCTCTGCATCGACGGCCTTGCCGGGACCAAGGGCGTCGCTCCCGGCAACGAGAGCTACGACGACCGCAGCTATCTCCGGCTGGAGCTGTAGCCCCGCCGGCACCCGCGCGCTCCGCGGTACCCGGCAGCGCCGAACGGGTCGGCGCGCCCTCCCACCCTCCCCGACCGGGTGCTCTTGCCCGGCGCCGGGCTGGGTAGTCGCCGCATACTGGACGCCGGTCGGGCCCCCGGTACCGACCCACCCGAGCCGAGGAGACTGCATGGACGCGCGATTTCTGAGGGCCGTGGGCGCCGCCACCGCCGTGTACGGGCTGGCCGTCGCCGCCCGACCCGAGTACCTGGCCCGCCCCTCCGGTCTCACCGACGGCTTCGGGGAGGTCGCCAAGGAGACGGCGACCTCGCTGCGGCCGATCGGCCTGCGGGACGCCGCCATCGGAACGGCGATGGTGCTCGCACCGACGGGCCCCGCCCTGGCCACGGCGACCGCCGCGCGGATCGCCTCCGACTTCGGTGACGCGCTGCTCCTCGGCGCGACCCTGCCGCCGTGGCGCCGGGCGCCGGCGGTGGCGGTGAGTGTCGGCTGGGGCGCGCTCTCCGTGATCGGGCTGCTCCGCACACCGGGCGGCAGGGGCGCGGGCCCGTCGGGGTCGCGCCGCTGCCGCGGGAGCCGCTGACGACACGTTGTGCGCTGCCGCGGCCCGTCGGCGCCCCCGGCGGGGCGGGACGGGCCTCGGCGTGCCGAGGAGCCCGGCACCGGTGGCGGCGCGGCCCGTCCGTGCCCGTCCGTGCCGGTGCCGGTGCCGGCGCCGGCACCGGAACGAGAAATCCCGCCGCCGGACCCGTCCGGGTGCGGCGCGGCGCCGAACCATGAGTGGGTGGGCGTGCCCGTGTCTTCCCCTCCACCGGGCACGTCCGCCGCGAACGCCGTGCCCCGCCCGGGGCGACCGGCCGGACGAACGAGGGAGATCCGTGGAACCGCACCCCCCGGTGGTCCACCGGCGACCGGACCAGCCGCGCGGCGCCGTGCTGCTGCTGCACGGCGGGCGGGAGACCGGGCCCGAGGCGCCGCCCTTCTGGAACCTGCCGGGGCAGCGGATGCGGCCCTTCGCCCGGGCGTTGCGCCGCGGGCTGCCCGACACCGTCGTCGCCGGGGTGCGGTACCGGCACCGCGGGTGGAACCCGCCGCGGGCCGACGCGGCCCGCGACGCAGTGGCCGCGCTGGACAGCCTGGTCGCGGAGTTCGGCGACCTGCCCGTGGTGCTGGTCGGGCACTCCATGGGCGGCCGGGCCGCGCTGTGGGCCGCCGGTCACCACGCGGTACGGGGCGTGGTGGGGTTGGCGGCGTGGCTGCCGCCCGAGGACCCGGTGGAGCAGGTGGCCGACCGGCGGATCGTGATGCTGCACAGCGACCGGGACCGGATGACCGACCCGCGCGGCTCCTGGCTGGCCGTGGCGCGCGCCCGCCGGGCGGGTGGCCGCGCCTGCGGGGTGTGCATCCCCGGGAGCGACCACGCGATGCTGCGGCGCGCCGCGCTGTGGCACGCGCTGACGGTGCAGGTGGTCGGCGGGCTGCTGGACCCGGCGGTGATGCCGCCGGAGATCGCCGCCGAGTTGGCGACGGACGCGGACGGTGGGCCCGCGCCGGGACCGCACCGCATCGGGTACGAGCCGATCGCCGTCCCCGGCGGCTGACGGGGGCGGTGGCACCGGGCGCGGCCGACCCGTACGGCCGCGCCACCACGCACTCCCTGCGCAATTCGGTCACCGGAGGGCGAAAAGCGCACTCCACCTGCGGGTTTGTCGCAGCCCGGTCACGGACGCGGCGTGGCGCAACCGCTGCGGCAGCGCCAGGCGTTTCCCTGCTCGGACGACGCGGCGCATGACCGACGCCGCATCCGCCCGACCGAGGAGAGAACCGCCCCATGGCCCGCAGCACCACCTGGCTCACGGCAGCACTTCCCGTCGCCGCGCTCTCGCTGGCCCTCACCGCCTGCGGTGGGGACTCCGGCGGCGGTACGGACGACGCCGGCGGCGGCACCGACCGCTCCGAGACCGGCAGCGGCACCGAGACCGACGGCGAGGACGCGGACGCGGACGAGGAGACCGGGACGGAGACGGACGCGACGGGGGACGCGGGCGGCGGGGACGGCGACGGCCCGACCGTCACGACCTTCGCGATAGGCGAGACCAGCCACCCCGTGACCTATTACGCCGCCGACGACGAGGTCGCGGTCTTCACCATGACGGTGGACAAGGTGCACGTCGGGGAGGCCGCCGACATCGACCCGGAGCTGCTGTCCAACATCGACACCGAGGGGCAGCGTCCGGTGCACGTCCACACGACGTACACGCACGAGGAGGGCGAGCTGACCTGGTTCCTGCCGTCCGAGCCCACCTACCTCCGGATGTACCTGGCCGACGGCGAGCGCGGCACCAACATCCGCGGCGTCAACGACTTCGGGATGCCGGAGGGGTGCGACGGCTCCCCGATGCACGGGGGCGCGACCGAGCCGGGCGACACCTACCCCGACTGCCGGACGTTCCTGGTCCCCGAGGACGTCGACGTGACCGAGGTCCGCTGGGAGATGCGGGACGACGAGCTGGTCTGGGCGGTGGACTGACGGGCGCCCCGGGACGGGGACGGCGCCGGAGAGGGCCGGTCGGGGCGTGCCGCCCCGGCCGGCCCCGCCGCGTCAGTGCAGCATCAGCACGCGCACCTGGCGGCAGGTGGTGTCGGAGGGCGCGTGGACCCCGATGCGCAGGGCCATGGCGCGTATCCGTCGGTCGGTCGCCTGCGTCGGGTGGTAAACCCCGTCGGCGAGCAGGGCCGTCGCCAGCCGGAGGGCCTTCAGTCGCCGGTTGTGCGACTCGTACCAGGCGCGGGGCTGCCCCGGCGGCAGCGGTCGGCGACGTGCCGGCGGCGCGCAGGCGGCGGTGCCCGGGGTCGGGTGCGGGGCGGTGAGGGGAGCGGTCGGAGCGGACTGTACGACAACGGCCATCGGCGTCCTCCTGAAGACGTCGCGAACCCTTTCGAACACTCCCCATTCTAGTGGCGACCACTGACAGAACCGCTGGTCGTGACGGCTGCTGAGCGACCGTCACGCGCCCCGGCGCACCCCGGGGCGTCCACCGATGTTCGATTACGGAACACCCCGTCGGGACCCGCCTGCCCCGCCGGAATCACCGGGGCACGTCGGCGGTCTCAGCCGCGGCCGCCCTTGCGGACGGCGCGCAGGTACTCGCGGTTCATGTCGGCGATCGACTGGAACGGGATGCCCTTGGGGCAGGCCGTCGCGCAGGCGCCGACCTGGGTGCAGCCGCCGAACCCCTCCTCGTCCATGGCGTCGACCATGTCGAGGACCCGGCCCTCCCGCTCCGGCGCGCCCTGCGGCAGGACGTTGAGGTGCACCACCTTGGCCGCGGTGAACAGCATGGCGGCGCCGTTGGGGCAGGCGGCGACGCACGCGCCGCAGCCGATGCACTCGGCGTGGGCGAAGGCGTCGTCGGCGGCCGCCTTGGGCACCGCGGTGGCGTGGGCCTCGGGTGCGCTGCCGGTGGGTGCGGTGATGTAGCCGCCGGAGCCGATGATCCGGTCCAGCGAACCCCGGTCCACGACCAGGTCCCGGATGACGGGGAACGCCGAGGCGCGCCAGGGCTCGACGTCGATGGTGTCGCCGTCGTCGAAGTGCCGCATGTGCAGCTGGCAGGTGGTGGTGGGCTGCGGCCCGTGGGCGTCGCCGTTGATGACCACGCCGCAGGCGCCGCAGATGCCCTCGCGGCAGTCGTGGTCGAAGGCGACCGGCTCGTCCCCCTCGGCGATGAGCTGCTCGTTGAGGGTGTCCAGCATGTCGAGGAAGGACATGTCCGGCGAGATGCCGCTGATCCGGTAGGTCGTCATCGCGCCCGGCTCCTCGGGCCCGGCCTGCCGCCAGATCCGCAGCGTCAGCGCCATGTCGCCGTCGGCCGCGGCCGGCGCGGGGGCCTCGCCCGCGGCGCCGACGGGTGCCGCGGCGGCGGTGCTTCCGGTGTCGGTGTGCGGCGCGTTCATGATGCGTTCCGTCCCTTGTCCGTGGGGTGGTGGCCGCCCGGCGTCGGGCGGCGGTGCGGTGTGTGACGCGTCCTCACGCGTAGCTCCGGCGGCTGGGCAGCACGTCCTGGAACTCCAGCTCCTCACGGTGCAGCACCGGTGGTTTGCCCTCGCCCGTGAACTCCCAGGCGGCGACGTACTGGAACCGCGAGTCGTCACGCTCGGCCTCGCCGCCCTCCGTCTGGCTCTCGGTGCGGAAGTGCCCGCCGCAGGACTCCTCGCGGTGCAGCGCGTCGCGGCACATCAGCTCGGCGAGTTCGAGGTAGTCGGAGACGCGGTGGGCCTTCTCCAAGGACTGGTTGAGCGCCTCGCCGCTGCCGGGGACCCGGATGCGGTTCCAGAACTCCTCCCGCAGCCGGGGGATCTCGCTGAGCGCCCGGCGGAGTCCGGCCGCGTCACGGGCCATGCCGCAGTGCTCCCACAGCACCTCGCCGAGCTGCTTCTGGAACGACTCCGGGCTGCGGTCGCCGGGGTTGACCAGCAGGGCGTGGAGCCGGTTGGTGACCTCGCCGACGACCTCGCGCACCACCGGGTGGTCGGGGCCGAGTTCGCTGCGCGGGGTCAGGTCGCGCGGGAGGGTGGCGAGGTAGTCGCCGAGGGTCGACGGCAGGATGAAGTAGCCATCGGCCAGCCCCTGCATCAGCGCGGAGGCGCCGAGCCGGTTGGCGCCGTGGTCGGAGAAGTTCGCCTCCCCGATGGCGAACAGGCCGGGGACGGTGGTCTGGAGGTCGTAGTCGACCCACAGCCCGCCCATCGTGTAGTGGATGGCGGGGTAGATGCGCATCGGCGTCTCGTACGGGCTCTCGTCGGTGATGCGCTCGTACATCTCGAAGAGGTTGCCGTACTTCTGCTCCACCGCGGCGCGGCCGAGCCGCTCGATGGCGTCGGTGAAGTCGAGGTAGACGCCCTGTCCGCCCGGGCCCACTCCCCTGCCCTCGTCGCAGACGTTCTTCGCGGCGCGGGAGGCGATGTCGCGCGGCACCAGGTTGCCGAAGGCCGGGTAGGCGCGCTCCAGGTAGTAGTCCCGCTCGTCCTCGGGGATCTCCTGGGGCGGCCGGTGGTCGCCGGCGGTCCGCGGCACCCAGATGCGGCCGTCGTTGCGCAGCGACTCGCTCATCAGGGTGAGCTTGGACTGGTGGTCGCCGGCGCGCGGGATGCAGGTGGGATGGATCTGGGTGAAGCAGGGGTTGGCGAACAGCGCGCCGCGGCGGTGGGCGCGCCAGATGGCGGTGGCGTTGGAGTTCTTGGCGTTGGTGGAGAGGTGGAAGACGTTGCCGTAACCGCCGGTGGCGAGGACGACGGCGTCGGCGAGATAGGTGTCGATGCTGCCGGTCACCAGGTCGCGGGCGACGATCCCCCGGGCCCGGCCGTCGACCACCAGCAGGTCGAGCATCTCGGTCCGCTCGTGCATCTCGACACGGCCGGCGGCGATCTGCCGGGAGAGCGCCTGGTAGGCGCCGAGCAGCAGCTGCTGTCCGGTCTGGCCGCGGGCGTAGAAGGTGCGGGAGACCTGCACGCCGCCGAACGAGCGGGTGTCGAGGAGGCCGCCGTACTCGCGGGCGAACGGCACGCCCTGGGCGACGCACTGGTCGATGATCTGGGTGGAGACCTCGGCGAGCCGGTGGACGTTGGACTCCCGGGAGCGGAAGTCGCCGCCCTTCACGGTGTCCTGGAAGAGCCTGCGCACCGAGTCGCCGTCGTTGCGGTAGTTCTTCGCCGCGTTGATGCCGCCCTGCGCGGCGATCGAGTGGGCGCGGCGCGGGGAGTCCTGGTAGCAGAACTGGACGACGTGGTAGCCCTGTTCCGCGAGGGTGGCGCCGGCTGCGCCGCCCGCCAGCCCGGTGCCGACGACGATCACCGTGCGGGCGCGGCGGTTGGCGGGGTTGACGAGCTTGGCGGTGAACTTGCGGCGTTCCCAGCGCTCGGCGACGGGGCCCTCGGGGGCACGGGTGTCGGCCAGCGGTTCGCCGGTGGTCCAGCCCGCGTCCGCGGGGTCGGCGGTGGTGTCCTGCATGATCAGCTCACGACTCCCGTCATGACGGCGAAGGGCACGGCCAGGAAGCCGACGGTCAGCACCAGGGCCAGGGTGTTGGCGCCGGCGCGCAGCCCGCGGGCGGCGCGGGCGCTGGTGACGCCGAGGCTGCGGGCCGCCGCGTCGAAGCCGTGGCGCAGGTGCAGTCCGAGGGCGAGCATCGCGACGATGTAGATGGTGTTGCCGTACCAGGTGGAGAACGAGGCCACGACGTTCTCGTAGGGGTGGCCGGCCTCGGCGTTGGGGTTCACCGTCAGGGTGGTGAGGTCCAGGATGTGCCAGACGATGAACAGCGCCAGGATGACGCCGCCCCAGCGCATGGTGCGGGTCGCGAACGAGGACCGGCGCCGTGCGCCGCCGCGGTGGGCGTAGCCGACGGGCCGGGCGGCGATGTCCCGGCGGCTGAGCTGGTAGGCGGCGACGCCGTGGAGGACCACCGCGGCGAGCAGCACCACCCGCACCACCCAGAGCAGCCACTCGTACCCGAGGGCGGGTTCGCCGACGGTCCGCAGCCAGTGGGCGTAGCCGTTGAAGTCGTCGGGCCCGAAGAAGATCTTCAGGTTGCCGAGCATGTGAGCGACCAGGTAGGCGAGCATGACCAGGCCGGTCACCGCCATCACGGCCTTCTTGCCGATGGTCGAGCGCCAGAGCAGGCGCACTACGGAGGGGCTGCTCTCCGCCGCTGCGGGCGGTTTGTGCCGGGTCGCCAGTGCCATGTCGGGAACGGTAGTGACCGGTGATACATCCGTCCAAGACATAGAAACGCTTCGCTCGATAGGTGATGCCTATGGAGCGCTAGGCTGGCGGGCATGCAGCTCCACCAGCTCCGCTACTTCGCCGCCGTCGCCGACACCCGGCATTTCACCCGCGCGGCGGAGCGCGAGCACGTGGCGCAGCCCTCGTTGTCGCAGCAGATCAAGGCGTTGGAGCGCGAGCTCGGCACCGAGCTGTTCCACCGGGCGCGCGGGCACGTGACGCTGACCGACGCCGGGCAGACCCTGCTCCCGCTGGCCCGGCGCATCCTCGCCGACGCGGACACCGCGCGGCGGGAGGTGCAGGAGGTGGCGCTGCTGCGCCGGGGCCGGGTACGGCTCGGCGCGACCCCGAGCCTGTGCGTGGGGCTGGTCCCGCAGCTGCTGCGCACCTTCCACGACCGCTACCCGGGAGTCGAGCTGCACATCACCGAGGGCGGCTCGCAGGACCTGGTGCGCGAGCTGGGTGTGGGGGCGCTGGACCTGGCGCTGGTGATCGCGCCGCCGGCGCCGCGCGGACCGGCACTGGTCGCCCGCGAGCTGTTCCGTGAGGACCTGGTGGTCGTCTCGGCGCCCGACGGGCCCGGGCCCGTACCCGGCACGGAACTGCGCGTGGCGGACCTGCGCACCCTGCCGATGGTGATGTTCCGCCACGGCTACGACCTGCGGGAACTGACCCTCGGCGCCTGCCGGGCGGCCGGGTTCGAACCCGAGCTGGCGGTGGAGGGCGGGGAGATGGACGCGGTGCTGGCGATGGTCGGCGTGGGGCTCGGCGTGGCGGTGGTCCCGCGGACCGCCGCCGACCGCTCCGGGCTGCGCGTCACCCCGTTCACCGCCCCGGGGCTGCACCGCACGGTGTCGGTGGCCCACCGCGGCGACGTCTCCCCGCCGCGCGCCGCGCGGGAGCTGCAGCGGCTGCTGGGCGAGATGACCGCCGCCCCCGGCTGAGGCCCCGCCGTGGAGGCGCCGACCGGGACGGCCGGCCCGCGCC
>NZ_JAAVJD010000220.1 GCF_012033735.1 Streptomyces lonarensis | reverse complement strand
AGCCCTTCGGGGTGCCGATCCGGCGACGGTGCGCGGCCAGCAGACGGGCCAGATACTCCACGAGGTGGCGTGGGACGTCGAGCATGGCAGCATAGGGGACCAACGTGAAGCCTCTGGTTCAACGGACGATCTTGTGGTGAGAACCGTCCTACCAGGGGCTTCACGTCTGCCCACACCCGGGCCACCACTGTCCACCCCAGCCCGCAGGGAGCAGATCAACCCGATTCGCGAAGATCAGCTCGCTGAGAAAACCTCAGTCAGCCTGAAGTAGGGGCTTCGTACGATCGTCCATTGATCCTCCGCGCGTAGGCTCGCTCTATGGAGCACCTCCCTCGTTCCTGATCTTGTCGACACGAGCCAGGAAGTCACGGTGAGCCCGCAGCGTGTCATCGAGAAGGTCATGCCAACCTCGGATCTGAATCCGATTGTCGTTCGCTACTGAGGAGATCGAAACGCTGCTTAGCTTGTCCTTGTGGTCGGCGATAAACGTGAGCTTGCGCACAGGGAACTGCTTACCCAGTGCGTCCACCTGGTTCAGAAACTCGTCCAAATCCGCTAGGTAATTTACGGCCCTCAGATATTCGGCGTCGGTTAGGTGATAGTCCATGCGCTTGATCTCAACGATCCATAGCGTCCCGGAATCGTGCAATAGGACGAAGTCAGGGCGCTTGGACTGCCGATTGATCGCTGTTGTTACCAGTGCGATGTTATGCTTCTTGAAGTACCAAGATTCGAAGGATTTGCGCACCCTTTCAAGGGATTCATTCATTCCCAGTGGAGTCCACTCTGGAGCCAGCAACCAAGGGGCTTGCTCCAGAAGTTCCTGGAGAGGTTGCTCCAACGTGGAACCGTCGTCAATAAGAGCCGACAGCTTGTTTACTACTTCGATGCGCTCTGAGGCAACTTGACCGAGTGAGTACATCTCGGCAATGCGCGCCTTCTGGAACAGCCCGAGCACAATTTCTAATGGGCTGCTGGCGTCCTCCGCGACCTCATGCAGTGCGTCGAGTAGCGTCCGGTGCGGGCCGATAGTTTTCGCGAGTTGATAGACCTTCTCCCTGTGTTCTGGATCAAGGATGGCCTCCCTGTCCTTGTCGCTCACGAGAAGCTTGGCAGCCTGCCTGACGGACTCCTGAAAAGCCTTGTCTCCTGGAGCATCCTCCTCAAGTCGGGTCTGCAGGTTGGTGGCCTTCTCGAAATCGTTCCAGGTCTCTTTCTTCAGCGAGTTCCTGCCCCGCGCGCCCAGCTCGCGCATGATGGCATGGCCCCACTGCCTCAGTGCATCACCGTAATCTGAGCTCCAGATGATGTCCTGTCGGTCGGACCGGATCAGATCCTCTCCTTCATCCAGCCATTCGGCGTGAATTTCGCCCACAAGATATGAGCGAATGCTGTATTCGCCAAAGAATCCTTGGGTGATGCCAAAGTCGCGCGTCATAGAGACAATTTTTCCGCGCGAGTAGATTCGGACACCGGCCATCGCTTCGTCACGGTAAGGTTTCCGGCTGTATGCTAGCCAGCCGGAGATAGGAAGTTTCAGGCCGGTTGACGTCTCAATATTGCGGTCAGCAAGATCGATGCGAGTGTCAGGCATCAATTCGATGTCCAACTCGCCGAGATGGAATGATTCGGGAATCAGCGTATTCTCTGCGTTGATGATCTCGACATCCCAGTCCGCGCGGCGAATTCCGAAGCGCGCACTGAGTTGACGATGCAACTCCGCCCCGCTGGGGACCCGCTTACGCCTGAAGTCGCGGAGCTTCACGGTGGTGCCCTGGTCGGCTGACCAGGTTCCATCGAGCGGGCCAGGTGAAGGGCGATACTCGTCATCTGTATCGTCCAAGATTTCATTCAGGGACAGCATAAGGTGCGCGACTTTGTATCCATAAGCCGTCTCCTCGCCTCCTGCTGTAATTACTTCGACTGTCTCACAGATCCCGAAGGGGGCCAGCTTGCCAATCCCCTTGCGGCCCATTACTGGTCGATTCTTGTCCCGCGACTTATCTTTTCCGAACCGCTTGCGGCGGTCCGAACCGACTGCCAGGTAATGTGAGTTGACTTCGCCCGCAGTCATTCCGTGGCCGTTGTCCGTGACTGTGATTTCGTATGCCCCTGAGCCGTCTAGGAAGACGCCCCATGGCAATGTGACGGTCACTCGTTCGGCGTCGGCGTCGTACGCGTTTGCGATAACCTCCGCGAGTACTGCTGACACCCGGTCATACATCTTAATGCCCAGTTTGTCGACAGTGAGGCGACTAATCCTCATTACGTATGGTTTGCCGGGAATGTCTCTGTTGGGTGCAGTGCTTTGGTCGTGCTCTCTGCTGGCCTGCCGCGGGACGTCCCCCCCCACGAAGCGGTTCCCTAGGGGCTCTTCCCGCTGATTCCCGCGGCTGTCGCCTTGCTGTGTCATCACGGCTCCTTGTTCCTGACGTCTGCCCAGTCGCGCCGATGCCATCAGGGGGGCGCCGGCTTACAGTCAGTTTGGGGGCCACGACACTCAAGTACCAGAGGGCGCTAGTGCTTTGAGGTCGTCGACTGGTTAGGATCGCCTTCATGTCTAGACCGAGTGCCATCGACCTCTTCGCCGGGGCCGGGGGCGCTACGCGGGGCCTCCGAGACGCTGGCTTCCGCGTGCTCGCCGCCGTGGAGAACGACCCGGAAGCTGCGGAGTCCTACCGCCGGAACCATGCCCGTGTTCTTCTGTACGAGGCTGATATCCGAAGTCTGTCTGCTGATCAGATTGCCGACGCAGTCCGTCTCAATCGCGGGGATTTGGACCTTCTCAAAGCTTGCCCGCCTTGTCAGGGCTTCTCGACCTTGGCTAAGGGGGAAGTTGACCAGGCTAGGAACGACCTGGTGCTTGATGTGGCTAGATTCGTCGATGCTTTCCTGCCTAGAATTCTATTGCTGGAGAATGTTCCCGGCTTGAGGCGGGATCGGCGACTAGTGCAACTAGTCGGCAAACTCGAGAATCTCGGCTATTCATTCATGGGCAGCCTTCTAGATTCGAGCAGATTTGGTGTACCGCAGCGCCGAAAGCGATTCATCTTGATGGGGGTAAGGGCTGATATCAAGCATTCCGAGGCTTCTGTTATCCCTCTGAACTACCTACCTGATAGCTTCCTGACTACCCCCAGGACTGCGCGCCAGGTACTCAAACACCTAGAGCGGTATTCCAAGCCTGACGACCCACTCGATGTCCACCGCAAGAGCAGTGAGGCGGTCCTCGCCAGGATCTCGGCGATTCCGATCGGTGGAAATCGGTTCGACCTTCCCGAGGAACATCAGTTGGACTGTCATCGTAAGCTCAAGAACCGATCTGCTGCGAGTTCGTATGGCCGTATCAAGCTCGACGAGCCAGCACCCACAATGACAACGAGATGTACAACACCCGCGTGCGGCACATTTGTGCATCCCACTGAAAACCGTGGACTTACGTTGCGAGAAGCTGCGACTTTCCAATCGTTTCCGATTGGTTATCATTTCTATGGGCAGTATGGATCTATCGAGAGGCAGATCGGGAATGCCGTACCCGTTCGAATGGCAAAAGGTCTGGGCTTGATCGCACGTTCAATTCTCAGTCAGTCTCGTGAGTGCTCGATCAAATCATCGGATACGGTCTGATGCCAGATGCGGTGCCACGACGCACCCCACTCGGTCCGTTATGAGATAGAGAGGCGTATAGTGGCTGCCCGTCGCCCTAAAGTCGTACCGCAGAGTGCAGGTCATCTACTGAGAGGCTTGTAGGTGGCTGGCTTCGCCTGTGCCTGAATTGCGGGGGGGGGTGGGCGGCGCCGACATTCGGTCTACCCGCAGTTTTCGGTAAGCGTCTGTTGACTGAGAGGAGCGTAATCCGCGGCCCGACTCTCTTTGGTCTAGCCGTTCGGTCTGCGGTTCGTCCACGCGTCGTTTACCGCAGGGTCTCGGGCTCTCGGGTCGTCAGGGGGGCGCAAGTAGCCGTCTAATACTGCAGCCGCAGTTATGGGGGTTGGTGGCTTCGGCGGCGGTAGTGGCTGAGGCGGGCTCGGTGTTGATGGCGTCGGCGCCAGCGTGACCAGTGGAGGATGTGGGCGGTCTCGTGCCGGGTGGTGTGGACGACCTTGGCCAACAGGCGGCGGATCTCGTTCATGCTCAGTCGAATCAGGTCATGGGATCGTCCCCCTTTTCCTCGGTGGTGGCCCGCAGTGCTGTCAGGTGCGCGGCGGCGGCCATGGCCAGGGTGATGTGGCGGTACCAGGCGCGGTAGTGGCGGACCTGGTAGTGGTCGAGGCCGGCTTCGTTCTTCGCGGCCTGGAAGCATTCCTCGATCGCCCAGCGGGCACCGGCAGCCCGGACGATTCCCGGTAGTGCGGTGTCGGCCGGGGCGTGGACCAGGTAGTACGCCTGCTCGCCGGTGGCGTCGTTGCGGCGGATCAGCAGTGCGGCCTCGAAGCCTTCGGCGGCGTCGCGGTCCGGCAGCGGGACCAGGGCCCAGGCGTACTCGCGTTGGCCGTGGGCGCCGTCACCGGCCGAGCGGATCTCCCACGCGTGCGCAGGCAGGATCGCTGCCAGGGTGCGGGCGTTCTGCCCGCGGGGCCCGAGCCTGTGCCGGTACCCGATGGCCAGGACGTAGGACAGGCGCTGTTCGGTCAGCCAGGCCCGCAGGGCGGGGTTGTCGCCGTACGCCTCGTCCCCGGTCACCCACCGAAAAGGCACGCCGGCCGCCACCGCCCGCGCCAGCATGGCCCTGGCCAAGGCGGGCTTGGTCGCGAAGACGACATCCCGGCCGATCCGCGCGTCCGCCCGCCGGGCCGCGTCCTCCGTCCAGGAAGTCGGCAGGTACAGCTCGCGGTCGATCAATGCCCGGCCCGCTGGGGAGGCGTAGGCCAGGAACACCCCCAGCTGACAGTTGTCGATCTTCCCGGTGGTGCCGGTGTACTGCCGCTGCACCCCGGCCGACCGGACGCCCTTCTTGATGAACCCGGTTTCATCCACGATCAACACGCCCTCGTCCTCCGCGAGATGCTCCAGCGTGAACGAGCGGACCTCATCCCGGACCGCATCCGCGTCCCAGTCCGCCTGGTTCAACAACCGCTGCATGCCATCCGGACACAGCTCCCCGGCCTGCTCGGCCAGCGTCCACCCGTTCTTCCGCTCCAGGGACGACAGCAGCCCCCGCAGATACTCCCCAACCCGCCGACGAGGCTCCGACCTGCGGAAATGCTGACCAAGCCGGCCCTGCAGAACCTCCAGACCCGCAGCCCAGGCCCGCACCTCGTCAACCGTGACATCCCCACCCATACCCAGCTCAACGACCAGACGGACCAACGGTCACACCAACTGCGGCTGCAGTACTAAGGCACCATGCGTTGGTAAGTGAGAGGAAACTGAGACGGCCCCTTCACCCTTGGCTGTAAGCCGTAGTGGCATCAGTCCCTGACTTGCGCCGAGGCCACCGTCATCCGGTGGAGGCTGTCGCTTCCGTATCCCGCACGTGCCGGATCAGGCGACGGGGACCCGTGGGTCATTCGGCCGTTGGTCCGGGTGTGTCGTTGACTGACGCGCAGTAGGCGCAGATAGAACCGCTAGTCCCGGGCCGACACTGAGCCTTTTCCATCATGCTGCTGAGCTGGCCAGATGCAGGGTGAGGACGGCTTGGACGAGGGCGGTGATGCGGGTGGTTGAGCACCGCAGCTTGCGGAGGAGTCGCCAGGACTTGAGGGTGGCGACGGCCTGTTCGACGAGTGCGCGGATCTTCGCGTGGGACCGGTTGACCGCCTGCTGGCCTGCGGAGAGGGTGTCCCACCGTCCCCAGTACGGGGTGCGGACTGTGCCGCCGGCACCGCGGTATCCCTTGTCGGCCCAGCACGCGCTGCCGATCTCGGCGAGGGCGTCGACGATGCCGTGCTCGCGAGCCGCGCGGACGTCGTGGACAGCACCGGGCAGGGCTGGTGAGGCCCACAGTAGCCGGCCGAAGGGATCGGCGAGGACCTGCACGTTCATCCCGTGTCTTTTGTGCTTTCCGGAGTAGAAGGGCCGGTCGGCGGCGATGCGGTCCGTCGGCAGGAGCGTCCCGTTCAGCAGCACGAACGCCTTCGCCGAGGCAGTCCCTGCCGCCTCGGCGAGGCTCGGAGCGAGAGCGGCCAGGACCTCCACTGCCTCGGCGATGTACCGGTGGGCGGTCGTGGTTCCGATGCCGAACCCGGCCGCGAGCTGGGCGTAGGGGTGGCCGTTGCGGAGGTGGGCGAGGGTGAGCAGGGCCTGGCGCCCCGTGTTCAGGCGTCGCCAGCGGGTTCCGATCACCACCCGGCGTCGGCGGAGCTCGGTCGACAGCAGGCGCAGGGCAGAGCTGGACACGTCCAGCCCGGACGGGTAGACAAGCACACGAAGCCTCTGGTGGGCGAGGGAATCTTGGTCGTGAACCCGTCTACCAGGGGCTTCACCACGCTGTCAGCCCAATCGCACTACCCGCCAGGCAGGTTGGAATCAGCTCACTGACTCGGGGTGGCTGCTGGCGTGATCATGGGCAAAGTAATCGACGCGGTCGCTTTCAAGTGCCGCTTCGGCACGCAGTAGACCGACCCGCCTGAGCACCTTGGGGCTGTAGGAAGCCCGCAATCAGCTGCGGAAACGGGCGCCGACGGTACCGCGGACAACGCCTTCACGGCTCTACTCGCCCAGGCTGACGCCGTAGGCGACCTCGCCTGGATCGTCTCAGTCGACCCCACGATCGTACGACCGCTGCCACGGTCCTCATGCTGCTCAGCATCCCGAACCGCGAGATCGACCAGGTCATGTGCTGCGAGGCAGGCATGTCCTCGCGGGTGGGCGCCCGCTACCTCCACGCGCCCGACGCGATGCTCAAGGGCGTTCCTCGGGTGATCGCTCTTTGCCATCTGGCGGCACACCGGGAGTCCCGCTGTGGACGGCGACCGGGGCGGCGGGGCTCGAGGCAACGACGTAGGGCCCCACCGCCGAGGCGGTGGGGCCCTACGTTCAGCCCGGTGAAGGCTGGGCGGAGGATACGAGATTCGAACTCGTGAGGGTGTGAACCCAACACGCTTTCCAAGCGTGCGCCCTAGGCCACTAGGCGAATCCTCCGCCGAGAACTGTACAAGACGTGAGGGGGTGCTCGCGACCATGGAACGGGAGCCGGTGCTCGCCGGAGACCGGCCGCTGCGAGCGCCGGCCACCGGCCGGTGGGGTGCCCGCCCGGTACGGGGCGGGTGGGGGCGGAGCGTGCCGGGGATCGGGTAGGGTGGCGTCAGCCCCTCACGCGGCGCTATCTGACTGAACTCCCCCAGGGCCGGAAGGCAGCAAGGGTAGGTTGGCTCTGGCGGGTGCGTGGGGGGCGTAGTCGTTCCCGGGGCCCGCCGCGTCCCGGCTGTGCGGCACCGGACCGTGCGCGGCCCGGTGGTCTCTCCCGGCGTCCACGAGCACCGGCTCGTACGTGCGGCGGGACGGGTTGTCGGTCGGGGCCGATATCGTCGTGAGTGTGTCGTCCCTCGCGCTGTACCGCCGTTACCGCCCCGAGACCTTCGCCGAGGTCATCGGGCAGGAGCACGTGACCGACCCGCTGCGGCAGGCCCTGCTGAACAACCGCGTCAACCACGCGTACCTCTTCAGCGGCCCGCGTGGGTGCGGCAAGACGACCAGCGCCCGCATCCTGGCGCGCTGCCTCAACTGCGCGCAGGGCCCCACCCCCGATCCGTGCGGCGAGTGCCAGTCCTGCCAGGACCTCGCCCGTGGCGGGCCCGGCTCCATCGACGTCATCGAGATCGACGCCGCCTCGCACGGCGGTGTCGAGGACGCCCGTGAGCTCCGCGAGAAGGCGTTCTTCGGCCCGGCCTCCAGCCGCTACAAGATCTACATCGTCGACGAGGCGCACATGGTCACCTCCGCGGGGTTCAACGCCCTGCTGAAGGTGGTCGAGGAGCCGCCGGAGCACCTCAAGTTCATCTTCGCCACGACCGAGCCCGAGAAGGTCATCGGCACCATCCGGTCGCGGACCCACCACTACCCGTTCCGGCTCGTCCCGCCCGGCACCCTCCGCGACTACCTCGCCGAGGTGTGCGAGCGCGAGGCGATCCCGGTGGACAGTGCCGTGCTGCCGCTGGTGGTGCGGGCGGGCGCCGGCTCGGTGCGTGACTCGATGTCCGTCATGGACCAGCTGCTCGCGGGCGCCGCCGACGACGGGGTGACCTACCCGATGGCGACGGCGCTGCTCGGCTACACCGACAGCGCGCTGCTCGACTCGGTGGTCGACGCCTTCGCCGCCGGGGACGGCGCTGCCGCGTTCGAGGTGGTGGACCGGGTGATCGAGGGCGGGCACGACCCCCGCCGGTTCGTCGCCGACCTGCTGGAGCGGCTCCGTGACCTGGTGATCCTCGCCGCGGTGCCGGAGGCCGCCGACAAGGGGCTGATCGACGTCCCCGTCGACACCCTGCAGACGATGACGGCCCAGGCCAACCGCTTCGGCCCGGCCGGGCTCAGCCGCGCTGCCGACCTCGTCAACACCGGGCTGACCGAGATGCGCGGCGCCACCTCGCCGCGGCTCCAGCTGGAGCTGATCTGCGCCCGGGTGCTGCTGCCTGCGGCCTACTCCGACGAGCGCTCGCTGCAGACCCGGCTGGAGCGGCTGGAGCGCGGCGGCTTCGCGCAGGCCGCTGCCGCACCGGCCGCGCCCGTCGCCCCCGCGCCGCAGCCCGCGGCGCCCCCGGCGCC
>NZ_JAAVJD010000021.1 GCF_012033735.1 Streptomyces lonarensis | reverse complement strand
AACGCGAGCTGCGGCGCGGCACCGCCGGCAGCCTGCGCCGCGCCGCCGACCTCACCGCCCGCCTGCCGGAGCTGCGCGCCGCCACCGCCGCCGAGCTCGGACCCCACCGCGACCGACTCGCCGAACGGACCGCCACCGCGTTCCGCCGGCTGCTGCGCACCGAACACACCCTGGCGCGGGCGCTGTCCCGCGTCTGAACCACGGCGACCCCATCAGCCCCACCCACGAGAAGAGGGCAGCGATGACCGACCAGACCGGCGCCGCCGCGTCGCAGGAGACCATCACCCGCAACTTCCTGGACACGCCCAGCTTCTGGCGCCAGTACCCCGACCGCGACATCGAGTTCGTCCGCTGGTACCCCTGCAACATCGGGCCGCTGACCCCGGACCAGATGTTCGCGACGGTCGAGACCCGCCCGCGGACCGTCTCGTTCTACCTGCACATCCCCTTCTGCAACCAGGTCTGCACCAGCTGCCCCTACAACAAGCTCCACACCCGGAACACCCTGGTCACCGACTACATCGAGGCGCTCAAGGCGGAGGTCCTGCTCTACTCCCGCCTCGGCTACCTCGACGGCGTCACGTTCTCCTCCGGCTACCTCGGCGGCGGCACCCCCACCACGCTCCGCGCCGAGCAGCTGGACGACCTCCTCGGCTTCCTCCGCCGCCACCTGACCTTCACCGACGACTACACCGTCACCATCGAGAGCACCCCCGTCGACATCGACCAGCGCAAGATCGACGCGCTGCTCGCCAACGGCGTCAACCGCGTCAGCATGGGCGTGCAGACCTTCCACGACCCGCTGCTGCGCTACCTCGGCCGGGCCCGCGCCCACACCGGCGAGTCCGCACTGCGCACCATCGAACTGCTCGACCGCAACGGCATGGAGAACATCTGCATCGACTACATGATCGGCATCCCCGGGCAGACCCCCGAGCTGTGGGCCGCCGACATCGAGACCCTCACCAGCATCCCGGTGACCTCGTTCTCCGTGTACAACTACGCGGTCCTCCCCGGCTCGGAGGCCTTCTTCGCGGTGCAGAGCGGCATCACGCCGCCCTGCCCGAGCACCAAGGAGGCCGACGCGATGTACCACTACATGCACGAGGAGCTGCTCTCCCGGAACTACCTCGCGCTGACGTACAACGACTTCGCCGAGCCGATGCGGCCCGAGTGGGAGGCGAAGGGCGCGCAGACCTTCCCGGTCCTGCCCGACGGCTCCAAGCCGTACCGGGGGCTGCGGGCCGAGACCCTCTCGCTCACCGACCACCTCGCGCAGGTCTGGGGGCGCTGCGGCGACATGGTCGCCTTCGGCTCCGGCGCCTACGGCTACCTCAACAACCACCTGTACTGCACCGAACCGGACATCGGCCGCTACATCGAGACCGTCCGCGCCGGCCGCATCCCCGCCGTCATGGGCGCGTACACCGACGAGCACGAACGGCGCTGCCGCAGCCTCGTCCTGGGGCTGAAGCTGCTGCGCGTCAGCCGCTCCGAGTACCGCGCCCGACACGGCGTCGACCCCTACGCGTACTTCACCGAGAAGATCGACGACCTCGTCGCCAAGGGGCTGCTGACCGTCACCGAGGACACCCTGCAGGTGACGTACCCCAAGGGCTGGCACTACATCGACAACATCTCCAAGACGTTCTACTCCGAGGCCAACCACCGGCTGCCCCAGCCGTCGTCGGCCAGCACCGAGATCCTCAACTGGCAGGTCCGGCCTGAGAACGGAAGGCGGTCGCTGAACATTGTCCAGTGAACCCACCCGCATCTTCGACCTCGAACACCGGGTCAGCGGCCCGGACCCGTTCACCGAGGTCGAGAAGTGCCGGGACTTCGACCGCACCATGCGGACCCAGCTGATCATCCCGATGCAGCACCTGATGAAGCTGCTCGCCCCCTATGTCGCGGAGGCCGAGCAGGTCCTGGAGGTCGGCTGCGGCCCGGGCCTGGTCTCGCTGCGGCTGGCCGCCCTCCACAAGCAGGCCGAGTTCACCGCGGTGGACGCCAACGACCGGTTCCTGGAGGTGGCCCGCGAGAACGCGGTCTTCGCCAACCTCGTCAACTACGGCGGCCGCTTCACCTGCGACTGGTCCCACAGCACCCGGCTGCCGTTCGAGGACGACTCCTTCGACGTCGTCTTCAGCTTCTGCGCCGTGCCCCGCTGGTCGCGGCCGGCGATGACCATCGCCGAGTGCGCCCGCGTCTGCCGGCCCGGCGGCACCGTGATCGTCTACGACCTCGCCCGCGACGCCGACGAGGGCATGATCTCCTTCGTCCTCCAGTACTCCGCCGGCGAGGCCGACCAGTTCATGCGGTCGCTGCGCAGCGGCTACACCGTCCCCGAGATGCGGGAACTCCTCGCCGGACTCGGCCTCGACGACTGGTCCGTCGCCCGCGAAGGCATCAACCTCGTCGTCTCCTCCCGCCCGCTCGGCGTCGACTACGCGGTGGGCGACCCCGGCATCTACGAGGACATCTTCACCGAGCGGTGACCCCGACCGGGGCGCCGCCGGGCGGCCCTCCCGCCCCCGCCCGGCGGCGTGCCCGCCACCGACTGCGCACCTGCGCCCGTCCGCCCACGCCGAACCCGACAGGGGAGAACGCATGGAACCGACACGCCGGCCCCGGGTCGCCCTGCTCCAGACCCGCTGGCGCGACGACCCCGAGGCCAACCTCCGGCAGGCCGTCGCGATGCTCGAAGCACTCCCGGACGGCACCCACCTCGCGGTCCTCCCCGAGTTCTTCCTCGGTCCGCCCTTCTACTTCCCCGGACGCCAGCACCTGCGCGGCGTCATCGACCACCCGATCCCCGACCCCGTCTTCGACCTGCTGGGTGACGTCGCCCGCCGCAAGGGCTGCTGGATCATCTGCGGCTCCGTCATCGAGCGCACCCCGGAGGGCACCTACCACAACACCGCGGTGGTGCTCGACGACACCGGCGCCGTCGTCGCCGCGGTCCGCAAGGTCCACCTGTTCTCCGCCGAGTTCGTCGCCCTCGCCCCCGGCGACGAGGCCGTCGTCCTCGACACCCCCTTCGGCCGGCTGGGCATCTGCGTCTGCTCCGACTTCTGGATTCAGGAGATGCCGCGCCTGCTGGCGCTCCAGGGCGCCGAGATCATCGCGGTGCCGGCCGCCGCGCTGCGCGGCAACCTCCCCGCCACCAAGCCGTGCGTGCTGGCCACCGCGGTCTTCAACGCCGCCGCCGTGCTCTACGTCGGCAGCGTCGGCACGGCCTCCGGCGAGCGCGGCGGCCGGACCGTCACCATCGACCTCGCCGGCCACTCCACCGTCGCCACCCCCGACGGCATCCTCGCCGAACTCGACGAGGAGGAAGCCGCCCTCCACGCCGAGGTCGACCTCGACCGGCTCGCGGAACTGCGCCGGATCGACCTCTCCTTCCAGGAGACCGCCTACTTCGGCCTGCACGGCCGCCGCCCCGAGCTGTACACGCCGCTGACCGCACACGCCGAGGGCGTCACCGGCCTCGGCCCGGTCCTCACCGACCACTTCGAGCGGCGGCTCAAGGAGACCTTCTGACGCCCGCCCCGACGCACCCCCGAACCGACCGGACCGTGAGGAGAGAGCCGTGCAGCTGCTCGGCACCACCGGCATCGACTGGAACCGGACCTACGAGACCGGGCAGTACGCCCACTTCTGGGAGATCGCCCACCCCTCCCAGGAACTGGTGGGCTTCCTGACCGCCCGCCCGCCGGGCGACGGCCGGACCGCCGTCGACCTCGGCTGCGGCACCGGCAGCGACGTCGCCGAGCTGGCCCGCCAGGGATACCGGGCCATCGGCTTCGACCTCAGCCCCGCCGCCGTCCGCATCGCCGGGGAACGTGCCCGCGAGGCGGACGTCGAGGCCGAGTACCGCGTCGGCGACGTCCTCGCGCTGCCCCTTCCCGACGGCAGCGTCGACCTCCTCCTGGACCGCGGCTGCTTCCACCACCTCGGCGACGAGGACCGCGGCCGGTACGCGGCCGAGGTCGGCCGGGTGCTGCGCCCCGGCGGTGAACTGCTGCTGCGCGGCGTGCGGTACACGACCTTCCCGTTCAAGGCGGTGACCGCCGAGGCGCTGGCGGCCGTCTTCCCGGCGGCCGGGCTGGTGGTGGACCGCGTCGTCCCGGCGCTGCTCACCACCGACGCCACCTCGCTGGAGAAGAACGTCTGCCTGCTGCACAAGGCCGGGGCCGCCGTCCCCGCAACCGGGCCCGGGAGCGCCGCATGACACCGGGCGGGGCGCCCGGCCCCGCGCCCGCGGACCCGGCGGGGACAGGGGAGACGGCGGAGACGGCGGAGACGAGGGAGGCAGGGGAGGCAGGGGAGGCAGGGGAGCGCAACCCCTGGCCGATCCTCGGGGTGCTCACCATCGGCCTCTTCATGACCCTCCTCGACCTCACCATCGTCAACATCGCCTTCCCCAGCGTCATCACCGACCTGGGGGCGACCCTCGACGAGGGGCTGTGGGTGTTCAGCGCCTACATCCTCGTCTTCGCGACGCTGCTGATCCTCGGCGGCAGACTGGGCGACACCTTCGGACCCCGGCGCGTCTACCTCGTCGGGCTGGTCGTCTTCGTCCTGGCCTCCCTCGCCTGCGGCCTCGCCGACGACGCCGCCGTCCTCATCGCCGCCCGCGCCGTGCAGGGGCTGGGCGGCGCACTGATCGCGCCGCAACTGCTGCCGATCACCGCCGCCGTCTTCCCGCCGTCGAAGTGGGGCGCCGCCTTCGGGCTCTCCGCCGCCCTCTCCGGCCTCGCCATCCTCGCCGGCCCCACCCTCGGCGGCGTCATCGTCAACTACCTCAGCTGGCGCTGGATCTTCCTCATCAACCTGCCCGTCGGCCTGCTGACGCTCGTCCTGGTGCTCCGCGTCGTCCCCGACCTGCGACCCGGCCGACGGCACTCCTTCGGCCTCGGCTCGACCGCGCTCCTCATCGCCGGGCTCGGCGCCTGCTGCTTCGCGCTGATCGAGGGCGAACGCCTGGACTGGTCCCCGCTGGTCTGGACGCTGCTCGCGGCGGGCGCGGCGCTGCTGGCGCTCTTCGGCCTCGTGCAGCACCGCAGCCAGGGCCGCGGCGCGCTGGTCCCCTTCGCACTGTTCCGCAGCCGCAACTTCGCCTCGATGACCGCCGTGCTCGCCGTCACCGGCTTCGGGATGCTCGGCGCCTTCCTGCCGCTGACCATCTACCTCCAGGCGATCCTCCAGATGAGCCCGCTGCGCGCCGGACTCACCATCGCGGCGATGCCGCTCACCTCGACCCTGGTCGCCGGGATCGCCGGGCGGCTGGCCGACCGGTACGGCGGCCGCAGGTTCCTCCTCGCCGGTCTCGGCTCCTTCGTCGCGGGCATCCTCCTGCTGGCCGCGGTCTCCACCCCCGACGCCACCACCTGGCGGCTGGTCGGCCCGCTGGCCCTGATGGGGCTGGGCACCGGGCTGATCTTCGCCCCGCTCTTCGCCGTCGCCTTCACCGACCTCGACCCGGGCCTCTCCGGCGCCGCCTCCGGGGTCATCAACACCGCGCAGGAACTCGGCGGCCTGATCGCGACGGCGGTCGTCGGCGCGATCCTCCAGGCGCGGCTGGTGGCCGGCATGCGCGCCTGGGTCGACGAACAGGCCCTGGCCGTCCCCGAGGCGGGCCGCGAGGAGTTCCGCGCCGCCTTCGACCCCCTCGTCTCCGGCGGCGTCGACCTCACCACCTCCGGCCCGGCCGCCGTGCCGGAGGGGACCGACCCCGAGCAGATGCAGGCCACCATGGCCGCCTTCGCCGAGGCTTTCGTCTCCGCCATGCGCGAGGCGTACGCCGCCCCCGTCGTGGTGCTGCTGGCCGGCATCGCCATCGTCCTGCTCGTCCGCCTCACCCCCGCGGCGGCCGCCGCCCCACCCGCCGGACCGGGCACGCCGCCCGGCACCGGGCCCCGCACCGCGGTACGCCGCGACCAGGAAAGGACAGCCGTGCAGCAGCAGAACGCCTCCGCGACCACCGTCATCGGCCTCTACCAGATCGCACCCGGCAAGGAGGCGGAGATCCTTGCCGCGATCGGCCGCCACTGGCCCGCCCTCGACCGACACGGCCTGGTCACCGGTGCACCCGCGGCCGTCTACACGGGCGACTGGGGCGACGGCCGGTTCGCCCTGGAGATCGCCACCTGGAAGAGCGACGAGGCGCTGCACTCGGCGTTCTCCCAGCCGGAGATCACCGCGATCTGGCAGGAGATCAAGGAACTCACCGTGGACCGCAACGGCAGGGACGGCGTGGAGTACCCCGCCGTCACCGCGCTGCCGGCCTTCGCCGACCTGCCGGACGAGCGCCACGACGGGCCGTACGCCACCGGCGTCGCCGTCCACCAGATCCGCCCCGAGCACGTCGACGCCATGCGGGAGTTGCTGGCGGAGGAGTACCAGGTGCTGCTCGCCGAGGGGTTCGTGCCGCGCCACCGCCCGCAGGCCTACCTCGGCAAGGACAAGCACGGCCCGTTCTCGGTCTCCGTCGTCGACTGGTACGAGCCCACCGGCCCCGGAAAGGCCTTCATGAACGGCAGCGTCAACGCGCTCTGGCGCCGCACCCAGGCGTACACCACGGGCCGCGCCGGACGGCCGGCCAGTGAATACCTCTGGGCCGAGCGCGTCGAATCCGCGGAGAATGCCGCGGGCGACTGAGGCGTGCGGGGCGCGCAAATGTGCCGTACGGAAGCACCGCGCGCCCCACGATCGGATGCACGCCCGGTGGAGTTCACCCCGATCGGGGCAGCCGCCGACAGCCGGTCTGGAATGGTGTGACCGTCACCATTCCGCACCGACGAGGATCAGCGACATGCCCGGTTCCACCAAGAAGATCGACTACAAGCGTGAATTCAAGGAGGTCTACTCCGCACGGAAGAACCCGGCGATCATCGACGTCCCGCCGCTCAGCTATCTCGCTCTCGACGGCGAGGGCGGCCCCTACTCGGAGGCCTACCGCGACGCCGTCTCGGCCCTCTTCGCCATTTCGTACAAGGCGAAGTTCCTCGTCCGCGGCGACACCGGCGTCGACTACGGCGTCATGCCGCTGGAGACGCTCTGGCACACCGACGGCGCCGACACCGGCAAGGGCTCCTGGCGCTGGTCGGCCATGATCATGCAGCCGGAGCCGGTCGACGAGGATGTGCTCGGCCGCGCACGGGACACCGTCCTGGCCAAGGGCGAGCACCCGGCCGCCGGCGGCGCCGCCCGCCGCGAGCTCGCCGAGGGCACCGCGGCCCAGGTGCTGTACGTCGGGCCCTACGAGGAGGAGGACCCCGTCATCGACGCGCTCCACGCCTTCATCCTGGACAGCGGCGCCCGCTCGGCCGGCACCCACCACGAGATCTACCTCAACTCCCCGGACCGCACCGCCCCCGAGCGCCTCCGCACCATCATCCGCCAGCCCGTCCGGCGCTGACCCCGGCCCCGGCCCCGGCCCCGGGCCGCCCCGCGCCGCCTCGGTGCCCGCTCGGCCCGGCCCGGTGCGGTCGCCGAGGCGGAGGGGGGCCCGCTCACCGCAGCGGGATGCCGACCTCGGCGACCAGCCGCGGCCCGTCGGGCGCGGGGCAGCCGTCCGGATAGGCGAAGAACGGCAGCCCCGCGGCCGGCCCCGCGAGGCCGGTCATCACCGCCGCCACCGCGAGATGCATGTAACTGAAGGGAAGGAAGGCGAGCGGGCCGGCGTGCCGCGACAGCAGCAGCCGCTGCTCGCCGACCACCTGCACCCCCACCCCGTTGCCGGGCCGGACCCCCTCCTCCAGCACCAGCCCCAGGTCGCAGCGGACGGGCTCGCCGAGGAACCGCCCCGGGTCGTCGTGGCAGAGCAGCACCGGCCGCCGCTGCGCCGCGGCGTCCCCCGGCCGCCCGGACCAGCGGCCGAGCCGCCGCCACAGGTGGTGGGCGTCGTCGAGCGGCCCGAAGTGCCGGAAGAACGCGATGGTCTGCGGCGGCTGGTGCACGGTCTTCAGCCCGTCGCAGCAGACCCCGGACTCCGGCCAGGGGCTCTCGGCCCGCCGGGAACGGGCGCTGGCCGGACAGCTGCCGTAGCTGTCGCGGAACGCCCGGCTGAACGCCGCCGAAGAGCCGTACCCCGCCGCCAGGGCGATGTCGATGACGGGTTCCTGCGTGAAGACCAGGCGGTAGGCGGCCAGCTGGAGCCGCAACCTGCGCACGAAGCGGAGCAGCGGGTCCCCGGTGGCGTTGCGGAAGATCCGCCGGAAGTGGTGCGGCGCGGTGTTGGTCTCCCGCGCGAGGGCGTCCACGTCGATCTCCGCCCATCCGTCGCGGGCCCAGGCGGACGCCTGCCGCACGGCCCGCATGATGCGTTCGTCATTGCGTGCGACCGTGTCGTGCCGCATGGCATTCCCCCGCCCGTCAACCACCGCCGCGGAATTCGCGATGGGACGGGCCCCACTCACCCGGAAACGCCCGGGATCTCCCGGGCCCGAGGCCCCCACCGGTATCTTCCGTGCTGATTCACGACAGATTCCCCACGGGAGCGTATCCCATCCGCTTCGGCGCGGCGGGGTTTCACGGAATCGTTCTGTTGAACCGGTCAGGGTGGCGCGCGCCGGTGAATTCCGGAATCCTCCGGCGCACCCGCCTGGCAATCACGCCGATTGCACGACGGCGCACGTATGTGGCGCAGGGTGGTGAATTGCGGCGGCGCAGACGGCATACGCCCGGTGTCAGGAGCGGGCGCGCAGCGCTGCTGCCGATGCGACGAGGCCCTCGCGTTCGAGCGCGTCGATCACGTCCGCCACGACCGCGTTGGGCGGTGTCCGCCAGACGTCCGCCATCCGGGTGAGCACCCCGTACACCACCTGGGGTGCGAGGTCGACCTGGGCCTCGATGAAGGCGTCCGGGTGGACAGCCTGGACGTCCCAGGCGGCCAGGGCATCACCGGGGAAGTCCCTCAGGTTGGCCGTGACGATGACCTGCGCCTTCGCCTTGATCGCGGCGGCCAGCACGTGCCGGTCACCGGGGTCGGGAAGGTCGAGTACCTCGATGAGGGGCTCGTACCCCTTGACCAGGACATCCCGGACGGCTCCCGCCATCAGCTCGCGGGTGCGGTCCAGCTTCTTCGCGTCGAGGTCGGGTCGGTTCCGCCCGAGGTTGCGGAAGGTCTCGTCGAGAATCCGGTCGGTCCACTTCGCCTGGACCAGCCCTGCCTGCGCGACGCGGATGAGGACGTCGCGCAGCGTGCTGGGATACAGCACGTTGGCGTCGTAGACGGCGACGAAAGCCATGAACTAGATCGTTCCCATCTCCTGGCCGAGCTCCGTGAGCTCGTCGGCCACAGCGCGCCGGCGGTGATCGTCCCTGCGCTGGTACTCCAGGACGGACGAGGCGGTGATCCTTCGGTGCGAGCCGACGGTTCTGTACTCGATCTCCCCGGCTTCCAGGAGGCCGATGAGGAACGGGCGGGACACGTTGAGCATGTCGGCCGCCTGCTGGGTGGTGAGTTCGGCGTCAGCCGGAACGACGGACACGGCTCGACCGGCGCTGAGGTGGGCCAGGAGCGTTGCGAGCAGTTCGACCGCCTCGCGCGGCAGGGCGAGGGACTCGCGGCCGTCCCCGTCCTCGACCGTGACGGTGACCTGTGAGGCCGTCCGATGGTCGTCGAGGTAGGCCCGGACCTGGGCGAGAGCGTGATTGGCCGACTGCTGCTTGTCGTCCGGAAGTCTCACCGGGCGGGTGTCGATCTTGGTCATGGTGCGCCCCTGGGGTAGTGGGTCGGGCGTCAGGTGGTGTGGTCCTCCACCGCGGCGCCGGTAGGTCGGCACCGGAACCGCCGCTGCGCTCGGGCGGCGTCGGGACGGCGGAGGTGCGGACTGTGACGGTTCCCGGTTGTCGGTCGTTGCTGAGCGATACTCGAAGTATCCGCAATATTCGAAGCAAGTGCAACGCCGACTCCGGGATGGTCCGCGGATGCCGTGACACCGCCGGTGCGGCAGCCGGGTGTCGCCCGTGGGGTCCGGGATTGCGCACCCGAGGCCGTCCGCCGGCGCCGGGGCTGTATCGACGGCCACGAGGCGGTGAACAACCAGAGGCTCGCGCGGACCTGGGACCGGGTTCGGAGTCCGGAGGGGGAGGCACGGGGGGCCACGCGCCACTCACGCGTGAACACCACTGGACAGCGAAAGGGCCGGACTCAGTGAGACTGAGTCCGGCCCTTTTTCGTGGCACTCGCGCTGGTCGGAGGAATCATCCTCGACGCCGTTGCGAAGTGCCCCCGGCAGGATTCGAACCTGCGCACACGGCTCCGGAGGCCGTTGCTCTATCCCCTGAGCTACGGGGGCGTCGTCACCGCTTCTCGCGGCGACGGGAAGAACACTACCAGCTCGCAGGCGGCCTCCCGCACCACGGTTTCACCAGTTGGGGGAAAGCGCGTACAAGGGCCGACCCGCCGCCCTACGCTGAGGGACGTGCCTGGGGCCTGCGGCCGGGTGCTGGTGGTCGACGACAGCCAGGTGATCCGGCAACTCATGAGGGTCGTCCTCGAACTCGACGGGTTCGAGGTCATGACCGCGACCGACGGTGTCGCCTGCCTGGAGAACGTGCGCGGGCTCCGACCCGACCTGATCACCCTCGACGTGGCGATGCCGCGGCTCGACGGCCTGTCCACCGCCGAACGGCTGCGCGAGGACCCCGACACCGGGGACATCCCGCTGATGCTGGTCTCCGCCACCCCGGTCGGCCCCCGCCCGCCCCCCGTGGACGCGGTCGTCCCCAAACCCTTCGACCCGCACGAGCTGCTGCGGCACGCCCGGCGCCTGGCGCGCGGCGCGGCCCGTCCGTCGCCCGTCCGGTGGGCAAGATCCCTCGCCGGCTGAGCCGCGGCGTCTCGTAGGCTGCCCCCATGACCCCGACCCAGCTCGCCGACGCCGTGCTGCGCTCCGTGCGCGCCGCGGTCGCCGACGGCGAGCTGCCCGCCGGGACCGGCGCCGGGGACGCCCTGCTGCGCCGACCGCCGCACGGCGGCGCCGACTGGTCGACCGGTATCGCGCTGCGGCTCGCCGGCCCGGCCGGCAGGCCGCCGCAGGCGGTGGCGGACACGCTGCGGCGGCGGCTGGCGGAGACCCCCGGCATCGCCACGGTGACGGTGGCCGGCCCCGGGTTCCTCGACATCGCCCTGGCCGACGGCGCGGGGGCCGCGCTGCTGGCCGAGCTCCTCGCGCTGCCCGCGCCGCCGGTGCTGCCGGAGGACCCGGCGCGCGACGCCCGGGCCTGGCGGGCAGCCTCCGACGAGCGCCCCCCGGCCGGTCTCGACCTCCTCAGCCAGCGCACCGAGAACCCGCTCTTCCGGGTGCGGTACGCCCACGCCCGCGCCTGCTCCGCCCTGCGCGGCGGGGCGCAGCTCGGGATCGCCCCCGAGGCCGCGGCCGCCGAGGAGCTGCGGCACCCCGCCGAGCGCGCCCTGCTGGCGCTGCTGGGCGAGCGCCACCGCGCCGGCTCGGCCGGCTGGCTGGTCCGGCTCGCCGACGCCCACCTCGACGCGGCGACCGCCGCCCCGGTGCTGCCCCAGGGCCCGGAGAAACCCGGGGCCGTCCACCGCGCGCGGCTGGCCCTCGCCCGGGCCACCGCCACGGTGCTCGCCGACGGCCTGTCCCGCCTGGGCATCGGAGCGCCCGACCACCTCTGAGCCCCGGCCGTCCCATCGCCGGGTGCGCGAACCGCCCCACCGCCGGGCGCACCGAGCACTCCCGCCGCCTTCCGCGCCGCCGACGCCGTCGGCGCGGGAACCGCGCCGCGACGGTGCGCCCCGGGACCGGCGGGCCCCGTCCGACCCGGACCGACGGCCCGGCCGTGACGGCGGACCCCCGGTCCCCGTTCCCCTCCTGACCGCACCGTCCCGAGCGCGGGCACCCTCGTGGGAGTCCGCGCCCCGCACGCACCGCGAACCGTCAACCGCGACCGCGAACCGCCAACCGCGACCGCGAACCAGCAAGAAAGCGACAGCAGCAGCCATGAGTCGTTCCGCGCACCCCGCCGGGCCCCGCCACGCCGATGTCCTCCCCGAGGGCCACCACGGCCCGCCCCCGGCCGATCTCAACGAGCTCGACCCCCGGGTCTGGCCCCGCACCGCCCGCCGCGGGCCCGACGGGGCCCTGACCATCGGCGGCGTCGACGTCCGCGCGCTGGTCGAGGAGTTCGGCACCCCCGCCTACTTCCTGGACGAGGAGGACTTCCGCGCCCGGTGCCGCGCCTGGCGCGACGCCTTCGGGCCGGACGCCGACGTCTTCTACGCGGGCAAGGCGTTCCTGTGCCGTGCCGTGGTGCGGTGGCTCACGGAGGAGGGCCTCAACCTCGACGTCTGCAGCGGCGGCGAGCTGGCCACCGCGCTGGCCGGCGGGATGCCCGCCGACCGCATCGCCCTGCACGGCAACAACAAGTCCGCCGCGGAGATCGAGCGCGCCGTCGAGGCGGGTGTCGGCCGGATCGTGCTGGACTCGCTCCAGGAGATCGAGCGCGTCGCCGCCACCGCGCGGCGGCTCGGCCGGCGCCAGCGGGTGCAGCTGCGGGTCACCGTGGGCGTCGAGGCCCACACCCACGAGTTCATCGCCACCGCCCACGAGGACCAGAAGTTCGGTCTGGCGCTGGCCGGCGGCCAGGCCGCCGACGGCGTGCGGCGCGTCCTCGCCCAGGACAGCCTGGAGCTGGCCGGGGTCCACTCGCACATCGGCTCGCAGATCTTCGACACCGCCGGGTTCGAGGTGGCCGCCCACCGGGTGGTCGGGCTCCTGAAGGCGATCCGCGACGAACACGGCCTGGAACTGCCCGAGATCGACCTCGGCGGCGGCCTCGGCATCGCCTACACCCCGGCCGACGACCCCCGGGAACCACACGAGATCGCGAGGGCGCTGCGGGACATCGTCACCCGTGAGTGTGACGCGGCGGGGCTGGCGCGCCCCCGGCTCTCCGTCGAGCCGGGCCGGGCCGTCGTCGGCCCGACCGCGGTCACCGTCTACGAGGTCGGCACCACCAAGGAACTTCCCGGGCTGCGCACCTACGTGAGCGTCGACGGCGGCATGTCGGACAACATCCGCACCGCTCTCTATGACGCCGAGTACTCGGTGGCGCTGGCCTCCCGCACCTCCGAGGCGCCCCCGATGCTGACGCGGGTGGTGGGCAAGCACTGCGAGAGCGGCGACATCGTCGTCCGCGACGCGCACCTGCCCGCCGACACGGCCGTCGGGGACCTGCTCGCCGTGCCCGCCACCGGCGCCTACTGCCGCTCAATGGCCAGCAACTACAACCACGTCGCCCGGCCCCCGGTGGTCGCCGTCCGCGACGGCCGGGCCCGGGTGCTGCTGCGGCGCGAGACGGAGGAGGACCTGCTCCGCCTCGACGTGGGCTGATCCCCGCGCGGCGGGCCGGGAGCGCGCGGCGCCCCGCGCCCGCCGCCGCTGCTCGCGCCACGGGCGTGCGCCGACGGCGCGCAGCGGTCCGCCGTCCCGACTCGAACTGTCGTGCCTGTTGCGCGGCGCGTCGGACGGGCATGTGCCGCCGCCCGCCGGAGATCGGCCCCGTCCGGCCGATGTCCGGCGGGCGGCCCGCGTATCTCGCATACTGACACCGGCCGTGAAGAGCCGTCCCCGGTGGGCGAGACTTGCGGTGCGGGAGTCGCCGCGCGCCGTACCCCGGCCGCGGCCCGGGCCCGCCGAAGCGGCGGTACGTGCGGTACGAGAGCGGAGAGAGAAGGTCGGGCGATGACGGATGGGCGGCCGCTGAAAGTGGCGCTGCTGGGGTGCGGAGTGGTCGGGTCGCAGGTGGCACGCCTGGTGACGACGCACGCCGCCGACCTGGCCGCCCGGGTCGGCGCGCCCGTGGAACTGGCCGGTGTCGCGGTCCGCCGCCCTGGCCGGCTGCGGGAGGGCGTCCTCTCCGAGCTGATCACCACCGACGCGCAGGGGCTGGTCTCCCGCTCCGACATCGACGTCGTCGTCGAGGTCATCGGCGGGATCGAGCCCGCCCGGTCCCTCATCTCCACCGCCTTCGAGAACGGCGCCAGCGTCGTCACCGCCAACAAGGCGCTGCTGGCCGAGGACGGCCCCTCGCTCTACGCCGCCGCCGACAAGTACGGCGCGGACCTCTACTTCGAGGCCGCCGTCGCCGGTGCCATCCCGCTGCTGCGGCCGCTGCGCGAGTCCCTCGCCGGCGACAGCGTCAACCGGGTGCTGGGCATCGTCAACGGCACCACCAACTTCATCCTCGACCGCATGGACACCAGCGGCGCCGGCTACTACGAGGCGCTGGAGGAGGCGACCGCCCTCGGCTACGCGGAGGCCGACCCGACCGCCGACGTCGAGGGGTTCGACGCCGCCGCCAAGGCGGCGATCCTCGCCGGCATCGCCTTCCACACCCGCGTCCGGCTGGACGACGTGCACCGCGAGGGCATCACCGAGGTCACCGCCTCGGACATCGCCTCCGCCCGCCGCATGGGCTGCACCGTGAAGCTGCTCGCCATCTGCGAGCGCGCCGCCGACGGCCGGTCGGTGACCGCGCGCGTCCACCCCGCGATGATCCCGCTCACCCATCCGCTGGCCTCGGTGCGGGAGGCGTACAACGCGGTGTTCGTGGAGGCCGACTCCGCCGGCAGCCTCATGTTCTACGGCCAGGGCGCCGGCGGCGTCCCGACCGCGTCGGCGATCCTCGGCGACCTGGTCGCCGCCTGCCGCAACAAGGTCAGCGGCGCCCGCGGCCCGGGGGAGTCGGCGTACACCATGCTCCCGGTGAGCCCGATGGGCGACGTCGTCACCCGCTTCCACATCAGCCTCGACGTGGCGGACAAACCGGGTGTGCTGTCCCAGGTGGCGGCGGTCTTCGCCGACCACGGGGTGTCGATCGACACCGTGCGGCAGCAGGGCAAGGACGGCGAGGCGTCGCTGGTCGTGGTCACCCACCGCGCACCGGACGCCGCGCTGACCGCGACGGTGGAGACGCTGCGGGGCCTGGACACCGTCCGCGGCGTCGCCAGCATCATGCGGGTCGAGGGCGAATGACCCGGCGTGCTGCCCGGCCGGGCGGCACGCGGCGAACAAGTACACCGGAGAGTCCGGGGACTCGGGTGAGCCGGAGAGTCAGGGAAGCAGTGGACGTCATGGATGCACAGCAGACCACCACCAGCCGCCAGTGGCGGGGAGTCATCGAGGAGTACCGCGAGCGGCTGCCCGTCTCCGCGACGACGCCCGTGGTGACGCTGCGCGAGGGCGGCACCCCGCTGGTGCCGGCGCAGGTGCTCTCCGAGCGCACCGGCTGCGAGGTGCATCTGAAGGTCGAGGGTGCCAACCCGACCGGTTCCTTCAAGGACCGCGGCATGACGATGGCCATCTCCCGGGCGAAGGAGGAGGGCGCGCAGGCCGTCATCTGCGCCTCGACGGGCAACACCTCCGCCTCGGCCGCCGCCTACGCGGTCCGCGGCGGCATGGTGTGCGCGGTGCTGGTGCCGACCGGGAAGATCGCCCTCGGCAAGATGGGCCAGGCGCTGGTCCACGGCGCTCGCATCCTGGAGGTCGACGGCAACTTCGACGACTGCCTGGACCTCGCCCGGGGGCTGTCGGAGAAGTACCCGGTGGCGCTGGTCAACTCGGTCAACCCGGCGCGGATCGAGGGGCAGAAGACCGGCGCCTTCGAGGTGGTCGACATGCTCGGCGACGCGCCCGACATCCACGTGCTGCCGGTCGGCAACGCCGGGAACATCACCGCCTACTGGCGCGGGTACCGCGAGTACGCCGACACCACCTCGCCGCTGGGGGCGCCCGCGACGCGGACCCCGCGGATGTGGGGCTTCCAGGCGTCGGGCGCCGCTCCGATCGTGCGCGGCGAGCCGGTGCGCAACCCGGCCACCCTGGCGACGGCGATCCGCATCGGCAACCCGGCGTCCTGGACGCAGGCGGAGGCGGCGCGGGACGAGTCCGGCGGGATCATCGACGAGGTGACCGACCGCGAGATCCTCTCCGCGTACCGGCTGCTGGCCGCGCAGGAGGGCGTCTTCGTCGAGCCGGCCTCCGCCGCGTCGGTCGCCGGCCTGCTGAAGGCGGCGGCCCGCGGTGAGGTCGACCCCGGGCAGCGCATCGTCTGCACCGTCACCGGCAACGGCCTGAAGGACCCGGACTGGGCGGTGGCCGGCGCGCCGCCGCCCATCACGGTGCCGGTGAACGCCGACGCGGCCGCCGAGCGGCTCGGCCTCGCCTGACACGGCGTCGGCCCGGCCCCGGCCCCGGTATGCCGGGCGCGTACGGCTTCCCTCCGCAGTGCTGTTGCTGCCCGAAGGGGCGACACGGCAGCGCGCTGGGGCACCCTCTGCGGTCGGACAGCGGGCCTTGGGTAGGCTGGGCCGCGTTCCGGCAGGCCGGAGCGGTACCGCCGCCGGCGGCTCCCGACCAGGAGCGTCGGGGAGGGGCCGCCCCGCCGCCCGCGGGACGGGCTCCGCGGTCTCGCGGGCCGTGCGCCCACCGCACCCAGCGGGCGGGCCGAACCGACCTCCTGCCACGGCGGACCGGTGGCCGGTGCCGACCGGCACCGTACCGAGGCAGCGCGGACCGGCACCTCGGTGCCGCTGGGCGCCGTCGATGACGACGACGGCCCCGGGCGCCCACCGTCCGGACGTGGAGCCGCCCGTCGCGGCGCGACCGTCGGGGAGCGGCGTTCCGCGCGCGACCCGGCCCCGTGTCCCGATCCCCGCAGTCACCACCCTCGGCTGTCCGCCGGCATCCGCCGGAGGACAGCCGGCACCAGCAAGGAGAGTCGTCGAGCGATGGCGCACCCCGCATTCCGTGCCGCGCCCGTCCGGGTCCGCACCCCCGCCACCAGCGCCAACCTGGGCCCCGGCTTCGACGCGCTGGGCCTCGCCCTGGGGCTGTACGACGACGTCGTCGTCCGGGTCGCCGAGTCCGGCCTGCACATCGACATCGCGGGGGAGGGGGCCGACACCCTGCCGCGCGACGAACGGCACCTCATGGTGCGCGCGATGCGCACCGCCTTCGACGTGCTCGGCGGACAGCCGCGCGGTCTGGAGGTGGTGTGCGCCAACCGCGTCCCCCACGGCCGCGGTCTCGGCTCGTCCTCCGCGGCGATCTGCGCCGGCCTGATGGCGGCCAGGGCGGTGACCACCGGCGGTGAGGCCCGTCTGGGGGACCGCGCGCTGCTGGAGCTGGCGTCCGAGATCGAGGGCCACCCCGACAACGTCGCCGCCTGCCTGCTCGGCGGCTTCACCATCGCCTGGACGGACGGAGGCGCCGCACGGGCGGTGCGGCTCGACCCGGCCCCGGGGATCGCCCCCGTGGCCTTCGTCCCCGCGCAGCCGCTGCGGACCGAGACGGCGCGCGGCCTGCTGCCGCGGTCCGTTCCGCACGTCGACGCCGCGTTGAACGCGGGGCGTTCGGCACTCCTGGTCGAGGCCCTGACGCGCCGCCCGGAACTGCTGCTGCCGGCGACCGAGGACCGGCTGCACCAGGAGTACCGGGCCTCGGCCATGCCCGGCAGCGTGCAGTTGGTCGCCCGGCTGCGGGAGGAGGGCGTGCCCGCGGTGGTCTCCGGGGCCGGGCCCACGGTGCTGGCGCTGGTCGGAACCGCGGAGGCGGACCGGGTGGCGCGACTGGCCGGTGACGGCTGGGCCGCCAACCGGCTGGAGCTGGACGCGGCCGGGGCGAGCGTGCTGCCGCTCACCGCGGGGGCCGGCGCCGACGCGGGGTGAGAATCCCCGTTCCCGGTGTGAGCCGGGCGCCCGGGTGGGCATGCATGAAGAGCATGGAGAGGGGGGAATACCGGCAGTATCCGGTAGTGTTAATCTCAGGTCTACACGTACCGTCCCTGCGGATCACTCCGAGGGGTGGCCGTCGCGTCCGCGGTGGCATCGTCCCCGGGGCACCCGGGCGGCACGGTACGCCGGGGTCCCGTCGTCAGGGGCCGCGTCTTCTTCCGGGAGCTCCCTCTGCCTCAGCAGCCTGCCTGGCAGAGCTCGGCACGCTCCGGATCCGGTACGACGGTCCCATCGACCATTCCGTACTTTGTCGAACCGTTCTCACCGCCGCCATGAGCAGGCGGACCACCGCCCCGGCCGGTCCATCAGACGAGACCGCAGCCGGACAGCACGACCGGTCGCCGAGCCAGACAGGCCGACGTCCGCTCCAGGGAAGGACCCTTCGTGAGCGACACCACCGATCTGATGGGCGCGAGTGCCGACAGCGCCGACAAGACTGCCGGTGCTGCCCCCGCGTCCGTGACGGACAGTGCTGCCAAGACGCCGCGTCGCCGGCGTTCCGGCACCGGCCTCGAGGGCATGGTGCTGGCTGAGCTGCAGCAGGTTGCCTCCGGCCTCGGCATCAGGGGCACCGCGCGGATGCGCAAGAGCCAGCTGATCGAGGTCATCAAGGAGAAGCAGGGGTCCGGCGGCGCGCCGGCGGAGCCCGCGCCCGCCGCGGAGGCACCCGCGGCGGAGAAGCCGAAGCGGCGTGCCACCTCCCGCGCCCGCACCGACGCCAAGGCCGCCGCCCAGGCGGAGGCACCGGCGCGCGCCGAGGGCGACGAGGGCGCGAAGGACTCCGTGCCGGACTCCGTCCCGGCCGCCAAGGAGAAGGAGTCCGCCCGGGGCGACGCCGTGCAGCCCGTCAAGTCCGAGAGCGGCAAGGGCGATTCCGCCCGCGCTGACGGGTCGTCCAAGGACGACGGCGGAGAGCGCCAGGGCAAGCGGGAGCGCCGCGGCAAGAACGCCGGTCAGGGCGGTGGCCAGAACCAGCAGGGCGGCGGCCGCGGCAACCGCGACGGTGGCGGCCGGGACGGCAACCGCGACGGCGGCGGGCGCGACGGCAACCGCGACGGCGGTGGCCGCGGGGGCAACCGCGACGGCGGCCGCGACAACCGCGGTGACGACGGCAACCGCGACGACGACTTCGAGGGCGGCCGCCGCGGCCGCCGGGGCCGCTACCGCGACCGCCGCGGACGCCGCAGCGGCGGCCGCGAGGACTTCAGCGAGCCGCAGGTCGCCGACGACGACGTGCTCATCCCCGTCGCCGGCATCCTCGACATCCTGGACAACTACGCCTTCGTGCGGACGTCCGGATACCTGCCGGGGCCGAACGACGTCTACGTCTCCCTCGCCCAGGTCCGAAAGAACGGCCTGCGCAAGGGCGACCACGTCACCGGCGCCGTGCGCCAGCCCCGTGACGGCGAGCGCCGCGAGAAGTTCAACGCCCTGGTGCGGCTGGACTCCGTCAACGGCATGGGCGCCGACTCGGGCCGCGGCCGCGAGGAGTTCAACAAGCTCACCCCGCTGTACCCGCAGGAGCGGCTGCGGCTGGAGTGCGAGCCGGGCTCGCTCACCCCGCGGATCATCGACATGGTCTCGCCGATCGGCAAGGGCCAGCGCGGACTCATCGTCGCGCCGCCCAAGACCGGCAAGACGATGATCATGCAGTCGATCGCCAACTCGATCACCCGCAACAACCCCGAGTGCCACCTGATGGTCGTGCTCGTGGACGAGCGGCCCGAGGAGGTCACCGACATGCAGCGGTCGGTGAAGGGCGAGGTCATCTCCTCGACCTTCGACCGCCCCGCCGAGGACCACACGGTCGTCGCCGAGCTGGCCATCGAGCGCGCCAAGCGCCTGGTGGAGCTGGGTCACGACGTGGTGGTGCTGCTGGACTCCATCACCCGGCTGGGCCGCGCCTACAACCTGGCGGCCCCCGCCTCCGGGCGCATCATGTCCGGTGGTGTGGACTCCACCGCGCTGTACCCGCCGAAGAAGTTCTTCGGCGCGGCGCGGAACATCGAGGACGGCGGTTCGCTGACCATCCTCGCCACCGCCCTGGTCGACACCGGCTCCCGCGCGGACGAGGTGATCTTCGAGGAGTTCAAGGGCACCGGCAACATGGAGCTCAAGCTCGACCGGAAGCTCGCCGACAAGCGGATCTTCCCCGCCGTGGACGTGGACGCCTCCGGTACCCGCAAGGAGGAGATCCTCATGGGTGCCGAGGAGCTGGCCGTCGTCTGGAAGCTCCGCCGGGTGCTGCACGCCCTGGACCAGCAGCAGGCGATCGAGCTGCTGCTGGACAAGATGAAGCAGACCAAGTCCAACGCCGAGTTCCTGATGCAGATCCAGAAGAACACCCCGTCGCCGAGCAGCGGCGACTGACCGCCGCGCCGCGGCGCCCCCTCCGGGCTCCGCGGCGCGCCGGTTACCACGTCCGGGGCCGCCCCACCACCGCTGGTGGGGCGGCCCCGTCGTCGTCCCCCGTTCGCCGTAACGCGGGGGCGCCAGGGGCGGCGGCCGACCCGCGAGCGGGCCACAATCGGGTGATTCGGGCCGCCCCGCGCGGCGCCCCGTCGGCCCCTGCCGGGGCGGGCGTACCCGAGGACGAGGCGGTGACCATGGCGCAGCAGTTCCCCACCTGGGGACCGCGGCCCCCGTCGCACCGCCCGCGGCCCGCCCGGCGGCGGCACGCGGTGTACGCGGTGGCGGGCGCGCTGCTCGCGCTGCTCCTGCTCGCCGGGGGCGGGGCCACCGCGCTCTACCTCCGGTTCGACGGCAACATCTCCGAGATCGACATCGACGCGGCGCTCGGCGCCGACCGCCCCGAGGACGAGCCCGGCGGATCGCTCGACATCCTGGTGCTGGGCTCCGACAGCCGCGAGGGAGAGAACGAGGTGTACGGCCGGCAGCAGGGCGGCCCCCGGGCGGACACCGCGATGGTGGTCCACCTGGCCGAGGACCGCCGCGGCGGCACCGTGGTGTCGATACCGCGGGACACCCTGGTCGACCGGCCCGCCTGCCGGGACGAGGACGGCGGGGAGGTGCCCGCGGCGGAGCGGGTGATGTTCAACGAGGCGTTCGCGGTGGGCGGGCCGGTCTGCGCGGTGAAGACCGCCGAGGCGATGACCGGCGTGCGGATGGACCACTACGTGGAGGTCGACTTCCGCGGCTTCGAGCAGATGATCGACGCGCTCGGCGGTGTCGAGGTCACCCTGGACCGCCCGCTGCGGGACTCCGACAGCCGGCTGGACCTCGCGGCGGGCGACCACCGGTTGGACGGGGAGACGGCGCTGGCGCTGGTGCGGACCCGCAAGAGCCTGGGCGACGGCAGCGATCTGGAGCGCATCCAGCTCCAGCACTCCTTCCTCCGCGCCCTCGCGGCGGAGGTCCGGGAGGTCGGGGTCCTCGGCGACCCCCGGCAGCTGTACCGGCTGGCGGACACCGCGACCGGCGCGGTCACCACCGACAGCGCGCTCGCCTCCGTCCCGGAGCTGACGGCGCTGGCGCGCCGACTGGGCGACATCCCGCCGGAGCGGCTCCAGACGGTGACACTGCCGGTCGGGTACGACCCGGTCGACCCCAACCGGGTCGTGCCGCTGGAGCCGCAGGCGTCGGGGGTGTGGGACGCGCTGCGGGCGGACGTGCCGGTCCCCGACCGCCTCACCGAGGGGTCCGAGGCCGAGCCGAAGCGTGACGCCGACCCGCCCGCCCTCAGCGGCTGACGCGCGGCGGGGGCACGGGAGCGGGGGGAATAGCGGGCCCCCGGATCACGTTTTGGCTGTCACGACCGGTCCTGGCAGACTGGTGCGTCGGCCCCGGTTCACGCGACGCATTCGGCGGAGCGACCCGGAGCCCTCCCGTGACACCAAGGAGACACCGTGAAGCGCGACATCCACCCGGAGTACGTGGAGACCCAGGTCAGCTGCACCTGCGGCGCCTCGTTCACCACTCGTAGCACCGTCAACAGCGGCAGCATCCGTGCCGACGTCTGCTCCGAGTGCCACCCGTTCTACACCGGCAAGCAGAAGATCCTCGACACCGGTGGCCGGGTGGCCCGCTTCGAGGCGCGGTTCGGCAAGAACGCCGCCAAGAAGTAGCGCACGAACGCCGGCTCGGCCGCTCCCCGCGCGGGGGCGGCCGGACCGGCGTTTTCCGTACGGCGCCGCGGGCCCCCCGGCGGCGCCGCCGGGCCGCCCGCCGCACGACGGCGTGACGCGGCCCCGCCCGCGCCGCCGCGCCGGGCCAGCGACCCACCCAGCGATCCGCGCCAGCGGTCGACACCAGCCTCCCGGGAGCCACCGATCATGTTCGAGGCGGTCGAGGAACTCATCGGCGAGCACGCCGACCTCGAACGGCAGCTCGCAGACCCCGACGTCCACGCGGATCAGGGGCGCGCCCGCGCCATGAGCAAGCGCTACGCCGAGCTGACACCGGTCGTGGCCGTGTACCAGGAGTGGCGCGGTTGCCGGGACGACATCGCCACCGCGCGGGAACTCGCCGCCGAGGACCCGGAGTTCGCGGGTGAGGTCAAGGAGCTGGAAGCGCACGCGGAGGAGCTGACCGAGCGGCTGCGGCTGCTGCTGGTCCCGCGTGACCCCGCGGACGACAAGGACGTGATCCTGGAGATCAAGGCGGGCGCGGGCGGCGACGAGTCCGCCCTGTTCGCCGGCGACCTGCTGCGGATGTACCTGCGCTACGCCGAGCGCACCGGGTGGCGCACGGAGATCATTGACGCCACCGAGTCGGAGCTGGGCGGCTACAAGGACGTCCAGGTCGCGGTGAAGGCGCGCGGCCGCGCGGAGCCCGGACAGGGCGTCTGGGCGCGGTTGAAGTTCGAGGGCGGCGTCCACCGCGTGCAGCGCGTCCCGGCCACCGAGTCGGCGGGCCGTATCCACACCTCCGCCGCCGGCGTGCTGGTCACGCCCGAGGCCGAGGAGGTCGAGGTGGAGATCAACCCCTCCGACCTGCGGATCGACGTCTACCGCTCCTCCGGGCCCGGCGGCCAGTCGGTCAACACCACCGACTCCGCCGTCCGCATCACCCACGTGCCGACGGGCGTCGTGGCCTCCTGCCAGAACGAGAAGAGCCAGCTCCAGAACAAGGAGCAGGCGCTGCGCATCCTCCGCTCCCGGCTGCTGGCGGCCGCCCGCGAGGAGGCCGAGCGGGAGGCGTCCGACGCCCGCCGCAGCCAGGTGCGCACCGTGGACCGCTCGGAGAAGATCCGCACCTACAACTTCCCCGAGAACCGCATCTCCGACCACCGCGTCGGGTTCAAGGCGTACAACCTCGACCAGGTCCTCGACGGCGAGATCGACGCCGTCATCCAGGCGTGCGCGGACGCGGACTCCGCGGCGCGGCTCGCCGAGGACCGCTGACCGCCGACGGCACGACGTCCGGCGCGGTGCCGCACCGCCCGCGCCGGAGCCCGGACCGCCGCCCGCGCGGCGACGTGAGAAACGAAGGGACACGGTGAACGTAGGGTGGGTTCCGTGACTCCGACCTCCCCGCCGCCCCGCTCGCTGCTGCTCGCCGAAGTGGCCCAGGCCACCCAGCGGCTCGCCGCCGCGGGGGTCGCCAGCCCCCGGTTCGACGCCGAGGAGCTGGCGGCGTTCGTGCACGCCACCGACCGCGCCAAGCTGCACCTGGTGGGTGACGCCGACTTCGACGCCCGCTACTGGGAGGCGGTCGCCCGGCGGGAGGCCCGCGAGCCGCTGCAGCACATCACCGGCCGCGCCTTCTTCCGCTACCTCGAACTCCAGGTCGGTGCCGGGGTCTTCGTGCCGCGGCCCGAGACCGAGTCCGTCGTCGGCTGGGCGATAGACGCGGTCCGGGCGATGGACGTGGCCGAGCCGCTGATCGTCGATCTGTGCACCGGTTCGGGCGCCATCGCGCTCGCCCTGGCGCAGGAGGTCCCGCGTTCGCGCGTCCACGCCGTGGAGCTCGACGAGGACGCGCTCGGCTGGGCCCGCCGCAACGTGGCGAACACCGCCGAGGGGTCCCGCGTCACCCTGCACCACGGGGACGCCCTCACCGCCCTGCCCGAACTCGACGGGCAGGTCGACCTCGTCGTCTCCAACCCGCCCTACATCCCGCTCACCGAGTGGGAGTACGTCGCCCCCGAGGCCCGCGACCACGACCCGGAGCTGGCGCTCTTCTCGGGCGAGGACGGCCTGGAGACCATCAGGGGCCTGGAACGCACCGCGCGCCGGCTGCTGCGCCCCGGCGGCATCGTCGTCGTCGAGCACGCCGACACCCAGGGCGGACAGGTGCCCTGGATCTTCACCGAGGACCGCGGCTGGGCCGACGCGGCGGACCACCCCGATCTCAACAACCGACCCCGGTTCGCCACGGCTCGCCGGGTCACCCGCTGACGCGGGGCGCATCGAAGGAGCACGCACCGATGCCACGGCGCTATGACTGCACCGACGCGGCGGACCGCAAGCACGGCCTGCGGGAGGCCGTCTCCGCCATCCGCCGCGGGGACCTGGTCGTCCTGCCCACCGACACCCTGTACGGGGTCGGGGCGGACGCCTTCAACAAGCGTGCCGTCGGGGACCTGCTGGAGGCCAAGGGGCGCGGCCGCAACATGCCCTCCCCGGTCCTGGTCGGCTCGCCGAACACGCTGCACGGCCTGGTCACCGGCATGACCGACAGCGCCTGGGAGCTGGTGGACGCCTTCTGGCCCGGCGGGCTGACCCTTGTCGCGCGGCACCAGCCGTCCCTCACCTGGGACCTGGGGGAGACCCGCGGCACCGTCGCCGTCCGGATGCCGCTGCACCCGGTGGCGCTGGAGGTCCTGAAGGACTTCGGGCCGATCGCCGTCTCCAGCGCCAACCTCACCGGCGAGGCGGCCCCGCAGGACTGCGACGCCGCGCAGCGCATGCTCGGCGACTCGGTCGCGGTCTACCTCGACGGCGGCCCCACCCCCAGCGACGTTCCCTCCTCCATCGTCGACATCACCGGGGACGTGCCGGTGCTGCTGCGGCCCGGGGCGGTGAGCGAGGAGGAGCTGCGCTCGGTGGTACCCGATCTGGAGACCCCCCATTGACCGCGGCTGCCAGTGACGCGGACGCCGGCATAGCCGCGTTCCGGCCTCCCGAGGCCGACCAGGTCTTCCGCATCCTGCACGTCTCCACCGGGAACGTGTGCCGCTCGCCCATCACGGAGCGGCTCACCCGGCTCGCGGTCGTCGAACGGCTCGGCTCCGACGCCGGCCTGGTGGTGGAGAGCGCGGGGACGTGGGGCCATGTCGGTGCGCCCATGGAGGCCCACGCGGCGCAGGTGCTCGGCGAGTTCGGGGCCGACACCGACGGCTTCACCGGGCGGGAGCTGCTGGACGAGCACGTCATCCGCGCCGACCTGGTGCTCACCGCCACCCGGGACCACCGCGCCCAGGTGATCTCGATGGGGCACTCGGCCGGGCTGCGCACCTTCACTCTCAAGGAGTTCACCCGCCTGGTGCGGGTGATCGACATGGGGAAGTTGCCGGACGCCCGGGAGCCCGGCGGTCTCGTCATCCGGGCCCGGGCCCTCAGCCGGGCCGCGGCGGCGCTGCGCGGCTGGCTGGCCGCGCCGACGGCGGAGGCGGACGAGGTGCAGGACCCGTACGGTGCACCGATCCCGTACTTCCGCAGCGTCGGCGAGGAGATCCGGGCGGCGCTGGACCCGGTGGTCACCGCCATCACCGGGGTGCCGGGGACGCCGGGGGAGTGATCCGCCCCGCCCGCGGCGCCGCGGGCGGGCCGCGGGTGTTCCTCACCCGCGGTGACCGCACGGCGGCGCGGTGCACCGGGCGACCCGGCCGGCCGTCCGCGGCAGGTGGGAGCGTTCGGGAGGCCCGCGGTCGAGAGCTAGGGTGTGGGCCCTGAGGTCCGAATCACACAGGGGAGCCCGTGCGCGAATACCTGCTGACGCTCTGCGTGACAGCGGCCGTGACGTATCTGCTGACCGGCCCGGTGCGGAAGTTCGCGATCGCCGTCGGTGCCGTGCCGCAGATCCGCGCACGGGACGTGCACCGCGAGCCGACCCCGCGACTGGGCGGCATCGCGATGTTCGGCGGGCTCTGCGCGGGCCTGCTCGTCGCCTCGCAGCTGAGCAAGATCGGTGAGGTCTTCACCTCCTCCAGCGAACCGCGGGCCCTGCTCGCCGGCGCCGGTCTCATCTGGCTGCTGGGTGTGCTGGACGACAAGTGGGGCGTCGACGCCCTGGTCAAGCTCGGCTGCCAGATGATCGCGGCCGGCGTCATGGTGATGCAGGGGCTGGCGATCCTCTGGCTGCCGATCCCCGGGGTGGGGGTGGTGGCGCTGACGCCGGTGCAGTCGACCCTGCTGACGGTCGCGCTGGTCGTCGTCACGATCAACGCGGTGAACTTCGTCGACGGCCTGGACGGGCTCGCCGCCGGCATGGTCTGCATCGCCGCGGCCGCGTTCTTCCTCTACACCTACCGGCTCTGGTACGGCCACGGTGTGGAGGCGGCCGCGCCCGCCACGCTGTTCTCCGCCGTGCTGATCGGCATGTGCCTGGGATTCCTGCCGCACAACATGCACCCCGCGCGGATCTTCATGGGCGACTCGGGGTCGATGCTGCTCGGGCTCGTGATGGCCGCCTCCGCGGCGTCGGTGACCGGCCAGGTCGACCCGGACCGGTTGAACCTCTTCCCGGGCTCGGTGCGGCAGACCGTCCACGAGATGGTGCCGGTGTACATCCCGCTGCTGCTGCCGCTGACCATCATCGCCGTCCCCGTCGCGGACCTGCTGCTGGCGGTGGTGCGCCGGACCTGGAACGGGCAGTCCCCGTTCGCCGCCGACCGCGGGCACCTGCACCACCGGCTGCTGGAGATCGGCCACAGCCACAGCCGCGCCGTGCTGCTCATGTACTTCTGGTCGGCGCTGATCGCCTTCGGCACCATCGGCTTCACCGTGCAGGGCGAAAGCGTGCTGGTGGTCTCGATCATCGTGCTGCTGAGCGCGGTGGGCCTGGTCCTGCTGCTGCTGCCGCGGTTCACCCCGCGGGTGCCGCTCTGGGCGCAGCGGCTGGTGCCGCCGCGGTACCGCAGGCCGGAGGCGACCGTCTCGGCGGACCGTGAGGAGGCGGTGGGCCAGGGGCTCAGTGGCGCCACGGCGGTGGGGGAGCGGCGTCGCTTCGCCCGCCGGCCGTCGGCCCGCCGCCGGAGCGCGCCGGCCACCGCCGCGCGCCCGGCGCACCCCGACGGCGCGGAGAAGCATTCCGGTGCCGACGACGTGGCTGCGGAGGAGCGCCACGAGGGGGCCGGGAAGGGCTCCCAGGACGGTCACCGCAGCGTGGCGGGCGGCTCCGCCCGGCGGGGCTCGTGACCGCTCTGGCCTGCGCCTGCGGGCCCGTCGGGCGCACGGCCGGGGTCCCCCGGACGGCCGTCAACCAGTGGTGCCCCTGTTACCCCGCCCGTGTGAGTTCCTGCACACGAACTAGGTAAAGACCTCATCAAATAGTTTGTGATAGCGTTCACGTAGTCCCGATGGAGCGCGTCTCGCTCTTGGGACTCCCCGTCAACGAAGACCCCTGACGCCTGCCGGAGAGCCACTTCATGCAGCCCAACGACGCCCGGATCATCCGCGGCGCCGCGCTCTTCACTGCCGTGGCCGGTGTGATCGCCCTCGTGGCGGCCACCGTGCTGCGCGGGTCCGAGGGGGCGGTGAGCGTCGGCCTCGGCGTGCTCGTCGGAGGACTCTTCTTCGCATCCGGGCAGTTCGCCCTGGCCAAGGTGGTCCACCACCGGCCCGATCTGCTCATGGCGGCAGCGGTCTTCGTCTACACGACGAAGATCCTCCTCCTCCTGGTCCTGCTGGTCGTCCTCCGTGACGCCTCGTTCCTGGACGGCCAACTCTTCGCCGCGGGAGTCTTCGTGGCGATGGTGTCCTGGCTCGCGGGTCAGATCCAGGGAAACCTGAAGGTCAAGACCCCCTACGTGGTGACCGACCAGAACACCGACACCACCGCCCGCGGCACCGACGACAAGGCCACCGACTGATGTCGGGCGCCGTCGGCGCCGCCCTTACGGGGGGCGGCATACGCGGGTCCACCCCGGGCTGCTATCGTCCGTCGCCGGAGCCTCGGCCGATGTCGGCACGCGCGCTGTACGGGACAGCCGCGCGTTCCCCCCGGACTCCCTTGGGGCGGCGTGGCGTTGCAGCCGGCCGGCTCCTCATCCCGTCACCCACCCAGTCCAGTGCCGTTCCGTGGCACGCCGCCACGCCCACACGCGAGGTAGCCGTATCCATGCGTCATGCCGAAGGAGCTCGCGGTGAATAGCGACCAGACGCTCGCCTTCGAGACCGACTGCCATCTCTTCCAGGACTGCGGCTACCCCGCTCCTTCGCTCTGGTCGTTCCAGTTCGAGCCGATCTTCAGCATCGGCGGCTTCGAATTCAACAAGCCGGCGCTGCTCGCGATCCTCGGCTCGCTGCTGGTCGTCGGCTTCTTCTGGGCGGCGTTCGGCAAGGCGAAGGTCGTCCCGGGCAAGCTGCAGATGGTCGCCGAGGTCCTCTACGACTTCGTGCGCACCGGGATCGGCCGCGCGGTCATCGGCAAGCAGGCCGAGTCCTTCGTGCCGCTGCTGGTCACGCTGTTCTTCACGGTCTGGATGTTCAACCTCTGGGCCGTCGTCCCGGTCGCCCAGCTGCCGGCCTCGTCGATCATCGCCTACCCCATCGCGCTCGCGCTGGTGGTCTGGGTCACCTACATGACGGTGACCTTCAAGACGAACGGCTTCGTCGGCGGTATCCGCAACCTCTGCGTGCCGGGTGGGCTGCCGAAGCCGATCTACGTGATCGTCACGCCGATCGAGCTGCTGTCGAACGTCTTCCTGCGGCCCTTCACGCTGGCCGTGCGTCTGTTCGCCAACATGTTCGCCGGCCACGTGCTGATCCTGGTCTTCCTCATCGGCGCCTGGTACATGCTCGGCACCGTCGTCGGCACCTTCTTCGCCTTCGGCTCGCTGTTCATGACCCTGGTGATCACGGTCTTCGAGCTCTTCATCCAGGCGCTCCAGGCCTACGTCTTCACGATCCTCACCGCGACCTACATCTCGGGCGCGCTGGAAGAGCCGCACTGACCCGCTTCTTCCGACCCACCCGACGGGGACCTCGCGGTCCCCGGCCGCCAGACGACCGGTGGACACATGTCCACCGGCCTACCACAGAGAAGGAACCACGGACATGTCCGCTGCTTTCGAGACCCTCGCCGCCGTCAACGGCAACATCGGCACCATCGGCTACGGCATCGGTGTCATCGGCGCCGGTATCGGTGTCGGTTACATCTTCGGCAACGGCGTGCAGGCCATCGCCCGCCAGCCCGAGGCCGCCGGCCTCATCCGTCAGAACATGCTCCTCGGTGCCGCCCTCGTCGAGGCGCTGGCCCTGATCGGCTTCGTCACCCCGTTCATCTTCTCCTGACGGGCCCTCCCCCCGAGCCGTTCACGACGAAAGGTCCACCATGATGATTCAGCTGGCCGCCGACGGGCCGCAGAGTCCGCTGCTGCCCGTCTGGCCTGAGATCGTCATCGGTCTGATCTGCATCGGTGTCGTCTACCTCGCCTTCCACAAGAAGCTCCTCCCGGCCATCAACAAGGCGCTGGACGAGCGGCGGGAAGCCATCGAGGGCGGCATGGAGAAGGCTGAGGCCGTCCAGGCCGAAGCGCGGCAGACCCTTGAGGAGTACCGCGCGCAGCTCGACGACGCCCGGCGGGACGCCTCCCGACTGCGTCAGGAGGCCCAGGAGCAGGGCGCCACGCTGATCGCCGAGATGCGGGAGGAGGGCCAGCGCCAGCGCGAGGAGATCATCGCCGCCGGCCACGCCCAGATCTCCGCGGAGCGTCAGCAGGCGGCCGAGGCCTTGCGCCAGGACGTCGGCAAGATCGCCATCGACCTCGCCGGTCGGCTCGTCGGGGAGTCCCTGGAGGACCACGCCCGTCAGAGCCGCACCATCGACCGTTTCCTCGATGACCTCGAGGAGAAGGCCGAGGCGGGCCGATGACCGGTGGAGTGAGCCGCGAGGCGCTGGTCGCCGCGCGGGGACGGCTGAACACCCTGGTGGACTCCACCGGTGTGGACGCCACCTCCCTGGCCGACGACCTGGCGCAGGTCACGGCGCTGCTGGACCGCGAGGTCTCGCTGCGCCGTGTCCTGACCGACCCCTCCCAGCCGGGTGAGGCCAAGGCCGACCTGGTCGGCCGCCTCCTCGGCGGCCAGATCAGCGGCGAGGCCGTCGACCTGGTGTCCGGCATGGTGCGTGCCCGCTGGTCCACCTCGCGTGACCTGGTCGACGCGACGGAGGAGCTGGCGGACACCGCCGACCTGATCGCGGCCGAGGGTGCCGGGACGCTGGACTCGGTGGAGGACGAACTCTTCCGGTTCGGCCGCATCCTCGCCGGTGCCCCGGAGCTGCGCTCCACGCTCAGCGGCAAGGACTCCGGCGAGGCGCTGCGCTCCGCGCGCAACAACCTCGTCGAGCGGCTGCTCGGCGGCCGCGTGGCACCCACCACCCAGCGGCTCATCGCCCGGCTCGTCCTCCGCCCGCGGGGACGTAGCCTGGAGGCGGGCCTGGAATCGCTGTCCCGACTGGCAGCGGAGCGGCGCAACCGCTCGGTCGCCGTCGTGGTCTCCGCGGTTCCGCTCAGCGACGGGCAGAAGAGCCGGCTCGCCGGTGCGCTCGGCCGCATGTACGGCCGGGACATCCAGCTGAACCTGGATGTGGACCCCTCGGTCCTCGGCGGGATCTCGGTCCGGATCGGGGACGAGGTCATCCACGGCACCGTCGCCGACCGCCTCGACGAGGTCCGGCGCCGGATGGCGGGCTGAGCGCGAACGTCCGGCCGGCCCGTGCGCGGGCCGGCGGATAGCGCGCCCTACCAACTCAAGAAGCAGTGTTCAGCGGCCCGAGTTGGGCCGTACGAAGACTTACGGTCCCAACAAGGAGAGCAGGGAACCCAGATGGCGGAGCTCACGATCCGGCCGGATGAGATCCGGGACGCGCTGGAGAATTTCGTCCAGTCGTACACGCCGGACGCCGCCTCGCGCGAAGAGGTCGGCACGGTCAGCGCTGCCGGTGACGGCATCGCGAAGGTCGAGGGTCTTCCCTCGGCGATGGCGAACGAACTTCTGAAGTTCGAGGACGGCACCCTCGGCCTCGCCCTCAACCTCGAGGAGCGCGAGATCGGTGCCGTCGTGCTCGGCGAGTTCAGCGGCATCGAGGAGGGCCAGCCGGTGCAGCGCACCGGTGAGGTGCTCTCGGTCGGTGTCGGCGAGGGCTACCTCGGCCGGGTCGTCGACCCGCTGGGCGCCCCCATCGACGGTCTCGGCGACATCGAGACCTCGGGCCGCCGCGCGCTGGAACTGCAGGCGCCCACGGTCATGCAGCGCAAGTCGGTGCACGAGCCGATGGAGACCGGCTACAAGGCCGTCGACACGATGACCCCGATCGGCCGCGGTCAGCGTCAGCTGATCATCGGCGACCGGCAGACCGGCAAGACCGCCCTCGCGGTCGACACCATCATCAACCAGCGCGCCAACTGGCGCACCGGCGACCCGAAGAAGCAGGTCCGCTGCATCTACGTCGCCATCGGCCAGAAGGGCTCCACCATCGCCTCGGTGCGCGGTGCCCTGGAGGAGGCCGGCGCGCTGGAGTACACCACCATCGTGGCCGCCCCCGCCTCCGACCCGGCGGGCTTCAAGTACCTCGCCCCCTACACCGGCTCGGCCATCGGCCAGCAGTGGATGTACGAGGGCAAGCACGTCCTGATCATCTTCGACGACCTGTCGAAGCAGGCCGACGCCTACCGCGCCGTCTCCCTCCTGCTCCGTCGCCCGCCGGGGCGCGAGGCCTACCCGGGCGACGTCTTCTACCTGCACTCCCGTCTGCTGGAGCGCTGCGCCAAGCTCTCCGACGAGATGGGCTCCGGTTCGATGACCGGTCTGCCGATCGTCGAGACCAAGGCCAACGACGTCTCGGCGTTCATCCCGACCAACGTCATCTCCATCACCGACGGCCAGTGCTTCCTGGAGTCCGACCTCTTCAACGCGGGCGTCCGTCCCGCGCTGAACGTGGGTATCTCGGTCTCCCGTGTCGGTGGCTCCGCGCAGCACCCGGCGGTCAAGCAGATCACCGGTTCGCTCCGTGTCGACCTGGCCCAGTATCGCGAGCTGGAGGCGTTCGCCGCCTTCGGTTCCGACCTGGACGCCGCCTCGAAGTCCGCGCTGGAGCGCGGCAAGCGGATGGTGGAGCTGCTCAAGCAGGAGCAGTACAACCCCTTCCCGACCGAGAACCAGGTCGTCTCCGTCTGGGCCGGCACCAACGGTCTGATGGACGACATCCCGGTCGGCGACATCCGCCGCTTCGAGCGGGAGCTCCTGGACCACCTGGGCCGCGAGGAGAAGGACCTTCTCACCTCCATCCGCGAGGGCAAGAAGATGTCCAAGGACACCGTCGCCGCCATCGGTGTCGCGGTGAACAAGTTCAAGCAGCAGTTCGAGACCTCGGACGGCCAGCTCCTGGGCGAGGGCTGAGCATGGGAGCCCAGGTCAAGGTCTACAAGCGGCGGATCAAATCCGTCACTGCGACCAAGAAGATCACCAAGGCGATGGAGATGATCGCCGCCTCGCGCATCATCAAGGCCCAGCGCAAGGTGGACGCCTCCTCCCCGTACGCCGAGGAGCTGACCAACGCGGTCACGTCGGTGGCCTACGCGGCCACCGACGTGAAGCACCCGCTGACCACGGAGGCCCCCCGGCCGACGCGGGCGGCGCTGCTGCTGATCACCAGCGACCGCGGGCTCGCCGGCGGGTACTCCAGCAACGCCCTCAAGGCGTCGGAGCACCTCACCGCGCAGCTGGTCGCCGAGGGCAAGCAGGTCGACCACTACGTGGTCGGACGGAAGGGCGTCAGCTATTACACCTTCCGTGAGCGTCCGATCTCCGACTCCTGGACCGGCTTCACCGACAGCCCGGAGTACTCCGACGCCAAGGCCGTCGCCGCGCCGCTCATCGAGGCGATAGAGCGCGACACGGCCGACGGCGGGGTGGACGAGCTGCACATCGTCTTCACCGAGTTCCGCTCGATGATGACGCAGACCCCGGTCGAGCGCCGGATGCTGCCGCTGACGTTCTCCCGGAGCGCCGAGGACTCCGCGGCCGTGTTCGCGCAGGGTGTCGAGGCCCGTCCGCTCTACGAGTTCGAGCCGGGCCCCGAGCAGGTGCTGGACGCGCTGCTGCCGCGCTACGTGGAGAGCAGGATCTACAACGCGCTGCTGCAGTCGGCCGCCTCCGAGCACGCGGCCCGCCGCCGGGCGATGAAGTCGGCCACCGACAACGCCCAGGACCTCATCAAGTCGCTCACGCGGCTTGCGAACGCGGCCCGCCAGGCCGACATCACCCAGGAAATCAGCGAGATCGTCGGCGGTGCGTCCGCCCTGGCCGACGCGACCGCGGGGAGTGACAGGTAATCATGACTACTGCTGCTGAGACGGCGACGGGCCGCGTCGCACGGGTCATCGGCCCGGTCGTCGACGTGGAGTTCCCCGTCGACGCCATGCCGGAGATCTACAACGCGCTGACGGCGGAGGTGCTGGACCCCACCGCCGCGGGTGCCACCAAGACCCTGACGCTGGAGGTGGCGCAGCACCTCGGTGAGGGTCTGGTCCGCGCGATCTCCATGGAGCCCACCGACGGTCTGGTCCGCCAGGCCACGGTGACCGACACCGGCACCGGGATCACCGTCCCCGTCGGTGACGTCACCAAGGGCCGGGTGTTCAACACCCTGGGCAAGATCCTCAACGACCCCGAGGCCGAGGCCGAGGTCACCGAGCGCTGGCCGATCCACCGCAAGGCCCCGGACTTCGACCAGCTCGAGTCCAAGACCGAGATGTTCGAGACCGGCCTGAAGGTCGTCGACCTGCTGACCCCGTACGTCAAGGGCGGCAAGATCGGTCTGTTCGGTGGTGCGGGCGTCGGCAAGACCGTCCTCATCCAGGAAATGATCATGCGTGTGGCCAAGCTGCACGAGGGCGTTTCCGTGTTCGCCGGCGTCGGCGAGCGCACTCGTGAGGGCAACGACCTCATCGAGGAGATGGCCGAGTCCGGCGTGCTCCCGCAGACCGCGCTGGTCTTCGGCCAGATGGACGAGCCCCCGGGGACCCGTCTGCGCGTCGCCCTGGCCGGTCTGACCATGGCGGAGTACTTCCGCGATGTGCAGAAGCAGGACGTGCTGTTCTTCATCGACAACATCTTCCGCTTCACCCAGGCCGGTTCCGAGGTCTCCACCCTGCTGGGCCGCATGCCCTCCGCGGTGGGCTACCAGCCGAACCTGGCGGACGAGATGGGTCTGCTCCAGGAGCGGATCACCTCGACGCGTGGTCACTCGATCACCTCGATGCAGGCGATCTACGTCCCCGCGGACGACCTGACCGACCCGGCGCCGGCGACCACGTTCGCGCACCTCGACGCCACCACGGTGCTCTCCCGTCCGATCTCGGAGAAGGGCATCTACCCGGCGGTGGACCCGCTGGACTCCACCTCGCGCATCCTGGACCCGCGCTTCATCACGCAGGCCCACTACGACACGGCCTCCCGTGTCAAGGGAATCCTGCAGAAGTACAAGGACCTCCAGGACATCATCGCCATTCTCGGTATCGACGAGCTGGGCGAGGAGGACAAGCTCACCGTCCACCGCGCCCGCCGCATCGAGCGCTTCCTGTCGCAGAACACCCACGCGGCGAAGCAGTTCACCGGCATGGACGGTTCGGACGTCTCCCTGGACGAGTCGATCACGGCGTTCAACGCGATCGCCGACGGTGACTTCGACCACTACCCGGAGCAGGCGTTCTTCATGTGCGGTGGCCTGGACGACCTCCACGCCAAGGCCAAGGAGCTGGGCGTCTCCTGACACCCGGATCGTTCCCGAGGGGGGCGGGGTGCCGCCCCGCCCCCCCTCGGGACACTCCCGGAGCCGTTCGCGGAAGACGGCCCCACTTCCCAACTCATCAGCTTTCCATCGTTAAGGAGCCATCGTGGCTGAGCTGGACGTCGAGCTGGTCGCGGCGGACCGCAGTGTCTGGTCGGGCAAGGCCGACATGGTCATCGCCCGCACCACGTCGGGTGACATCGGCATCATGCCCAACCACCAGCCGCTGCTGGGCGTGCTGCAGACGGGTCCCGTGACGATCCGCACCACCGGCGAGAGCGGGCAGGGCACGGTCGTCGCGGCGGTGCACGGCGGATTCCTCTCCTACGCTGACGGTAAGCTGTCGGTGCTCGCGGAGATCGCCGAGCTGGCCGACGAGATCGACGTCGAGCGCGCCGAGCGTGCGTTGGAGAAGGCGAAGGCCGACACCGACTCCCACGCGGAGCGTCGCGCCCACGTACGTCTCGCGGCAGCGGCCAGGAAGAACTGACCGCGGTCCCGACGAATCACCGGAGTTCGAGGAGGTCGCTCGTAGATGGTCCTCGTACTCGTGGTGTGCGCGGTCCTGCTGGCACTGGTGCCGGTGGGACTGCTCGCGTTCGGCGTCCGCCGGCGGCTGATCCAGCGTCCCGGCGGCACGTTCGACTGCAGTGCCCGGTGGACCCCCCCGGCGGCGGGTACGTCGCCCGGCAAGGGGTGGGTCTACGGGGTCGCCCGGTACAACGGTGACCACATCGAGTGGTTCCGTGTCTTCTCCTACGCGCCCCGCCCGCGGATGACGCTGCGGCGCGACAGCATCCAGGTGCGCGACCGCCGCAGGCCCCACGGCGAGGAGGAGCTGGCGCTCCTCTCCGGTGCCGTCGTCCTGGCGTGTCGCCACGAGTCGATGGACCTGGAGCTGGCGATGAGCGAGGACGCCCTCACGGGGTTCCTCGCCTGGCTGGAGGCGGCACCGCCCGGCCAGCGCGTCAACGTCGCCTGAGCCCCGTCCGGCTCCACCGGTCGCAGCCCCGCGCGGCGCGCCCGTGTCCGAACCCGCCCCGCGGCAGCCCCGCACCCCGCACCCCGCAGTTCCCGAGCCGCAGGTCTCCCGCCTGCGGCTGTGTCGTCTCCGCGCGTCTCCGCGGGCGTCCGACGTCGATCCCACGGGGGCGCCGAGCGTCGCCGCTCCCGGGGCCCGACCCGGGAGCGGCTGCCGGACGGCGTTCCGTGGCCGGAACGTGTGCCGGCCGGGGAGACGGCGGGCGGACCGTCTCCCCGGCCGGTGCCGGGTGGGGCGGGGTGGGCCCGCCCGGGAGTGGGGCTAGCCGTTCAGCCCCTGGTCGATGGCGCGGATCAGCTCGCCGTTGGTGGTGTCACCGCTCAGCTCCCAGAACATCGCGCCGCCGAGGCCCTGCTGGTTCGCCCAGGCCATCTTCGACAGGACGGTGGCCGGGGTGTCGTAGGACCACCACTGGGTGCCGCAGTGGGCGTAGGCGGTCCCGCCGACGGTGCCGGTGGCGGGGCACCGCTCCTTGAGGACCTTGTAGTCCTCGATCCCCGCCTCGTAGCGGCCCGGGGCCGCCCCGGTCGCGCTGCCGCCCGGCGCGGACTGGGTGACCCCGGTCCAGCCCCGGCCGTAGAAGCCGATGCCGAGGGTGAGCTTCTCCGCGGGGACACCCTGCGCCTTCAGCTTGGCGATGGCGTCCGCGCTGTTGAAGCCCTGGGCCGGGATGCCCGGGTAGGAGGTCAGCGGGGAGTGCGGGGCGGTCGGCCCCTGCGCTGCGAACGCCCCGAAGAAGTCGTACGTCATGACGTGGATCAGGTCCGAGTACTCCGCCCCGTAGGCGTAGTCGACGGCGTCGATCTTGCCGCCGGTGGAGGCGTCGGCGGTGATGGCGGCGGTGACCAGCTGGTCGCCGAACTCGGCCCGGAACGCCTTCATCATGTCGCCGAAGATGCGCGGCCCGCTGCTGTCGCAGCTGAGCCCGCAGCCGTTGGGGTACTCCCAGTCCAGGTCGATGCCGTCGAAGACGCCCTCCCAGCGCGGGTCGTTGACCAGCTCGAAGCAGGAGCGGGCGAACGCCTCGGGGTCCTGCATCGCGTCGGGGAAGCCACCGGACCAGGTCCAGCCGCCGAACGACCACACGATCTTGAGGTGGGGGTACTGCTCCTTGAGCTTGAGTAGCTGGTTGAAGTTGCCGCGCAGCGGCTGGTCCCAGGTGTCGGCCACCCCGTCGACGCTCTCGGCGGCGGTGTAGGCGCGGTCGGTCGCCGCGTAGGCGTCGCCCATGGTGCAGCGGCCGTTCTGCACGTTGCCGAAGGCGTAGTTGATGTGGGTGAGCCGCTCGGCCGAGCCGGAGGTGACGATGTTCCGGGCGTGGTAGTTGCGGTCGTAGACGCCCCACTCGGTGAAGTAGCCGGTGACGACCGAGTCACCGGGGTTGCCCGGGTTGCCGGGGTCGGTCGGGTCCGTCGGGTCCGTCGGGTCGGTCGGGTCCGGGTCCGTGGGGTCCGGGTCCGTGGGGTCCGGGTCCGTGGGGTCCGGGTCCGTGGGGTCGGGGTCGGTCGGGTCCGAGCCGCCGTCACAGGGGGAGCCGTTGACCCGGCAGTCGATCGGGTCGCCGGTGCCCCGGGCGCTGAAGCCGAAGGAGGTGCTCGCCCCGGGGGCCAGGGTGCCGTTCCAACCGGCGTTGGTGACGGTGTAGCGGTTGCCGTCCCGGGTGAGGGTCCCGTCCCAGAGGGTGGAGGTGGAGGTGCCCTCGGGGAAGGTCCAGGTGACGGTCCAGCCCTGGAGCGGGGTGCTGCCCGTGTTGGTCACGGTCCAGCGGGCGTCGTAGCCGGATTCCCACTGGGTGGTCCGGGTGAAGGACGCGGTGGCGGTCGCCGCCTGGGCCGGGCTCGCCAGCGCGACGAGCGCGGTGAGCGGCAGGGCGAGGACGACGAGGAGGGTGACCAGCCTGCGACTGAGGCGGGATCTGTGATCTTCCGAGGTCGTTGACAGCAAGGGAACTCCCGGGGGGTCGGTCAGACAGATCGAGGGGGAATCTGCGCCGCCCGCGAGCACGACTTGTCATGAATGCGCTCACAGCAGATGCGATGAGATTAGGACTGGTCCAGACCAGCGGTCAATAGGTCTCGACCCATGCGGAATCCGCCGCACCGCGCCCGCACCGGCCGTTCAGACCAGCCCCAACTCCCGTGCCAACATGGCTGCTTGCACGCGACTGCGCAGGTCGAGCTTGGTGAGCACCCTGCTGAGATGGGTCTTCGCGGTGGCTTCCGCCATGCCGAGACGCCGTCCGATCTCCGCGTTGGACAGCCCCTGCGCCACTTCGACCAGCACCGCCCGCTCCCGCGGCGTCAACGGCGCCAGCCGCGCCTCGCGCTCCCGGGCCGCTGCCGCCGCCGACCCCGCCGGGACCCGCCCGAACTCGGCGATCAACCGGCGGGTCACCGCCGGCGCGATCACCCCCTCGCCCCGCCCCACCGCGCGGACCGCGGTCACCAGCTCCGACGCCTCCGCGTCCTTGAGCAGGAAACCCGCCGCCCCGGCCCGCAGCGCCCCGAAGACGTACTCGTCCAGGTCGAACGTGGTCAGCACCAGCACGTCCGCCAGCCCCTCCCGGGCGATCAGGCGGGTCGCCGCCACGCCGTCCAGCCGCGGCATCTGCACGTCCATCAGCACCACGTCCGGCCGGAACTCCCGGGCGGCGGCCACCGCCCGCTCGCCGTCCGGCACCTCGGCGACCACCTCGATGTCCGGCGCTCCCGTGAGGATCAGCACCAGCCCCGCGCGCACCGCGGACTGGTCCTCGGCCACCACCACGCGCAGCGCGCTCTCCGGCCGATCCGCCCCGTGCCCGCCGTCCGCCCCGCGCTCGCTGTCCGCCGCGTTCATCCGTCCGCCTCTCCGGCCCCACCGGGGCTCTCCGACTCCGCAGTCCGCTCCGTGCCGCCGGGGCGCCGGCCGTCCACGGGCAGCGAGACCCGCACCCACCACCACGCGCCCGGCCCGCCGGCCCTCGCCGGCTCCGGCCCGGCCGTGAATGTGCCGCCGAGCAGCTCGGCCCGCTCCGCCATCCCCACCAGCCCCGCCCCCGCGCTCGCCACCCGCGGTGAGCGGCTCTCGCCCAGCGGACTCGCCACCGCCACCAGCAGCGCCCCGCCCTCGATCCGCAGCTCCACCCGCACCGTTCCCGGCGCCGCGTGCCGCACGGCGTTGGCCAGCGCCTCCTGGACGACCCGGTACGCGGCCAGCTCCACCGGGGCCGGCAGCGGTCCGGCCCCGGCGGCGCCGTTCACCAGCTCGAAGCGCAGCCCCGCCGCCGCACCGCCGCGCCCCGACCGTGCCACCAGGGCGTCGAGCCCGTCGAGGGTCGGCGCGACCGGGTCCGACGACCCCGTCGGACCCGTCGGCCCCGACTCGCCCGGCCCCGGCGCCGCGGCGTCCCCGGCCTCCCGCAGGATGCCGATGAGCCGCCGCATCTCCGCGAGCCCTTGCGTGCTGTTCTCCCGGATCACGCCCAGCGCCCGCTGCCGGGCCTCCGCCTCGTCGCGCGCCAGCGCGGCGGTCGCATGGATCGCGATGGCCGAGAGGTGTCCCGCCACCACGTCGTGGAGTTCCCGCGCCATCCGCGACCGCTCCGCCACCACCGCCTGCGTCCGGTCCATCTCCGCCAGCAGCGCCGTCTGCTCGGCCCGCAGCCGCTCGGCGTCAGCGGCCTCCCGGTGGCCCCGCACCAACAGGCCGCTGGAGGCCGGGGCCAGGGTGACCAGCGCCAGGACCGCCCCCAGCACCAGTGCCTCCGGCCGCCGCACCAGCACCAGCACCCCCACCGTCACCCCCACCGAGCAGGCGACGGAGGCCGGGACCAGCGCCCGCGCGGCACGCCGGGGGCCGTAGCAGGCCGCCGCGTAGACCAGGTCGCTGAACATCACCACCGTCACCAGCAGCGACCCGGTCAACACGTCCGCGACCAGCGCGAGGACACCCACCCCCAGCCCCGTCAGCGGCGCGATGCGCCGCAGCAGCTCCGCCCCGGCCATCACCGCCAGCGGCACCAGCACCAGCGCGCCCCAGCGGGCACCGGCCGTCGGGTCGTTGTACAGCCCCAGCCGCCAGCTGAGGACCCCCGCCGCCAGCCCGGCGACGCAGATCACCAGGTCGTCACGATGCGGTCGGCGCCGGCTCATGGTGCCCATGCTGCCCGATAGGTTGATACGGCCGCACCGGGGACGGGCCGCGGCGCCGGGCTCGCCCGGCGGACGGACGGGACGTGCGGGCCGCTCGGCCCCTGGAACCGGTGGGCGCCCCGGGGGCGTGCTCATCGGTACGACTAGGGGGTTCCATGATCTGGATCGGTCTCATAGCAGCGGTCGCCGCGGTGGTCTGCTTCTTCGCGGCCCGCTCGGCGCAGGGCCGTGCGAAGACGCTGCGCAGGGTGGAGACGTTCACCGCCGACGAGGTGAACCAGCTGCACCGGGCCGCCGGCGACGCGGCCGGACCGGGCCAGTTCCGCTACGCGGTCGAGGTCGTCGGCGCCGTCCAGCCGGACGGGCAGCCGCTCACCTCCCAGCTGGCGCAGCGCGAGTGCGTCTGGCACCGCCACAAGGTCACCCACAAGTACTGGGAGACCGTGCGGGACAACAACGGCAACACCAAGCGGCAGGAACGCAGCCGCGTCGTCTCCGAGCACACCAGCGGGGCGGACTTCCGCGTCCGGGACGCCACCGGCGACGTGCTGGTCAGCCCCGGCAAGGGGGTGGACCAGCCGGAGAAGATCCTCGACAACTTCGAGAAGGGCGGCGGCCGGGGGCAGAACGCGATCACCTTCGGCTCGTTCTCGCTGCCGATCGGGTCCCGCAGCGGAACCGTCGGCTACCGGTACGAGGAGTGGGCGCTGCTGCCGGGCCGGACGGTGTTCGTCCACGGCGAGGCCGACGACTCCACGGGGCGCCTGGTGGTGGGGGCGCCGGCCGACGGCGGCCTCCACCTGGTCTCCACCCGCACCCAGGAGGAGCTGCTGAGCTCCGAGGGGAAGAAGGAGCGCGGCTTCCGTGTCGCGGCCGTCGTCCTCGGCGTGGTAGCGGTGGTGGGACTGCTGGCGGCCCTGCTGGGCTGAGCCCGGGCCCCTGCGGTGCCGCCCCCGCCCCGGCGCGCGGCGCAGGCGTACGCCGAAGGGTGCAGGCCGGCGGGGCACGGTCGTCTCGTCCGACGACGCGCGGGGGCGGGCAGCGGCGGCAGGCTCGTGGGAGACCACGAGGAGGTCGCTGTGATCATTGCGCTGATCGTCGCCGCGGAGATCGGCTTCTGGCTCGTCCTGGGCGCCGGCCTGGCGCTGCGCTACCTGCTGCACCGGCCCCGGGCCGGCGCGGTCCTGCTGCTGTGCGTCCCGCTCATCGACGTGCTGCTGCTGACGGCCACCGCCGTCGATCTGGCGCGGGGAGCCGAACCCGGGACGCGCCACGTCCTGGCCGCGCTCTACCTGGGATTCACGGTGTCCTACGGCCATCGGCTGGTGCGCTGGGCCGACGCGCACGCCGCCCACCGCACCGGCCGGGGCCCGAAACCGCCGAAGCCGCCCGCCCGCGGCCGGGAGCGCATCCGGGCGGAGTTCGCGCTGTGGCGGCAGACCCTGGTGGCGGTCGTCATCGCCGCCGCCGTCCTCCAGCTGCTCCGCATCCTCGCGGCGGACGCTGCGGCGGCCGACCGCGTCCTCGGCGACGGCCAGGCGCTGGGGCTGCGGATCGCGCTGATCCACGGCCTGGTGGCGCTCTCCGCGCTGTGGTGGGCACGCCCCCGGGCGGGGGAGGGCCCCGACGGCCCGGCGGGCGGCGGGCAGCCCGGGGC
>NZ_JAAVJD010000219.1 GCF_012033735.1 Streptomyces lonarensis | reverse complement strand
ACGCGCCCCGCCCCGGTCGACGCGTCCTGACGCGGTCTGCCGAACGGTACCGGCCGGGGGAACCGCGTCGCACGACGCCCGTCCCCGGCGCACCGACCGCCGAACCCGCAGCCCTCACTCCCGCTCCGGCCGATTATCGCTCCCCGCCCCCACCGGCGGCGCGGCGGCCGCGGGGGCGCAGCCGACGCACCGGCCGATACCCGTCCGCCGCCACTTGACCGCCCCGGCGCGCCCGTTACCGTGGGGCGCCCGACACATCGCACCAGGGGGCACGATGAGCCAGACCCGCGCCACGCGCGACCACGCGCCGGACGGCGACCGGTTCGGGCGCCTCGCCCGCGCGACCGCCGCCCTCGAACCCCCTTTCGCCGTCGTCGATCTCGACGCCTACCGGGCCAACGCCCGCTCCCTGGTGCGCCGTTCACTCGGCAAGCCGATCCGCGCCGCCAGCAAGTCGCTGCGCTGCCGGCACCTGCTCGCCGACGCGCTGGACACCGACGGCTTCCGCGGCGTGCTCGCCTTCACCCTGCCCGAGGCGCTCTGGCTTGCCGAACGCCACGACGACGTCGTCGTCGGCTACCCGACCGCCGACCGCGTCGCGCTGCGCCGCCTCGCCGGGGACGATCGGCTCGCCTCCCGGGTGACGCTGATGATCGACTCGGTCGAGCAGCTGGAGCTGGTGCTCGCCACCGCCCGGCCCGCGCCCGACCGCCCCCTGCGGATCTGCCTGGAGCTCGACGCCTCGTACCGGCCGCTCGGCGGGCGGCTGCACCTGGGCGTGCGGCGCTCCCCGGTCCACAGCCCCGGGGCGCTCGCCGCGCTGGCGCGGGCCGTCGTCTCGCGGCCCGGTCTGCGGTTGGTCGGGCTGATGGCCTACGAGGCCCAGATCGCCGGCGTCGGCGACGCACCCGGCGGCGGCCCCGCGGCGGCGGTCCGCGGGCTGGCCGTCCGGGCGCTGCAACGGGTCTCGGCGGTGGAGCTGCGCGAGCGGCGCGCCACCGCCGTCGCCGCCGTCCGCGCCGTCGCCGACCTGGAGTTCGTCAACGGCGGCGGCACCGGCAGCGTGGAGCGGACCGCCGCCGAACCGGCCGTCACCGAGGTGGCCGCCGGCTCCGGGCTGTACGCGCCGCTGCTCTTCGACACCTACCGTGCCTTCACCCCGCAGCCGGCCGCCTTCTTCGCGCTGCCGGTCGTGCGCCGCCCCGGGCGGGGCGTCGTCACGGTCCTGGGCGGCGGCTGGACCGCCTCCGGCGCGCCCGGCGCCGACCGGCTGCCGCGCCCCGCCCACCCGCCGCGGCTCGGCTACAGCTCCACCGAGGGCGCGGGCGAGGTGCAGACCCCGCTGCTGGGCGCGGCCGCCGACGCCCTCGCGCTGGGGGAGCGGGTCTGGTTCCGCCACGCCAAGGCCGGCGAGCTGGCGGAGCGGGTCAACAGCCTCCACCTCGTGGCGGGCGACCGGATCGTCGACGAGGTGCCGACCTACCGGGGCGAGGGCCGCGCGTTCCTCTGAGGGCGGGGGTGAGGCCCCGCGCCCGGCCTGCGACGCCGGCTGCCGCGTCGCCGAAAAACGCTCGCACACACCCCGGTACGAGGGCGGCCCTCCGGCTGATCGCATGTGACGCCGCGAGCCGATACGACGCGGGGTCCCACCCACGCGCTGAGCGGCGGGCCACCGCGCCCCCCTGCACGGTCCGCGACCGCCGTGCGGGTGGCCCGGCACGGGTACACGCGTGCGCGCCGTCACACCGCTGTCCCCCGAGCCGGTGATTCGCTGGTGATTCCGCCCACACCCCAAGCCGCTGAAGGGGCGTGGCGCCGGTTCGCGACTTACAGTCGATGAACCCCATCACGGAGGTCCACCCCCTCATGAAGCTCACCGTTGTCGGCTGTTCGGGGTCGTTCCCGTCCGCGGACTCGGCCTGCTCCAGCTACCTCATCGAGGCCGAGGGCTACCGACTGCTGCTGGACCTGGGCAACGGTGCCCTCGGCGAGCTCCAGAAGTACTCCGGGCTGTACGACATCGACGCCGTGGTCATCAGCCACCTCCACCCCGACCACTTCATCGACATGTGCGGCTACTTCGTCGCCCGGTACTACCGGCACGAGGGCGGGCGCTGCCGACCCATCCCGGTCTACGGTCCCGCGGGCACCGAGGAACGACTGGTCACGGCCTACGCCGACACCCCCACCGAGAAGTCGATGAGCGAGGTCTTCGACTTCCGCACCCTGGCCCACGGCGACGAGTTCGCCCTCGGCCCGCTCTCGCTGCGCACCGCGCTGATGCGGCACCCCGTCGAGGCATACGGCTTCCGGATCGAGCACCGCGGCGCCGCCGTCACCTACTCCGGCGACAGCGGGCCCTGCCAGGCGCTGGACGAACTGGCGCGCGACACCGACCTGTTGCTCTGCGAAGCCTCGTTCGTCGACGGACGGGAGAACCTGCCGGACGTCCACATGACGGGCCGGGAGGCGGGGGAGTGCGCGGCCCGGTCGCGTGCCGGATCGCTGGTGCTCACCCACGTGCCGCCGTGGACCGACGCCGGGCTCAACCTGCTGCACGCCCGGGCCGTCTACGACGGTCCGACGGAGCTGGCCCGACCCGGCGCCGTCTACCACCCCCACCCGGCCGGCGCGCTGCCCCGCGGCTGACTGCCCCGCGGCCGCACAGGACGAGGTACCGCCGCCGCCGGGCCCGCGCGGCGGCCGGTGGGAGCCGGAGCCGGGCAGCGGCTAGGCTCCCCACCATGTCTCGCATCGATGGCCGAACCCCCGAACAGCTCCGACCCGTCACGATCGAACGCGCCTGGAGCAAGCACGCCGAAGGGTCCGTCCTGGTCTCGTTCGGTGACACCAAGGTGCTGTGCACCGCCTCCTTCACCGAGGGCGTGCCCCGGTGGCGCCGGGGCAGTGGCGAGGGCTGGGTGACCGGCGAGTACGCGATGCTGCCGCGTGCCACCAACACCCGCGGCGACCGCGAGTCGGTCCGCGGCAAGATCGGCGGACGCACCCACGAGATCTCCCGGCTCATCGGCCGCTCGCTGCGCGCCGTCGTCGACACCCGCGCGCTCGGTGAGAACACCGTGGTCCTGGACTGCGACGTCCTCCAGGCCGACGGCGGCACCCGCACCGCCGCCATCACCGGCGCCTACGTCGCCCTCGCCGACGCGGTCGCCTGGGCGCGGGCGAAGAAGCTCGTCAAGGCGGGCGTCAAGCCGCTGACCGGCGGCGTCTCCGCCGTCAGCGTCGGCATCGTGGACGGCGTCCCGCTGCTGGACCTCTGCTACGAGGAGGACGTGCGGGCCGAGACCGACATGAACGTGGTCTGCACCGACGACGGCCGCTTCGTCGAGGTGCAGGGCACCGCCGAGGGCGCCCCCTTCGACCGCCGCGAACTCAACGCGCTGCTCGACCTCGCCGCGGCCGGCTGCGGCGAGCTGGCGCTGGCGCAGGCCGCCGCGCTGGAGTCCGCCGGCTGACACCCGAGCCGCCGGCGGGCCGCCGCACCCCCGCCCCCGGCGGGAACGCGGCGGCCCGCCGGGCCCCGCGCCCTCCTCAGGCCGCCGGTGCCGCGATAATCGCGGCCATGCAGCAACTCGTACTCGCCACCCGCAACGCCCACAAGGTCACCGAGCTGCGCGCCATCCTGGCCGCCGCCGGAGTCACCGCGGAACTGACCGGTGCCGACGCCTTCCCCGAGGTCCCCGACGTCAAGGAGACCGGCACCACCTTCGCGGAGAACGCCCTGCTCAAGGCGCACGCCCTCGCCACCGCCACCGGGCTCCCCGCCATCGCCGACGACTCCGGCCTCTGCGTCGACGTCATGGGCGGCGCACCCGGTATCTTCTCCGCCCGCTGGGCCGGCCGCCACGGCGACGACCCCGCCAACCTGAACCTGCTGCTGGCGCAGCTCTCCGAGATCGACGACCCGCACCGCGGCGCGTACTTCGCGTGCGCGGCGGCGTTCGCGCTGCCCGACGGGACCGAGCGCGTCGTCGAGGGCCGGCTCCCCGGGACGCTGCGCCGCGAGCCCGCCGGGCCGAACGGTTTCGGGTACGACCCGATCCTCCAGCCCGAGGGGGAGACGCGGACCTGCGCCGAGCTGTCCCCGGACGAGAAGAACGCCATCAGCCACCGGGGCCGCGCCTTCCGCGAGCTGGCACCGCTCGTGCTGCCGCTGCTCTGAGCCCTCGGCTGCTGTGCGCCCGCTCGGCGACCGCCCGCGGGGCGCCCGGCCCGGTCCGTGCGCCCCGCGCCGCCCCGCGCCCCGCCCCGTCCCGCCATGCTCAGTCGAGGACGGCGATGGCCTCGATCTCCACCAGGTGGTCCGGCACGTCCAGCGCGGCGACGCCGATCAGCGAGGCGGGCGGGCCGGGGGTGAACCCCAGCTCCGCAGCGGCCCGCTCGATGCCCGCGAGCAGCTCCGGCATCCGCTCGGGCGTCCAGTCGACCACGTACACCCGCAGCCGCACGACGTCCGCGAAACCGGCGCCGACCGAGGCCAGCGCCGTGGCGACGTTGCGGTAGCACTGCACCACCTGGGCGGCGAGGTCGCCCGTCCCCACGGTCGCGCCCGTCGCGTCCCAGGAGACCTGGCCCGCGACGTGCACCGTCCGGGACCCGGTGGCGACCGAGACGTGGCGGTAGACACCCGCGTCGGGAAGCCCCTCGGGCTGTACCAGGGTGACCGGCATGCGCTGCTCCTTCTGCCGAACGGGCCCGGTGCCCCGGCGCCCGTGGGGTGGCGACCACGTCCCCGTGGTCTCTTGCGGTTACCTGGAAACCGTAGGAAACTCGGCGCCGACATGGAAGAACGCACTTCTCGGAAACTCGGTAACCTCATGGGAACCACCCGGTACACCGGCTCGCCCGAGGACGCGGACATCACCCGCGCCGACTCCCTGGGCCGGCAGATCTTCTCCGACGTCGCCAACAAGTGGGCGATGATGATCATCGACCTGCTCGGCGAGCGCACCCACCGGTTCAGCGAACTGCGCGACGCGATCGAGGGCATCAGCCACAAGATGCTCACCCAGAACCTCCGCATGCTGGAGCGGTACGGGCTGGTGGAGCGGACCGTGTACGCGACCGTCCCGCCCCGGGTGGAGTACACGCTCACCGAGCCCGGCCAGGACCTGCGCACCCGGGTCCACGCGCTCTGCGACTGGACCCACCGCCACCTGGGCCACATCGAGGCGTCCCGCAGCCGGTTCGACGGCTGACACCCGCCGGGGCGTCCCGGTCACCGGCCCCGCCGCCGTCAGACCGCCCGGTACCCCGAGCGCTCCCCGGCCCCGCCCGTCCCGGTGAGGTAGGCGGAGACGACCACGTTGGCCGAGTAGGTGCCCCGTTCGCGGTCGAACGTCCCGCCGCAGGTGATCAGCCGCAGCTCCGCGCGGCGCGGGTCGTGCGCCCCGTACACCGTCTCCGCGTCGAACTCCTCGCGCTCCACCACCGCGACCCGCTCGACGGTGAAGGTCGCCGTGGTGCCGTCGGACCGCTCCACCGAGACCTCGCTGCCGGGGCTGACCGCGCTCAGTCCGTAGAAGACGGCGGGTGCGGTCTCGGTGTCGACGTGCCCGACCAGCACCGCCGCGCCCGCCGCGCCGGGCGAGGGGCCGCCCTCGTACCAGCCGGCGATGTCGGCGGCCTCGAACGGCGGGGGCTCCACCCCGCCGCCGCTCTCCACACCGCGCGGGATGACGTCCGCGCTCACCCCTATCGAGGCGATCTCCACCGTCGTCGGCACCGCCGAGCCGGTCAGCGGCTCCAGCGGCGGCGGCAGCAGCCGGCCGTCGCTCAACTGGCCGCGGGTGCCGCCCGCCAGCACGCCGGAGCCGTCCGAGCCCCCGGTCAGTCGCACCCCCCACGCCCACAGCGCCACCAGCACCATCACCCAGGCCACCGCGGTGAACAGCCGCCCGCCGCCGGAGGTGCGGGGCTCAGTGTCCATCGGCGCCGCCCCGCCGCCGTCGGGCGGCGAGGACCACCGCCCCCACCAGCAGGCCGCCGGCGAGCAGCGTCACGCCGAACGGCGCCGCCACCTCCGACCCCGCCGCCGGCGCGCCCGCACCGGCGAGGTGCTCGTCCTCGGCCGTGCCCCCGCCGCCCGCCGGCACCGGGGCGGTCGGCCGCGACGGCCGGTCGCCGTGGTCCTTGTCGTGCGCCACCACGACCAGCTTGGCGGCGCCGGCGCGCTCCCGGCCGTCGCACGAGACGTCGACCGGGTACACGCCGGGGGCGATCGAGGAGGAGACCCGCCCCTCGCCGAACAGCCCGCCGTCGGAGCGCCCCAGCGGGACCTCGGCGACGAACGCCTCGGAGTGGGCGGTCGCCTCGTGGTGCTTCGCGCACCCCGTGACCCGCACCTCCACGTCGTCGCCGGGGCGCGGGGTGAGGGGCGAGAGGCGGACGTCGACGCGGTGGTGGCGCCCGCCCCCGTACTCCTCGGACTCCGGCTCCGGCGACGGCGACGCGGCGGCGGAGCCGCCGGTCGCCAGCAGCGCGGCGGCAGCGGCGGAACACAGGGCGAGCTGGACGGGGCGGGCGATACCCATGGCGGAACCTCCGGTTCGGTACGTTCCGAAGGTCGCCCGCCCGGCCGCGATCCGCATCCGCTGCGCGGCGTCGTTACGCCGTTCGTCGCGCCGATTGCGCCGGCCGGTCGGGGCCGGCGCCACCGGGGCGACGCCGGGTCAGACGCGCTCCACGAGGTCCGCGATGGAGTCGACGATCGTCGACGGGCGGAACGGGTGGCGGTCCACGTCGCCGGGGCCGGTGACGCCGGTCAGCACCAGGAAGGTCTCCATCCCGGCCTCCAGCCCGGCGAGCACGTCGGTGTCCATGCGGTCGCCGATCATCGCGCTGGACTCCGAGTGGGCGCCGATGGCGTTCAGCCCGGCGCGCATCATCAGCGGGTTGGGCTTGCCGACGAAGTAGGGGTCGCGGCCGGTCGCCTTGGTGATGAGCGCGGCGACCGAGCCGGTGGCCGGCAGGACGCCCTCGGTCGAGGGGCCCGTCTCGTCGGGGTTGGTCGCGATGAACCGGGCGCCGTCCTTGATGAGCCGGATCGCCTTGGTCAGCGCCTCGAAGCTGTAGGTGCGGGTTTCGCCGAGCACCACGTAGTCGGGAGCCGTGTCGGTGAGGATGTACCCGATGTCGTGGAGGGCGGTGGTGAGGCCGGCCTCGCCGATGACGTAGGCGGTGCCGCCGGGGCGCTGGTCGTCCAGGAACTGCGCCGTCGCCAGCGCGGAGGTCCAGATGTTCTCGACCGGCACCTCCAGCCCCATCCGGCTGAGCCGGGCGTGCAGGTCGCGCGGTGTGTAGATCGAGTTGTTGGTCAGCACCAGGAACGGCTTGCCGGACTCCCGGAGCCGGGCGACGAACCGGTCGGCGCCGGGGATCGGCACGCCCTCGTGGATGAGGACACCGTCCATGTCGGTCAGCCAGGACTCGATCGGCTTGCGCTCTGCCACGTCAAGGACTCCTGCCGTACGCGTCGGGCGGCGGCGGCCGCGGCCGCGTCCCGGTGGCCCGGGCGGCTGCTCGACGGAGCAGCCCGCTGACCACAGGGTATTCCAGTGTGCGTTCGAGCGGGGCGGCGCCCGGCTCCGCGCGGCCGCCGCGAGGGGGCGGACGCGCGAAGGCGTGGCCGCCGCGAGGGGGCGGACGCGCGAAGGCGTGGCCGGTCGCTCAGATCTTGAGGTCGCGGATGAGCTTGGCGACGTGGCCGGTGGCCCGCACGTTGTAGAACGCGTGCTCGATGGCGCCGTCCTCGCCGACGACGAAGGTCGACCGGATGACGCCGGTCACCTTCTTGCCGTACATGACCTTCTCGCCGTAGGCGCCCCAGGCGGTCAGCACCTCCTTGGCCGGGTCGGCGACGAGCGTCACCTTCAGCGACTCCTTGTCCCGGAAGGAGGCCAGCTTCTCCGGCTTGTCGGGCGACACGCCGATGACGTCGTACCCCGCCTCGGCCAGCACGTCGAGGTTGTCGGTGAAGTCGCACGCCTGCTTGGTGCAGCCCGGCGTCAGTGCGGCGGGGTAGAAGTAGACGATGACCTTCCGACCCGCGTGGTCGGCCAGGGACACCCGCGCGCCGTCGGCGTCGGGCAGGGTGAAGGCGGGGGCTGCGTCTCCGGGCTTCAACCGGTCGCTCATGGCGGTGCTCCTCGTCGCTGCTGTCGTGGTGCGGGGCGGGCGTCACGGGCCGACGCCGCCCGGGTGCACCCGCCCGAGCTTAGAACAGTGCCGTGCGGGGGTCGTGGGGCGCGGGAGCGGGGGACAGCTGACAGACTGTCCGCAACGAAGAGTCGATCACGGAGGCATTGCGGTGTCGGAAGCCAAGAAGGCAGCCCCGGGTTCCGCGGAGATCGCGGCCCGGATCGAACGCAGGCGCGACCAGCTCGCGGCGACGCTGGACGAGATCGCGGTCCGAATCCACCCCAGCACGCTCGTGGACGACGCGAAGGCCCGCGCCGCCTCGGCCGTGGACCGCACGGCGGGCAAGGCGTTCGTCGCGGTCAACCGGTCCGTCACCGACGTACGGGGACGACTGGTCACCGCCGACGGGGCGCCGCGCCTGGAGCGCGTCGTGCCGCTGGCACTGGTCGTGGTCGGGGTGACCGGCCTGCTGGTCCTCTCCACGCGCCGCCGCCGGCGCTGACCGCGCCGCGCGCCGCGGGCGCGGGGAGCCCACGGGTGGGGGCGCCGCATCGGCGCCCC
>NZ_JAAVJD010000218.1 GCF_012033735.1 Streptomyces lonarensis | reverse complement strand
GTGCCGGTCCGGGCCACGGGCGGCGGCGCCCGCGGCGGGACCGCCCGCGTGGCAGCGGGTGCCCCCTGGGCGGTGGCGCACCGCTGGCCGGGCGACACGATGCACGCGCTGTGCGTGCCGCTGCGCAGCCGGGGCCGGGTGCTCGGTGTGGTGACCTTCCTGCGGGGGAGCGGGCGCAGCGGGTTCGACCGGGCGGACGCGGCCTTCGCGGAGGACGTCGCGCTGCGCGTCGCCTCGGCCGTCGACCTCGCGGCCGCCTGCGGCTGAACCGGCCCGGAGCCGCGGGCCGGGCCCGGGCGCCCCGGCCCGGGGTGCGCCCGGCCGGTCAGCGACGCTGCCAGAGCACCTGGTCCGCGTGGCGCTCGCAGACCCGCTGGTTCCACTCCGTGCCGCCGTCGATGTTGCCGGAGCGCAGCAGCGGCGGCTCCAGGCCGCGATCGGCCAGCTCCCCGGCGGCCGTGGCGACGACCGCCTGCATCAGCGCCGAGGTGACGACGGTCGAGGCGGGGCCGAACGGCGCGGCGACGGCCGGATGCGTCAGCTCGGCGTCCCCGGGGGCGATCTTGTTGTCGAGCACCACGTCGCAGTGGTCCTTCAGGAACGTCCCGTCGGCCGCCTGCGAGGTGGTCTCGGCCGCGTACCGGACGGAGGTCACGCCGACCACGCGCAGCCCCAGGGCGCGGGCCTGCGAGGCCATCTCCACCGGGAGCACGTTGCGGCCGGAGAGCGAGATGACGAAGAGCAGGTCCCCGGCGCGTGCCGGGGAGGTTGCCAGGGTCGCGCGGGCCAGCCCGCCGACGCGTTCCAGGGCGCTGGAGAGCGGCGCGGGCTGGACGTCCACCCCGCTGGCGCCGGGGACGCTCAGCAGGTTGACGACGGCGAGGCCGCCGGCCCGGTACACCACGTCCTGCGCGGGCAGCGCCGAGTGCCCGGCGCCGTAGGCGAAGACCCGGCCGCCCGCGGCGACGGTGTCGGCCAGCAGGGCGCCCGCCCGGGCCACCGCCTCGCCCTCCTCCTCCCGTACCCGGGCCAGCAGCCGCTGCGCTGCGTCGAAGAACTGGTCGGCGAGGGGGAGGGGGCTCATCGGCGGGGACATCCTTCGGCTGGAGGACGCCGGGCGCGGCGCGCGCCACGGCGCTGTCACGCTGGGCTCCGCACACCTGTGCTGTCAAGATCGGCAACGCGAACGACGCCCTCGTCGAGCCCTCGCGGAGGCGCCGCGGGGCCCCGGCGGGCGGGCGTGCGGGCCGGAAACACCGGGGGCCGGGCGCCGGGTCGGTCCGGTTGTCGCCGCGATGGGTCAGAATTGGTGGCAGGGCCACCGCACGACATAGCCGAGGGGCAACCATGTCCGGACTCATCGACACCACAGAGATGTACCTCCGCACCATTCTGGAGCTGGAGGAGGAGGGTGTGGTTCCGATGCGGGCCCGTATCGCCGAACGTCTCGAACAGAGCGGGCCGACCGTGAGCCAGACGGTCGCCCGCATGGAGCGCGACGGCCTGCTGAGCGTGGCCGGCGACCGCCACCTGGAGCTGACCGAGGAGGGCCGCCGGCTGGCGGAGCGCGTGATGCGCAAGCACCGGCTGGCGGAGTGCCTGCTGGTCGACGTGATCGGCCTGGAGTGGGAGCACGTCCACGCCGAGGCGTGCCGCTGGGAGCACGTGATGAGCGAGGCGGTCGAGCGGCGCGTCCTCGCGCTGCTGGACCACCCGACGGAGTCGCCGTACGGCAACCCGATCCCGGCGCTCGCCGAACTGGGTGAGGCGGTGACCACCGACCCCTTCCTGGAGGAGGGCATGGTGGCGCTGAGCGACCTCGGCGCGGGTGACGGCCGCACCGTCGTGGTCCGGCGGATCGGCGAGCCCATCCAGATGGATGCGCAGCTCATGCACACGCTCCGGCGCGCGGGTGTGCAGCCCGGCGCGTCCGTCAGCGTGCGCGCCGGTGACGAGGGCGGCGTGCTGGTCGGCAGTGGCGGCGAGGCCGCCGAGCTGAACGACTCGGTGGCGATGCACGTCTTCGTCGCGAAGAACTGAGCGGCGCCCGCCGGGAGGCGGGACGGTCCGCAGGACCGAGGGATCGCGGGGCGGCCGGTAACGGCCGCCCCGCTGCCGTGTGTGCGGCGCCACCGTTTGCGGGGCGGAGCCGGGGGCATGACGGGGGGCATCGGTGGTGGTGAGTGCCCTCCTCCCCGGCCTTCCGGCCGACGCGGGCGGACTCGGCGGCCGCCGTGGCGGTCGCCGGTCGGCGGGCCCCGGTGGTGGTGGCGGCAGCTCCGCGCCCTGCCGGTGCGGTCGGAACGGCCCGCCGCGGGAGCTCGACCCGGCGGCGTCACCGAGTGCGGGTTGGTCACTCGTACGAGGGAAACGCGGCAGAAGGAAGGCGTGTTCGAATACCTGTTCGGTAACCTCGCAGTGCAGGCCGGGCGGCGGCCCGGGGCAGAGCAACCGTGTCCCGGGGTCCCGCGCTGTCGGCGGTGGGCAGTTCTGCCCGTGGGGGAGTCCGAGAGGTGAGCGAAGGGGGTACGACGCATGGTCCGGCGACTGGAGGTCGCGGGGAGCGACGGCACGCGTCTTGCCGCGTGGGATTTCTCCGATTCCTCGACGATGGAGCAGTTCGGTGAGCGTCCCGGGGTACTCCTGCTGCACGGCCTGATGGGCCGTTCGACCCACTGGGCGGAGGCGTCCCGCTGGCTCGCCGACCGCTACCGTCCCGTCGGCCTCGACCAGCGCGGCCACGGCCTGAGCCAACGCCCGCCCGGCGGCGACTACGGCCGTGACGCCTTCGTCGCCGACGCGGAGGCCGCGCTGGAGCAGCTGCGGCTCGGCCCCGCCGTCCTCATCGGCCACGCCATGGGAGCGCTCACCGCCTGGCAGCTCGCGGCCCGCCGCCCCGATCTGGTGAGCGCCCTGGTCATCGGCGACATGCGCGCCTCTCCGCTGGGGGAGGAGTCACAGCGGGAGTGGGCGCGCTGGTACGACTCCTGGCCGACGCCCTTCGCCTCGCCCGCCGCCGCGCGCCGCTGGTTCGCCGTCGACGACCCGATCCTGGCGCGGCCCTCGCCCGCCCGGGGCGCCTACTACACCGAGGTCATGTCCGAGGGGCCCGAGGGCTGGAACCCGATCTTCCGTCGCGAGGACATGCTGCGTGCCCGGGAGGCGTGGGTGCACGACGCCCACTGGGAGGAGCTCGCCCAGGTCGAGTGCCCGACCCTCGTGATCCGCGGCCAGGACGGCGAGCTCGGCCGGGCCGAGGCGCAGGAGATGGTGCGGGTCCTCCCGCAGGGCAGCTACGCCGACATCCCCGACGCCGGCCATCTCGCCCACCACGAGCGCGCCGAGGAGTGGCGGGCGGCGGTGGAGTCCTTCCTCACCTCCGTGAAGCACGAGTAGCGGAGCCGGGCCGGCCAACGCCCCCGCCCACCGGGGGAGTCGGGTGCCGGCACTCCGCCCGCACGGCGTCGCTGTCCAGACGGCCCCCTGAGCGCCCGCCCGGCCCGGGCCCGGGATCGGTAGGCTTTCCACACGACCAAGGGGGGACGATGCGCAGACAGGCGCGGGCGACGCTGGGCGTCACGGCCGCCGCAGCCGTTCTGGTGGCCGTCTCCGGCTGCTCGGGGGAGAGCGACAGCTACTGGGGCGCCCGGTCCGCGGAGCCCGAGGCGGAGGGCGGCGGGGGTGAACCGGACGCGAGCAGCGGCAAGGGCGGCGGGCCCGCCGCCGGCGGCCCCCGCGCGGACGACGAGGACCCGCAGCTCCGGGAGATGTTCGACTCCGCACTGGCCGAGTTCGCCGACGCCGAATCGCTGCGGCTCACCGGCTCCCTCGTGGACGCCGGCAGCCGGATGGAACTCGACATCTGGCTCGACTCCGACGGGGACTGCTCGGCCGACGTCGCCATGGAGGGCGAGGGGGCCATGACCATCCTCAAGTCGGCCGACCTGGTCTGGGTGAAGGCCGACGACCTCTTCTGGGAGGTCGCCGGACTGCACGAGCTGGGCGTCCAGCTCGACGGCCGGTACCTGCACGGCTCCACCCGGGACCCGGCGATGGCCGGCTTCACCGAGCTCTGCGTGCTGGAGGAGCTGACGGGCGACCTCCCGGTCGACGAGTTCGACGCCGGCATCACCGAGCAGGGCCGCAGCGAGCTCGACGGCACCCCGGTCGTGGACATCGAGGTGACCGAGCGGGACGGCGAGACCGCCGTCATGCGCGTAGCGGTGGAGGCCCCCCACTACCTCCACGAGATCAGCGCGGTCGAGGACGGCGAGCAGCAGCGCATGGTCTTCGACCGCTACAACGAGCCGCTGGAGATCACCCCGCCCCGCCCGGAGGAGATCTTCCTCCCGGGGGAGGTCAGCCCCGTCTGATCCGCCCGGTCGGTCCCCGGCGTGGGAAGCGCGCCGCGGCGGCGCCCCTGTGCCGGCGGGCGCGCGGGAGCCGCCCCTGTCGGTGCCGGTGGCCGTCGATACGATCCCCCCTCTACACCGAGGGGGAACACGTGAACCATCGTGCGCGTACCGGGCGCCGCGCCGCCGGAGTTGCGGCAGCGGGGCTGCTGGCGCTGACCGCATGCGGGGGCGGGCTGCACGCGGAGCAGTGGACGGCCGCACGGGCCGAGGAGCCGACCGGCGCCGGGTCCGCGCCCGCGGCCGAGGCGGAGGAATCGGCGGAAGCGCCCGAGCTGCGGCCGAGGGAGTACCTCGCCGCGGCCACGGAGGAGCTCCGCGCCGCCACCGCGCTGCGCGTGACGGGCGACCTGACGGTCGACGGGGCGCCGATGGGGATGGACCTCTGGATGGACGACACCGGCGCATGCCTGGCTTCCATGGACATGGCCGACGACGGGGTGATGGAGTTCATCCAACTGGGGGACGACTACTGGCTGAAGGGCGACGAGGCGTACTGGGCGGCTGCCGACGAGCCGGAAGTCGAAGAGTTTCTCGACGGCCGCTACCTTGCCGGCTCGCTCCGCGACCTGCCGGCCGCTCACACGCCCGGGGAGATGTGCACGCTCGACGAGTTCCGGGAGGGGTGGGGGGCTGTGGGGTTCGTGGGCGAGGTCGCCGAGGTCGGGCGGGGCGAGATCGACGGGACCCCGGTGGTGGAGTTCGAACTCACCAGGCTGCTCGGCGAGGTCTCCGAACTCCACATCATGGCGGAGCGGCCCCACTACGTGCTGCGTGTCTCAGGGCCCGCGGACGGGGTGCACCAGACGATGGACTCCGAGTTCAACGTGCCGGTCGAGGTGACGGCGCCGTCCGACGAGGAGTCGGTGTCGATGGCGGAGCTGCTCGACAGCTGACGCGCCGCGATGCGCGGCGCCCGGTAGCGCCGAGGCGTCACGGGGACGGACCGGTTCGCCGGGCCGCGGGGCGCGCCCACCTCCCGACCCTCCGGGCCCGGGAGCCCCGGCCGACCGCGGCAGCATCAGCGGAACCCCGCGTTCCACGGGGCGCACCCGGGGGAGCATGATCGCGGAGCGGGGGCGCGCCGACGACCGAGCCGGTCGCCGGAACCGGGCGTCCGGCCCGCCGCCGCACGCCGGGAGCGGGCGGCGCGCCCCCGGCGGCCTCGGAGCGGGTGTGAGACCCCACGCCGCCCGCGACGCCGGCTACGGCCACCTGCCGCGTGGTCGAAAGACGCCCGAACACCACCCGGTACGAGGGCGCCCCTCCGCCGCGCAGCTGACCGCGTCCGACGCCGAGAGCCGACCCGACGTGGGGTCCCGAACCCGCTCTCAGCCGTGGTCCAGCCCGCAGGCGTAGGCCAGCGAGGGCAGGATCTCCTCCGGGTCGGCGGGCCAGCGGACGGCCCGGCCGCCGCGCCGCACCCACTGCACCGAGCCCAGCGGCCCCAGCCGGGTCGGCGGCGCCGGCACGTAGCCGTTGCCGCCCACCGTCCGCAGGTCGAGCGCGTTCCGGGGCCAGCCCAGCTGCCGCAGCATCCCCGGCGCCTTGACCGCCCCGCCGGGCAGCACGAAGAACATCATCCGGCCGCCGGGGGTCGCGGCGACCGGGCCGAGTTCGACCTCGGCGCGTTCCAGCCGGGCCAGCGCCAGGCAGCCGGCCGACTCCGGCACGTCGAGGACGTCGAAGCTGCGCCCGGTCGGCAGCAGCACCGAGGCGCGGGGTTCCGCCTCCCACATCCGCCGCGCGGCGGCCGGGCTGGAGGTGACCCGCTCCGCCCAGCCCGGGCCGTCGGGGTGGGCGCCCGGCGCCTCGCACGCCGGGGCCCCGCAGGAGCAGTGGACGGTCCCGCCGCGGTGCTCCAGCCAGGTGCCGGGCAGCACGTCCCAGTGCCGCTCCTCGGTGTACCGGACGGCGTGCTCCAGCGGGCCGTCGCCCCGTTGCTGCGGAATCCCCGCCCGGCGGTCGGGGGTGGCGGCGGGCGGGGCGGGGGCTGCGGCGGTCTCTCTCACGGTGATCACAACTCTCCGCGCCCCCGGCGGTTACGGTCACCGCCGGGAGCGCGGCTTGCAGGAGGGGCGCACGGGTGCATCCGCGGGAGCGTGGCGCATGGGGCCCGGCCCCGGGTGGGCATCGATTCTGCGGACAAGTCCGTAGGACAGCCGAGCCTGGAGAGAGCACATGACCGAGAGTGCCGCGGTGCCCGCCGCACGGCAGCCCAACGAGCGGCTGTTGTCCCTGATACGGGAGGCGGGGTGCTCGAACGCGGGCCTCGCCCGCCGCGTCAACGTGTGCGCGGCAGAGCGAGGGCTCGACTTCCGGTACGACAAGACCTCGGTCGCCAGGTGGATCAGAGGACAGCGGCCGCGTGGCCGCGCGCCGGAGGTGATCGCCGAGGCGCTGGGCCGGAAGCTGGGCCGCACGGTGACCCTGCAGGAGATCGGCATGGGCGGCTCCCGCCAGCCGCCCTCGGCGGTGGGGCTGACCTTCGCCCCGGGGCTGCTGGAGGCGATCGAGGAGGCCCGGGAACTGTGGCGGGCGGACTCCGCCCGGCCGCAGCCCACCGGGACCGGCCAGACCCCGGCCGGCGGCGCCGCCGTGGCGCCGGGCGCGCTGGTGGAGCCGAGCCGCGACTGGCTGATCGCCCGGATCGACGACTCCGTCGCCGCGCCGGCCGGGACCGGTCGTGTCGGGATGAGCGACGTCGAGGCGGTGATCGCCACCACCGAGGCGATGGTGGAGCTCGACCGCCGCTGGGGCGCGGGCCACGTCCGGCCCGTCGTCGCGCACTACCTCAACGGTGTGGTGGCGGGGCTGCTGACCGGCTCCTACCGGGAGTCGGTCGGGCGCAGGCTGTTCGCCGCGGCCGCCCGTCTCACGGAACTCGCCGGCTACATGGCGGTCGACACCGGCCAACCCGGGCTCGCGCAGCGCTACTACATCCAGGCGCTGCGGCTCTCCCAGGCCGCCGGCGACCGGGGTTTCGGCGGCTACGTGCTCGCCGCGGGCATGAGCCACCTCGCCGCCCAGCTGGGCAGCCCGCGCGAGGTGATCCAGCTCGCCCGGGCCGCGCAGGAGGGCACCCGCGGCCAGGTACCGCCCCGGGCGGAGGCGCTGTTCCTCGCCGCTGAGGCCCGCGGCCACGCGCAGCTCGGCGACCGCGAGGCGTGCCGCCGGGCGGCCTCCCCGGCGCTCGCCGCCATGGAACGCGCCGGGGGGTCGCGCGGCGAGGACCCGGACTGGGTCGCGCACTACGACTCGGCGTACCTCGCCGACGAGCTGGCCCACTGCCATCGCGACCTCGAACAGGGCAACGCCACCCAGCAGCGCGCCTCGGAGGCGTTGGCGGGACACCCGGAGAGCCGGACCCGACGGCGCGCGATCGGGCTGCTGGTGCTCGCCACGGGCAAGCTCCAGCAGGCCGAGGTGGAGCACGCCTGCCAGACCGCCGGGGAGGCCGGCGTGCTGCTGACGGGGTTGCGGTCGCGACGGGGCAGCCAGTACTTCGCGGACTTCAACGCACGGCTGGCGCCCTATCAGGACACGCCTCACGTCAAGGAGTTCCAGGAGCGCTGGAGGGGGGCCGCCCCGGCACTCGTCTGACGCCCGGCGTGCGATCCTGCGGTCCGGTCGGGCCGGTGACTCCGGGTACAGTCGGCCGAACGGGTTGGTGACCGCTCCTGTGTGCGAGCGGCTGCCGTGCCCCGGCATCGCCGCCACCCGGGCCCGGGCGCGGCCCGAGGAGTGACGGAGGACCCACGCCGGTGTCGAGCAACCGCCACAGGCGAGCGGAGGAGCCGCACGGGTACGAGGGCGCGGCGTGGCAGCCCGGCGGTGCGCCCGACCCGTGGGCGCACACCGGCGCGGACCCGTCCGGGCAGGCCGGCCCGTGGGACGAGCAGTGGGCGCAGCCCGACGCACCGTTCCCGCCCCCGGCCCCGCCGGGGGCGCCGCCCGCCCCGGGCGGGGCACCCGGCGGTTACGGCTACCCGCCGCCCGCCGACGGGGCCGCCACTGCCACTCGCCGTGCTGCCCGCGCTGCCGGCGCGCCGGCGGCCGGTGCCCGGTCTGACGACAGCCGCCACCTCGGACGGGCCGTCGACCCCGCTGCGGTTGCCCGCCCGACGACGGCCGGTACCGGGTGCGACGGGCGGCGGCGGGGGTGCGTTCGGGGGCACCGCAGGCGGGGGCCCGGCGACGGGTGGGCATCGATTCTGCGGACAAGTCCGTAGGACAGCCGAGCCTGGAGAGAGCACATGACCGAGAGTGCCGCGGTGCCCGCCGCACGGCAGCCCAACGAGCGGCTGTT
>NZ_JAAVJD010000217.1:3339-8771 GCF_012033735.1 Streptomyces lonarensis | reverse complement strand
CGCCTGGCCGCCCTGCGGACGCCTCGGGTGGGCGCGTTTGTGCCCGTGGCACCGTCCCGGCTCGGGAGCCGTACGCGGGCGCCCACGGCGTGCGGACCGCCCACCGGGCCCCGCTGCACGTCCCCGCCCCGGCGCGCGACCGGCGAGGCCCGCGCTCCCGCGACCGGAGGATGCGTGGCCCGTTCAGGCGCACGAGCGTTGACGCGACGTCACCCCTATTCCTATGGTCTGACAAAGGAATCTCGGGGTGCCGGGCACCCCGCGGAGCGACCGGTGGTGCACCGGGGATGCCGAGGGCGCAATGACGGACCACCACGACGCGCGGACGACGGCGGACGTGCCGCCGATCGGGACCGGACCCGGAGGCCGCGCCATGCTGAGCGGCTTCGGGAACGAGCACCAGAGCGAGGCCGTCGCCGGCGCGCTCCCCCGCGACCGGAACTCCCCGCAGCGCGCGCCGCTCGGGCTCTACGCGGAGCAGCTCTCCGGCAGCGCCTTCACCGAGCCGCGGGCGCGGACCCGCCGCTCCTGGCTCTACCGGGTGCGTCCCTCGGCGGTCCACCCCGCCTTCGCCCGCGTCGACAACCGCGAGCTGCGCTGCGCCCCCTTCGAGGAGACCGTCCCCGATCCGAACCGGTTCCGCTGGGACCCGCTGCCGGCCCCCGCGGCGGGCACCGACTTCGTCGACGGCCTGTGGACGCTCGGCGGCAACGGCGACGCCCGGCAGCGCAGCGGCATGGCGATCCACCTCTACCGCGCCGACACCTCGATGCCCGACCGGGTCTTCGGGAACTCCGACGGCGAGCTGCTGATCGTCCCCGAGCGCGGGGTCCTGGAACTGCGCACCGAGTTCGGCCGGCTGACCGTGGCCCCCGGGCACGTCGCCCTGGTGCCGCGGGGGGTTCGGTTCGCCGTCGACATCGCCGAGGGGACGAGCGCACGGGGGTACGTCTGCGAGAACTACGGCGCGCCGTTCGAACTCCCGGAACTCGGGCCGATCGGCGCCAACGGGCTCGCCGACGCCCGGGACTTCCTGGCCCCGACCGCCGACTTCGACGACACGGACCGCCCGGTGGAAGTGGTGAACAAGTTCGGCGGCAACCTCTGGGCCGCCACGCTGGACCACTCGCCGCTGGACGTCGTCGCCTGGCACGGCAACCACGTGCCGTACGTCTACGACCTGCGTCGCTTCAACGTCATCGGCAGCATCAGCTACGACCACCCCGACCCCTCGGTCTTCACCGTCCTCACCTCGCCGTCGGACACCCCGGGACTGGCCAACGCCGACTTCGTGGTCTTCGCACCCCGCTGGCTCGTCGGCGAGGACACCTTCCGGCCGCCCTATTTCCACCGGAACGTGATGAGCGAGTACATGGGGCTGATCGAAGGGGCCTACGACGCCAAGGCCGCGGGCTTCCTCCCGGGGGGCGGTTCGCTGCACAATATGATGTCCGCGCACGGCCCCGACCGGGAAACCTTCGACCGGGCGAGCGGCGCGGACCTGGTGCCGCAGAAGGTGGACGACGGACTGGCGTTCATGTTCGAGACGCGCTGGCCGGTCACCCTGGCCGGACAGGCACGCTCCGCCGGGCACCTCCAGCAGGACTACGACACCGTGTGGGACGGTCTCCGGCGGAACTTCCGTTCCTGAGCCCCGCGCCCCCGGGAGTACGGCATGAGCGTCTTCGCCCCCGACACCGTCGAGCTGAACCGCAAGCTGCCGCTGTGGTACCAGGTCTCCCAGTCGCTGCGCGCGTCCATACTCGGCCGGCAACCGCAGGAGCCCCTGCGGTTGCCGACGGAGGAGCGGCTCGCCGGCCACTACGGCGTCAGTGTGCTCACCATGCGGCAGGCGCTGAAGGAACTGGAGACCGAGGGGTTGATCAGCCGCCACCGGCGGCGCGGCACGTTCATCCAGCCCGACGTGCCGCGCGGGGCGCCGGTGCCGCTACTGGGGTCGGTCGACGCGATCGTTGCGCAGCAGTCCGGGGAGCTGAGCACGCTGCTCGCGCGGCAGACGACGGCCGTCCCGCCCGAGGTCGCCGAGCACTTCCCCGGCCTGGACGAGGTGGTGGCCTTCCGGCGGCTGCGCCGCGACCCGGAGAGCGGCGAACCGACCAACTGGGCGGAGAACCTGCTACCGCCGGACGTCGCCGAACGGGTGGACGCGGAGTTGCTGGAGCGGTGGCCGATGACGAAGGTGCTGCGGGACGAGGCGGGCGTGGCGGTCCACCGGATCGACAACACGGTGCAGGCCCGGCTCGCCGACCCGGGGACGGCACGGCTGCTGGAGGTCCCGCTGCTCAGTCCGATCCTGCACTGTACCGGCATCTCCTACGACGACCGGGGCCGAACGGTGGACGTCGTCCGTATCCACTACCGGGGCGACCGGTTCTCGTTCGCGGTGTCGGTGGACGCCGATCCGCGGTGAGGTCGCGCGGCCCGCAGACCGGCGGCCGCGGCGGGCGGCGCCGGGAGAGCGGGCACCGCGACAGGCCGTCGCCGACCTCGTGACCGCGCGCCGAGGGCCCGTCGGGGCGGGGCCCGTCCGAGGACGGGCCGCCACCCGCCGACGGGCCGTCGGGCGGTGTGTCGTCGCCGGTCAGTCGCGACCGCCGAAGAGCGTGCGGCGAAGCCGCCGCAGCGGGGCCAGGAGGTGCACCCGGGCCCCGCGGGAGGCCGGCGCCGGACGCTCGTCGCGCCGGGTCAGCTCCCGCATCAACTCGGTGGCGTCCTCGGCGTCCCGCTGCGGTACGGCGGGTCCCGCGAGCACGCTCAGATGGCGCTCAAGGCGCGGTCCGGACGCACCGCTCCGGCACTCGACCGCAGGCACGCGGGGCCTGCTGCGCACTGTTATCCGATCCATGCCTCTCCCACCCGTAACTGGGCCACCCGGTCCGGGGCGATCCACCCTAACGCCCCGCCGAGGCGGCAGAGTATCCCGGACCCATGATTCACCTTTCCCGCAAGGGTGTTGACGAACACACCGGGGTCGTCACCGCCGGGCGCACTGCCAGGGCGCACCACCCCACGGCGTGCCGCCGGACGCGCGCCGTACCGCACATCCGTTCCTCGGGGAGGTACACCCTCGCACACGCACCCGCGCCACCTGACGCACGGTCACCCGGCGCGCCGCCGCAGGCCGCGGCGGTTCCCCGACCGCCGGCCGGGAGCCACTGCCCGCACCACGCAGTACGGAGCGACACCGTACCCCGCGCATAAGGGCGTGCGTCCGGGGCACCCGATGGCCGATCATGGGCGGTATGCACGCCGATCACCGCCCGTCCCGCTCGGAGGAACAGCCGCCCTTCGGTCTCGTCGTCAACGACCCGACCTCGCCCGGCGAGGTCATCGACGCCCTCCTCGTCGCCGGCTACGCCTCCGGGGACTACCCCTTCGCCCGCAGCAAACGGCTCCGCCAGGTCAAGGACGAGCACAGTCTGCTGCCCGCGGACGTCCGGGTCCGCCACACCTCACGGGGCTCCGACAACGACTCGGTGCTCGCCGCCGGGGCCGACTTCCTGGTGCGCTCGCAGCGCTGGCAGTTCGGGGCCCAGGTCACGGTGGTCGCCCGCAGCGACGAGGTCGCCGAACGGGTGCTCAAGGAGGCCGTGGACGGGGCGGAGAAGCCGGACGACACCGAACCCGCCTCGGTCTCGATGGGCTTCTGGCACTTCTCCCCCAGCAACGGCCCGGTCCGCACCACCCGCAGCATCAGCGCGGCGTCGTGGCAGGAGGCCCGGCCCAACTACGCCGCCCCCGTGGCCACCGCCATGGACCGGCTGATGACGACCACGGCCGAGGACGTGTCGGGCCGGCTGGTGCTGCTGCACGGCCCGCCCGGCACGGGCAAGACCTCGGTGCTGCGGACGCTGGCACGCGCCTGGCGCGACTGGTGCCAGGTGGACTGCGTCCTCGACCCGGAGCGGCTGTTCAACGACGTCGGCTACCTGATGGACGTGGCCATCGGCGAGGACCCGGACGACGAGGACGACGGCCGATGGCGGCTGCTCCTGCTGGAGGACTGCGACGAGTTGATCCGCGGCGGCGCCAAGGACTCCGCCGGCCAGGCGATGTCCCGGCTGCTCAACCTCACCGACGGCCTGCTGGGCCAGGGCCGCCGGGTCCTCGTCGGCATCACCACCAACGAGGACCTGGAGCGGCTGCACCCGGCGGTGGTGCGGCCCGGCCGCTGCCTGGCGCGCATCGAGGTCGGCCGGCTGTCGCGGCGGGAGTCGGTGCAGTGGCTCGGGAGCGAGGAGGGCGTCGGCCGGGAGGGCGCCACCCTGGCCGAGCTGTTCGCGCTGCGCCGCGGGGTCGACCCCTCGCAGGCGCACGACCGTGTGGTGACCGGCGACGGGCTCTACCTCTGACATCTCGGGGCGTGACGTCGCCCCCGGTCCGCGCGGTGCGGACCGGGGGCGGCGTCGCTGCGGGACGGTGGGGCCGAGGTCAGAACTCCTCGTAGTGGGCGGGGTCCTGGTCGGCGAGCCGCCCCTCGGGCCGGGCCAGCGAGGCGATCCGCGCCATCTCCTCGTCGCTCAGCTCGAACCCGAACACGTCCAGGTTGGCGGCCTGCCGCTCGGGCGAGGTGGCCTTGGGCAGCGGGATCGCACCGAGCTGGAGGTGCCAGCGGAGCACCAGCTGGGCGACGGTGACCCCGAGTTCCTTGGCGATGCCGACCAGCACCGGCTCGTCGAACAGGTCCCGGGCACGCGCCAGCGGGCTCCACGACTGGGTGAGGATGCCGTGGTCCGCGTCGTAGGCCCGCTGCTCGCTCTGCGGGAAGTAGGGGTGCAGTTCGATCTGGTTGACCGCGGGGGTCACCCCGGTCTCGGCGGTGAGCCGGTCGAGGTGCTCGGGCAGGAAGTTGCACACCCCGATGGCCCGCACCAGCCCGCGGTCCCGCGCCTCGATCAGGGCGCTCCACGCCTCGACGTACCGGTCGGTGCGGGGGTTCGGCCAGTGGATGAGGTAGAGGTCCAGGTACTCCAGGCCGCTGCGGTAGACCGACTCCTCGACCGCCGCGAGCGCGTCGTCGTGGCGGTGGTGGCGCCCGGGCAGCTTGGAGGTGACGACGATCTCCTCGCGCGGGACGGCGGAGTGCCGCACGGCGCGGCCGACGGCGCCCTCGTTGTCGTAGTTGGCGGCCGAGTCCAGCAGCCGGTACCCGGCACGCAGCCCGGCGCCGATCGCCTCGGCGCCGGCCGCGCCCTTCAGCTTGTAGGTGCCCAGACCGATGGCGGGCAGGGACGGTCCGTGCGGGGATGACAGGACGGGGACGTCGCCCATGACGGGGAACTCCTCGGGGTGGTGGCCGTCCGGCGGGGCGCCTTCGGCGGCTCCGCGCGGCGGGGCGGGCGAGGTGCCGGACGAGGGAGAGCCGGGCCGCCTTGGTACCGGGGACCGACGGCTGCACGGCGAAGGTCACG
>NZ_JAAVJD010000217.1:0-3329 GCF_012033735.1 Streptomyces lonarensis | reverse complement strand
GCCTTCGGCGGCTCCGCGCGGCGGGGCGGGCGGGTCGGTGGGCGGTACCCGGCCACCGTAGCCCGGTGGGCGGCGCGGACGGCGGCACGACGCCGGAGCACACGGAACCGGCGGACGCCCCCTCGGCGGGTGTACGAGACCCCGTGTCGGATCGGCTCGCGGCGTCGGACGCGGTCAGCTGCGAGGCCGAGGGGCGCCCTCGTACCGGGCTGGTTGCGGGCGCCTCCGAGAACGCGGCACCGGGCCGCAGCCGGGGGCGCGGGGCCCACACGCTCTCGCTCAGCCGCGGGCCGCCCGCCACGCCCAGCTGGTGCGGCGGGGGCGTCCGGGCAGCTCACCACGACCGGTGCACCACAGCAGGACCGCGGCGGGGTCGCCGGCGCCGGTGGGTGCGTCGGGGAACAGCCGGTGCAGGACGGCGGCGCACAGCTCCGGGGGCGGTTCCCACGCCGGCTGCAGCGTGCGGGTGATGTCCCAGGTGTGGAGCAGGGTCTCGGCGGTGCCCATGGCGGCGAACCCGGCCGGGTCGCACGGCCCCCAGTGCCAGGCCCGGTCTCGCGGCGAGGACCGGGCGAGGGCGGCGAGCAGCAGCACGCCGCAGGCATCGACCACGCGCAGCACCTCGGCGGGCTCGGTGGCGGCGGGCACCACGAGGTCGAACGCCAGGTACCGGTCGCCCGGCAGCCCGGCCAGCTGGCCGGCGTAGGCCGCGAGGTCGTGCGCCAGGTGGGCGGCCGTCTCCCGGCAGCTCCAGGTCAGGCTCCCGGCGCGGCGGTCCCAGTCGGCGCCGGCGTGCGGCCGCAACACCCGCGCCGACGCGGCGAGGGCTTCGGCGAGGACGTCGGCGGGGGCGTCCGCGAGCCGATCGGGGGCGGGCTGGTCCATGGAAGGCGACGCTAGGGGCGGCTCCGGGGAGCCGCAACGGTTTTCCCGCCCGGGGCGTTGACGTCCGGTCGCGGCGGATGGACACTCTCCGCACTCAGCAAGCGCTTGCCACGGACGACGGCGGCCACCCCCAGGGCCGCGGCGTCCCGCCGCCCAACGGTGGCGCATATGGGAGCGCTCCCAACTCCCCCACACGGAGTGATCGCATGCACCCGGACCACCCCCGCTCCCCCGCCCGCCGCCGGCGTCGTCGCGGCGCCCTCGCCGTCACCGCGGCCGCCGTGCTCGCCACCGCCGCCGGCACCCTGGCCGGACCTGCGGTCGCGGCCCCGGACCGGCCCGAGGCGGCTCAGGCCGCCGGCGCCGCGGAGTTCGCGACCACCCCGGACGACGCCGCCGACCCCGCCGGCACCGGCGGAGTCGTCCGCCCGTTCGCCTGCGGCGACGGCTCCTTCCACGCCGAGGCGGTCCGGGAGGGCAACACCTGGCGCGCGCCGGGGTACAGCGGCCCGGACATGCTGGCGGCGATGCGCGCCGCCGTCGGCAGTCTCGATCCCGGACGCACCACCGCCCAGCGGGTGGTGGTCCGCGGCTCGGGCTCCGTCCCGGCCAACCAGTCGCTCGACCTGCCCAGTCACACCTCGCTCGACGTCTGCGGCACGCTCCAGGTCAGCGGCACCGTCGCGGCCAACCACGCGCCGATCCGGGTGCGGAACGCCACCAACGTCACCGTCGGGCATCTCGCCATGACAGGGCATCCCTACTTCGGCGTCTTCGTCCGCAACGCCACCGGGGTGACGCTGGGCGCGCTCGACCTGCGGCTCTCCGGAGGGCTGGGGGTGCGGATCGACAACCACGGCGACCGCTCGGTGCGCACCCGGAACGTCCGCATCGACAACGTCTTCGTCTCCGGGACGGACAACCACGGGGTCGAGACGTACGGCGTGGACGGCCTGACGGTGGGGACCGTGACCGCACGGAACACCGGGTACAGCGGACTGCTGCTCAACGACACCACCAACGCCACCGTCGGCCGGGTGGACGCGGTGGGCGCGGGGACGGGGACCGGATACGCCGCGTTCCGCATGGCCAACCGCAACGGCCGCGTCGGCAACGCCTACCCCGTGAACATCCGCGTCGGGGAGGTCGTGGCCCGCGGCGGCGGGCGAGGGGTGTTCTGCGTCTCGGAGAGCGGCGGCGTGGAGATCGGCCGGGTCGACATCGCGGGTACCGGCAACAACGCGATCCTGATCGAGAACTGCTACAACGTGAACATCGCGACCTCCGGCGGGACCGTCTCGGGCCCCGGCGACGTACGGATCGCGTCGCGGGCGGAGTTCGCGGTCACGCGGGACGTCACCCTCCAGAATCTGACCATCCGTGACTCGGCGCTGCGGGAGAGCCCCTGCGGGACCGCGATCACCTACCGAGACCTGACCCTGCAGAACAGCAGCCGCTCCACCTGCAGTTGAGCACGGCCTGCCGTCCGTCCCGGCATCCGGGCCGGGACGGACGGCGGTCGGCCCGAGCGGGTGGCGTCAGCCGCGGGTGATCCGCCGGTAGCGACGCACCGCCAGCGCCATGAAGACGGCGGTGATGACGGCGGTGCACAGCAGCGAGTAGGGCAGCGCGTTCCGCACCGGCCAGGCGTCGCCCGGCCCCAGGCCGGCCGGCGGCACGTTGCCGAACAGCTCGCGTGCGGCGGTGGCGGTGGCGGAGACAGGGTTCCACTCGGCGACCGTCCGCAGCGGTCCGGGCATCGCGGTGGGCGAGACGAAGGCCGAGGAGACGAAGGTGACCGGGAACAGCCAGATCAGCCCGGCGCTCTGCGCCACCTCGACGCTGCGCGCGGTGAGCCCGATGGTGGCGCCGACCCAGGACATCGCGAAGGCGAAGAGCAGGATGACGACGAACCCGAGCAGCACGTGGTGGGCGGGGGCGTCGGTGCGCCAACCGACGAGCAGGCCGCACAGGGCGGTGACCGTCAGGGTGACGGTGCTCATGGTGAGGTCGGAGAGCGTCCGGCCCAGGACGACGGAGGAGCGCGGGGTGGGCAGCGAGCGGAACCGGTCGACCAGCCCCTTGTGCATGTCGTTGGCGAGCCCCAGCGCGGTGAAGGCGGCGTTGAAGGTGACCGCCTGGGCGAAGATGCCGCCCATCAGGTAGACGCGGTAGTCGTCTCCGCCGAGGCTGCCGCCGAAGACGTAGGCCAGCAGCAGGACGAACATCAGCGGCTGGACGAGTGCGGCGATGACCGAGCCGGGGGTCCGGCCGAGGTTGAGCAGGTTGCGCCAGGCGATGATGCCGGCGTCGCGCCCGGCGAGGGTGAGGGCGGTCATCGGCGCTCCCCCGCTCCGCGCCCGGCGGGGCGGGTACGGCGCGGGCGGTGGGCGTGCCTGCCCTGGCCGGGTGGTCCGGCGGGCGCGGGTGGCGGGGCGCCGACG
>NZ_JAAVJD010000216.1 GCF_012033735.1 Streptomyces lonarensis | reverse complement strand
GCTGGAGCGCGGCATCACCCCCGTGGTGACGCTCTACCACTGGGACCTGCCGCAGGAACTGGAGGAGGCAGGCGCCGGCGCGGCCGGTGTGTCACATGGGGCGGTTGCGCCGGATCAGGTCGGCGTACCACAGCGCGCTGCTCTTCGGGGTGCGGCGCAGCGTCTCGAAGTCCACGTGCACGACGCCGAACCGCTTGCTGTACCCGTACGCCCACTCGAAGTTGTCCAGCAGCGACCAGACGAAGTAGCCGCGGACCGGCGCGCCCTGCCCGATCGCGTCGCGCACCGCGCCGAGGTGCCCGTGCAGGTAGGAGACGCGGCGCGGATCGCGCACCTGCCCGTCCTCGTCGACGGTGTCGGCGAAGGCCGCGCCGTTCTCGGTGACGTACAGCGGCAGTCCGGGCGCCTCGCGGTGGAAGCGCAGCAGCAGCTCGGTGAGACCGGTCGGGTCGATCGACCAGTTCATCTCGGTGCGCTCCTCGGTCGCCTGATGGAAGGCGACGTGGCCGGAGCCGACCCAGGGCGAATGCGCGGAGTCGCCGTGGCCGTCGTCCTTGGCGGAGCCGCCGGCCGGGGCGTGCGAGACGATCGCCGGGTTGTAGTAGTTGATCCCGAGCGAGTCCAGCGGCTGGTTGATGATCTCCTCGTCGCCCGGCAGCACGAAGGACCAGTCGGTGATCTCGGCGGTGTCCGCCTTGAGGTCCTCCGGGTAGCCGCCGTGCAGCAGCGGGCCGGTGAAGATGCGGTTCTGGAGGGCGTCGATGCGGCGGGCAGCGTCCGCGTCCTCGGGGGAGCCGGTGAGGGGGCGGACCGCCGCGGGGTTGAGGGTGATGGAGACCTTCGCGCCGGCGGGCAGGGCGGCGCGGAGCGCCTGGGTGCCCAGTCCGTGCGCGAGGTTGAGGTGGTGGGCGGCCCGCAGCACGGCGAGCGGCTCGGTGCGGCCGGGGGCGTGCACGCCGGAGCCGTAGCCCAGGAAGCTGCTGCACCACGGCTCGTTGAGGGTCGTCCACATCGAGACCCGGTCGCCCAGCGCCTCGGCCATGATTGTGGCGTACTCGGCGAACCGCTCGGCGGTCTCCCGCTCCGGCCAGCCGCCTGCGTCCTCCAGTTCCTGCGGCAGGTCCCAGTGGTAGAGCGTCACCACGGGGGTGATGCCGCGCTCCAGCAGGCCGTCGGTGAGGCGCCGGTAGAAGTCCAGACCGGACTGGAGCGCCGGGCCGCGACCGGTCGGCTGCACCCGGCTCCAGGAGGTGGAGAACCGGTAGGCGCCGATGCCGAGTTCCTTGACGAGGTCGAGGTCCTCGGCCCAGCGGTGGTAGTGGTCGCAGGCGACGTCGCCGGTGTCGCCCGCCTGCACCTTGCCGGGGGTGTGGCTGAAGGTGTCCCAGATGGACGGGGTGCGACCGCCCTCCCGGGCGGCGCCCTCGATCTGGTAGGACGCGGTCGCCGTCCCCCACAGGAAGTCCGAGGGGAACTCCAGGTCGGGGGCGACGGGGGAGAGGGACGTGAGATGGCTTTCAGTCATGGAAGCGCTCCCATTCGTGGTTCAAAGGAAGCGGGGCGCACCCGTCGAGGACGGGCGCACCCCGCGCGGCGGTGTCAGCCCTTCAGGGCGCCCTGCATGATGCCGCCGACGATCTGCTTGCCGAAGATCGCGAAGGCGATCAGCAGCGGCAGGGTGCCCAGCAGGGCACCGGCCATGATGACGCCCTGGTCGGGGACATACCCGCGGCCGAGGCCGGTCAACGCGACCTGCACGGTCGGGTTCTGCTGGGTCAAGGCGATGATCGGCCAGAAGAACTCGTTCCAGGCCATCACGAAGGTGAGCATCGCCAGCACGGCCATGGCCGGCCGTGCCACCGGGAGCACCACGTGCCAGACCACCCGGAGGCTGTTGGCGCCGTCCATCCGGGCCGCCTCGATCAGCTCGGTGGGCAGCGCCTGCACCAGGTACTGGCGCATGAAGAAGACGCCGAAGGCGCTGACCATCATCGGCAGGATGACGGCCTGGAGGTGGTTGGTCCAGCCCAGTTCCGCGATGGCCATGAACAGCGGGACCACGCTGAGCTGGGGCGGCACCATCATCGTGCCGATCACCAGCAGCAGGAGCAGGTTCTTCGCACGGAACCGCAGCTTGGCGAAGGCGAAGCCCGCGAGCGTCGCGAACAGCACGGTCGAGACGGTGATGGTGCCCGCCACGAACACCGTGTTGAACAGGGCCTTGCCCATGTTGGCGGTGTTCCACGCCTGGTCCAGGTTGTGCCACAGCCGGTCACCGAAGGAGAACGGCGGGGGCGACTGGGCGAGCCGTGCGTTGCTGTGCGAGGCAGCTATCGCCGTCCACACCAGCGGGAACAGCGAACCGAAGGTGAAGATCGCCAGGATGGTGTAGGTGAGCCAGCCCGCCCGCAACTGCTTGCCGGCCTTCCCGCCGCGCTTGACGCGGCGGGGCGGCCCGCCGTCGTCGCCGGGCGGGAGGACGGGGGTCGTGGTCTCGGGGGTCACGGGAGCCGAAAGCGTCATGGTCAGGCCCCCTTGCCTGCGGTGCCGCGCGAGGCCAGCTTGGTGACCGCCCAGTACACCAGGCCGATGATGATGAGCAGCAGGAACATGGCCCAGGCGATGGCGGAGGCCCGTCCGAGGTTGAAGTTGGTCCAGCCCATCTCGTACATGTACAGGCCGAGTGTCTGGTACTCGTTCTGCGCGCCGCCGGAGGGGCTGCCGCCGAACAGCAGCGGCTCACCGAAGAGCTGGGTGGCGCCGATCGTCGAGACCACGACGGTGAAGAGGATCGTGGGACGCAGCGAGGGGAGGGTCACGTGGAGGAACTGCTTCCACGGCGAGGCCCCGTCCAGCGCGGCCGACTCGTAGAGGTCCTTCGGCACGGCCTGCATGGCCGCGAGGTAGATGAGCGTGTTGTAGCCCGTCCACCGCCAGATCACGATGGTGGAGATGGCGAACTGGGTGGTGAGGCTGCCGCTCTTCCAGTCCACCGCGTCGATGCCGACCAGGTCCAGCGCCCAGTTGATCATGCCGTAGTCGCGTCCGTAGAGCATCGCGAACACGAGCGTCGCCGCCGCCACCGAGGTGGCGTACGGGGTGAGCATGGCCACGCGGAAGAAGTTGGAGCCGCGCATCTTGTAGTTGAGCAGGTGCGCCAGGCCCAGGGCGATGGCCAGCTGCGGAACGGTGGCGAGCACCCCGATGGTGAAGGTGTTGCCGAGCGCGTTCCAGAAGTATTCGTCGGACATCAGCCGGACGAAGTTGTCCAGCCCGGCCCATTCCATGTCGTTGGGAGCGGCGAGGCGGACCCGGTGCAGCGCCGCCCACCCGGTGAACAGCAGCGGGAAGAGCCCGAACGCCCCGAAGAAGAGGAAGAAGGGAGCGATGAACGCGTAGGGGCTGGCCTTGGTGTCCATCCGGAAGCGCCACGAGCGGCGCCGCTGGCGGCGCTCCTCGGGGCTCTCGGCGGCCCGTCCCGGCCGGCCCGGGGCCGCGCCCCCCTCGACGGGGGGCGCGGCACTCGAATCGTGGGTCGTCATGGAGTGTCGGATCCTCAGTCGGCGAGGGCGTTCTCGATGGAGTTGACCGTGCTCTCCCACGCCTCCTCGCTGGAGAGGCCCTGGGTGTCCGCGGCGAGCAGGCCGTTGGCGATCTGCTCCTGGATCACCTGGTCACGCGGGCCGAGGACCAGGGTGGGGATGCCCTCGGCGGCCTCGGTGAAGAGCCGGCCGATCGGAGCGTCCTGGAAGTAGTCGTGCGTGGCGTCCGCGACCTCCGGGGCCTGGACGGCCTCCGCCGAGGACGGGAAGCTGCCGCGCTCGGCGAAGAAGCGGGCCTGCTGCTCGGGAGCGGTCAGCCACGCGGCGAGCTTCGCCGCCTCCTCCTTGTGCTCGGAGGCCTCCGTGACGGAGAGGAAGGCGCCGCCCCAGTTACCGGGGGAGGGTGCGTGCGCGAAGTCCCACAGGCCCTCGCCCGCGTCGCCGGCCTTGTCCTGGATGTAGCCGAGCATCCACGCCGGGCAGGAGACGGTGGCGAAGTCGCCGTTGGCGATCGCGCGGTCCCACTCGGCCTCGAACTGCTTCTGCTTGGCGGTGATCCCGCTCTCGGCAGCGTCCATCGCGAGGTCCCAGGCGGTCTGCACCGCTTCGCTCTCCTGGTAGACGACCTCGCCCGAGGTGTCGTAGAAGCGCTCCTCGTAGGTGTTGACCACGGCGTTGAAGACGCCGCCGGCGACATCCACCCACGCCGCGTCGACGTCGGACTCGACGAACTCCTTGCCGGTGTCGATGTACGCCTGCCAGTCGTCCGCCCACAGCGCGGAGACCTCGTCGCGGTCGGTGGGCAGCCCCGCCGCCTCGAAGTGGTCGGTGCGGTAGCAGATGCCCATCGGACCGATGTCGGTCCCGAGGCCGACCACCTTGCCGTCGGCGTTGGTGGCCTGCGCCAGCTTGAAGTCCAGGAAGTGGCCGGTGTCGACGTCGTAGTCGTTGAAGTCGACGAAGTACTGGCTCAGCTCGTTGGTGACCTCGTAGATGTTGGCCACCTCGATGGCCTGGATGTCCATCAGCCCCGAGCCGGTGGGCAGCCGTGTCAGGAGGGCCGGGTAGTAGTCCTCCGACTTCTGCACCGAGGTCTGCTCGATCACGATGTTGTCGTTCAGCTCCATGTACTCCTCGTACAGGCCGGCCTCCTCCAGGCCGAACTGTCCGAAGACGCCCACGGTCAGCGTGATCTTGTCGCCGTCGCCTCCGTTGCTGTCGGAGTCGCCGCCGCTGGAGCAGGCGGTGACGGCGAGCATCATGGCGGCTGTCCCTACCGCCGCCCGTCGGGTCATCCTGGTACGGGGTGTCGTGCGCATGGTTCGTCCTCCTGGCGCGTGGACGTTGCCTCTCCCGGTCGGCGTGCGGCGCAGTGTGGGGTGAGCGGGCCCGGGGTGTGGAACGTTCGAGGGTCTGGTGGGTAGGGTGCCGCGGTGGGAGCGCTCCCACATCGGTGGTCCGGAGATTTCCCGAGACGCGCGCCGGTGTCAATACATCCGACCGCACCGTCGTGTTTCCGTGATCTGATGGGGGTCTCGGGAGCATGTGACGGGAGGACCCGATGGCGATTGCACGACACCGGGCCGGGCGGGAACGCCGGCCCACGCTGGAACAGGTCGCGGAGCGCGCGGGCGTGGGACGCGGCACCGTCTCCCGGGTCATCAACGGCTCACCGCGGGTCAGCGACCGCACCCGCGTCGCCGTCGAGGCGGCGATCGCGGACCTCGGCTACGTCCCGCACCGTGCGGCACGGGCCCTCGCCGGCAACCGCGCCGACGCCGTCGCCCTGGTTGTCCCCGAACCCGAGACCCGGCTCTTCGCCGAGCCCTACTTCGCCTCGATAATCCGGGGCGTCAGCACCGAGCTGGCCGAGGCCGACATCCAGCTGCTGCTCACGCTGAGCAGCACCGCGACCGAGCGGGAACGATTCGCCCAGTACGCCGCGGGCAACCGCGTCGACGGCGTGCTGCTGGTCTCGGTGCACGGCGAGGACCCCCTGCCCGAGCTGCTCGCGGAGAACGGCATCCCCGCCGTGATGAACGGCCGCCGTTCCGCCGACGAGTCCTTCCCCCACGTGGACGGCGACAACGTCGGCGGCGCGCGCGCCGCCGTGCGGCACCTGCTGGAGCGCGGCGCCGCCGCCGTCGCCACCATCACCGGCTCCCGCGACATGTACGCCGCCCAGTGCCGCCTCGACGGCTACTACGCGGAGCTCGCCGCCAGCGGGGTGGACGAGGACGAGGGGCTGGTCGCCCACGGCGACTTCAGCGAGGAGGGCGGCTACCGGGCCATGTACGAGCTGCTCGGCCGCCGCCCCGGGCTCGACGCCGTCTTCTGCGCCTCCGACCTGACCGCCGCCGGTGCGCGCCGCGCGCTCCGCGAGGCGGGGCGGTCCGTCCCCGGCGACGTGGCGCTGGTCGGCTTCGACGACTCGGCGATCGCCCGGCACATGGACCCGCCGCTGACCAGCGTCCGGCAGCCCACCGAGGAGATGGGCCGCGCCATGACGCGGGCGCTGCTCGCCGAGATCGCGGGCGAGCCCGCCGCTGCCCCCGGCCTGATCCTGCCGACCGAACTGGTCCGCCGCGCCTCCTCCTGACCGGTCCGCGCACCCTGATCCGCGTGCCCCGGCCGCGCCACGCGCCGTCGGCCGCGGCTGCGACCGCCCCGGGGGCGCCCCGGCGAGGGTGGCGGAACCGGCCCGATCCGTGGGACCGCCGCGACGGGCCGTGCACGTGCACGCCGGCGGGCCGCACGAGGCCGCGGTAGCGCTTTCCGTGGCGCCCCGTGCGCCCGCGGTGGCGGACCGTGGCCACCCCGCTCCCCGACGTGCTGTCGCACCGGACGAACCGCCCCGCGGCGGGAGCCCCCTACCCGCGACAGCTGGGGTGAACCGCCCTCGTGAGGGGGTGCTGCGGCGCTGTCCCACCCCGGGAAACGCCCGGAAAACACCGGTCCCCGGGGGCGGTTGTCCGCAACCCGCCCACAGTCCCGGCCAGGGCGTCTACTGTCCTGACATGGCCGTGCGACAACTCTGCGAACCCGGCGTACTCGACACCACCCGCCCGCTGGCAGGCCGCGCGGCCGTCCCGGAGCGTGTCCTCGGTGTCGCCACGACCCGGGACCTCGCGACCGTGGCCGTCGCCACCTCCGCGCCCTGGTTCCCGGGCCTCGGTGAACTGCTGCTGCTGCGCCCGGCGTCCGGCGCGGCGCCGCTGCGGCTCCCGTTGGTCCGTGGCGCCCGCTCGGCGGTCGCCCACGATCTCGTGCTGGGCGACGACGGGGCCACCCTCACCGCCTCCCTCGGCGGCACCGAGGACCAGCCCGGCGGCGGCACCGCCCACTGGTCGCTCACCGGCGAACCCCGGGAGCTGTGGCGCCGGGGCGCCGGCCGCGCCGCGCTCGGCGCCGACGGCGAGCCGGGGCACATCCGCCTCGCCGTCAGCGAGGACGGCACCACGGTGGTCGGCTGCGACCCCGCCTCGCACCAGGTCACCGCCCTCGGCGCCCGCGCCGGCAACCGGCTCTTCGACGGCGAGGGCGACCCCGGCCGGCCCGGGGCCCTCGGCGGTACCGGCGCCGTGGCGGTCGACGCCCGCGGCAGTCGCATCGCGTTCCGCCTCTGCCGCTGCCACGGGCGCGCGCCCGAGGGGGAGATCGCCGTCCCCTCGCTGCGCACCGGCGCGTTCACCACCCACGCCACCGGCATGGCCTGGTCCTGCGGGATGGCGTTCAGCCCCGACGGCCGGGAGCTGGTCGTCGTCGGCGTGGCCGACGGGCGGGCGGTCGCCACCGTCGTCGACCTCACCGGCCGCCCCGGCGACGCCCGGCCGTGGACGGTGCTCGGGCCGCTCTCCCCCGAGGCCCGGCGCCAGACGGTCCGCCCGGTGTGGGGACCCGCGGGGCCGCGCGCCGCCGTCCGCTCCGGCCACACCGTCACCGTCTGGGACCTCGCGCGGGGCAGCGCCCTCTACGCGGTCGACGGGATGGGCACCGAGACCGCCTGGACGCTGACCCCCGACGGCGGCGCCCTGGTCACCGCCACCCCCGACGTGCTGCATGCCCACCGCTTCGACACCCCGGCGGCCGCCGCCGGGGCGACCGGGAGCGAGGTCGGCCACCGTCCGTGACCCCGCCCCACCCGCCACCGCGACGAGCCAGGACCGCCCCATGACCGATGCAGCACGCCTCGACCGGCTCCTCGCCTCCCGCCCCGGACGCGACGCGTGGGACGAGGTGTGCGAGCTGCTGGAGAGGTGCGACGAGGCGCGCCTCTCCGCCGTCACCGCCGCCGTCCTGCGGTGGCCCGCCGCGCAGCGCCCCATGCCCGACCGGTGGTGGGCGCAGTGGACCCGGGGGGACGTCCGCCCGTACCACGCGCTGGCCGGCACCCGCGGCCTCGGCGGGCTCGACAGCGTGGAGACGGGGACGGTGCCGCGGCCCGTGGAGGAGGACTGGTCCGACTGGGCGGACCAGGCGGACCTCGCCGACCTCGCCTCGCTCACCGGCCTGCTCGGCCCCACCCGGCCCGGCCCCCTGACACCCGACCACGGCGCGGACGGCTTCGGCCCTGACGGGTTCACCCTCCCGGGGCTCCCCCCGGGGGAGCCAGCCGACGAACTGCTGCCGCCCGCCCCCGACGGACTCTTCCCGCTGCACCGCGGCGCCGAGCCGCGGCTGTTCGGCGGGCCCCTCGACGGCGCGGGGCTCCCGGAACTCGACAGCCCCTACAGCCATGGCGGCCCCGACGCCCCGCTCGCCGGTCCGATCGGTGCCGGGGGGCCGCGCCTTTCCGACGGCGCGGTGGGACTGCCGCCCTACGCCGGTGTCCCGACGGGAGCCGGCCACGAGGCCGTGGCCGGGCTCGACCAGGGTGCCGCGGCGGTCGCCGCCCCCTCCTCCCTGCGGTGGCTCGCGGTGGGCGGCCGCGCCACCTCGCCCGCCCGGGGCAGCGACCTGGTCCGGTGGGAGACCACCCGCGACGCGCCGCTGGTCTGGTACCTCAGCGGCGCCGACAGCTCCGACGAACCGACGGAGATCCAGGTCAGCCCGGACGGCGAGGTCGTCGTCACCGCCGTGGAGGGAAGCTGGGCCGCCTGGTCGGCCGCGACCGGGCGGCGGCTGTGGCTGCTCGGCCCGGAGGAGAACGGCTCGGCCGCCGGCGGGCGCGGCTCCGACAGCCTGGACGACCCGGTGCGGCTGGCGTTCTCGGGCGACGGCCGCAGGCTCGCCTTCGGCACCACCGGTTCCGACGTCGTCGCCGTCATCGACAGCCGGACGGGTGAACCGCTGCTCAGCGTCCCGCCGGGCGCGGACGCCTTCGGCCCCGTCGCGCTCGACGCGCACGGCAGCCTCCTCGCCCACGCCGCCCACGGCGGGCGGGTCGTGCTGCGCGACGTCGCGACCGGGGAGGTGCTGGCCGTCGGGGAGAGCGGTCTCACCTCCGTCGCCGCGCTGGCGCTCGCCCCCGACGGGCACGCGGTGTTCGCCGTCGGGGGAGCGGTGGGCGGCGGGCCCGGCGACGCCGGCCTCACCGTGCGGGCCCGGCC
>NZ_JAAVJD010000215.1 GCF_012033735.1 Streptomyces lonarensis | reverse complement strand
CCCCCCCCCCCGCGCCGTGCCCGCCGCGGCTCACCCCCGTCGGACCGTGCCCGCCGGACGGGCCTCCGGCCGATGCGTCGCGCGGGGCGGGCTCCGGCGTACGCGCCGGTCCGGCCGGTCGCGCGCCGCGCCGCACGCAACCGCGCGGGGCCGCCGCTCCGCATTTGCACCGGCCGCTGATAACCACCGGGACCGCTTCACCCGAAAGGGTTATTCGCCCGATGAACCGTCCGGGAGGACCGTCGGCACGGTGCCGCTGGGGCGCACGGGGCGCGACGCGACGCCGTCCCGGTCGAACACCGACGACCGTCCGGCGACTGAAACAGACCGCTCGCTCGCTCCTTTCGAACGAGCGAAGCGCGGCCGGCGCGTCGGGGCGCACATCGGGGCCGCGCTGTGCGCCCCGTCGGCACGTCAAGCCCCCTCGGTTTGCACGCTCGGGCGGGGATGGCCCCCGCCCGTCCGCGGCGCTACGGTTTCGCCCCCGGCACCCCGGCACCCCGGCACCCCGGGACTCCCGGGTTCCTCGACGCGGCACCGGGCACCGGGCACCGGCCGCCCCCACAGCAGAGGACCGACCATGAACCGACAGCATCGCGGGCCGTGCCCTCCGCCCGGCCGCCCGACGGCTCGGGCCGGCCGGTGCTCCCCACCGCCGCCGACCACGGACGCCCGCAGGCGGCGGCCCGGCCGGCCCGCCACTCGCTCCGCACCGTGCGCTCCTGACGCAGCATCATTTCGGACGTTGTCACCTGGCCGTAACCTGTCGTCTCCGCCGGACCGAGCGGGGCGGAACCGGCGGCCCGGGCCGCGCCGCGCTCCTGCCCTCCGATCTCGGGGGTGCATGTGCCAAGGACACTGACCACGCTCTCGTTCGCCGCCTTCTGCGGGTACCGGCGCGGCGCGTACCTCGACTACGCCACCCTGCGACTGGGATCGGCACGCGCCGGCAGGATCGTCGTGGACGCCACCTTCGCCGACCTCGCCCGGGAGTGGGGCAAGGTGCTCAGCAGTGAGAGCCCGGCCGCCGCGGCCTGGCGTTTCCTCACCGCACGCACCGAACAGGCGGCCCGGGCGGGGCGGGAGGCCGAGCGGTCCGGGCGGCGCCCCGGCCTCTCCGCGCGCCACGCCGACGCCGTCTCCCTGGTCCACTGCCTGCGCCTGTCGACGGACGAGGCGGCCGACCTCATCGGCGTTCCCCGCACCCGGCTGCTCGCCGACCTGCGCGCCGCGGAGCGCCGCCTCACCCCGCAGCAACATTCCTGCGGCATATTCCAGCCGTAGGACCCGGCTGCCGACTCTCCCGAAAAGGCCCGGCGTGCCCCCCGCGGGCCTCACCGGCCCGCACTGGCCGAATCGCGCCCCCGCGGCGAACCGTTGCCCACCGCATCGCTGGTCCGGCGCGAACGGCCGCGCCTAGCATGGGCCACCCGTCCGGCGTACAACCCCGGCGGGCGGCCGTTCGCGACCTCGGTACGCGCGAAGCGGTCGGCTACCAAGGGAGATTCACATTACTGTCGACGTCAGCAAGCCCAGTGTCGCGCGCATGTACGACTGGCTCCTCGGAGGCAAGGACAACTTCGCCTCGGACCGGGAAGCCTGCGACGAGTTGCTCCGCATCGCACCCAGCACCCGCGAACTGGCCGTGATCAACCGGCTGTACCTCAAGCGCGTGGTGCACTGGCTGGCCTCGAACGGGATACGGCAGTTCCTCGACCACGGCTCCGGCCTCCCCACGCAGGACAACGTGCACCAGGTCGCGCAGCGCGTCGACGAGAAGTGCAACGTCATCTACGTGGACAACGACCCCGTCGTCCTCGCCCACGGACGCGCGGCGCTGGACGAGAACGAGCGGACCGCCGTCATCCAGGCGGACATGCGCGACACCGAAGGCATCTTCGCGCACCCCGACACCCGACAGCTGCTCGACCTGAACGAGCCGGTGGCGGCGCTCTTCGTCAGCGTGCTGCACTGCATCCCCGACAGCGACGACCCGTGGGGGCTCGTGCGGCGCGTCGTCGACCGGCTGCCCTCCGGCAGCTACGTGGTGGTCTGCCAGCTGGCCAGCGACGACCAGGCCGTCCGGGAGTCGGTGACGGAGTTCATGCGCGAGACCACCGGCGGCACCTGGGGCAGGGTCCGCTCCTTCGACGAGGTGAACCGTTACTTCGAGGGGCTGGAGCTGGTCGACGAGCCCACGGACGTCTCGCTCTGGCAGCCCGACAGCGACGTCTCGCCCCGGCAGGCCACGCAGGAGTGGATCGAGTACGGGGCGCTCGCCCGCAAGCCCTGACCCCTCGCGCCGCGGACGTGCGAAGGGCGCCGCCCCGGGCCGGGGTGGCGCCCTCCGCACGTCCGCGTGCCGCACGTCCGCGTGCCGTGGTGGCCGGTCGGCGGTCGCCGGAGCCGGGCAGCGGCGGCGCACGCGCCGCGCGGTCAGTCCCGCGTCGCGTCGATGGCGCGCTGCAGTCGGTCGAGGGTGCCCTCGCGGTCCAGGGCTGCCTCGGCCATGAGCAGGAAGGTCTGCCGGTAGGCCTCGACCTCGCGCTGCGAGCTGAGGTAGCGGGCGCCGTGCAACTGCTCCAGGTAGACCATCTCCTCCGGCCCGCCGGCCGGGAACTTCAGGTAGGTCACCCCGGCGTTGGGCGCGGTGCTGCCGGCGGCCGCCGTGAACGGGATGATCCGGATGTTGATGCCCCGGGCGGTGTCGGCGAGATTCTGCAGGTGGCGCAGCTGACCGCGCATCACCGTGGCACCACCGATGGGACGCATCAGTACGCCCTCGTCCAACAGGGCGACCATCCGCGGCGCGCCCGCGGTCTGGAGGAGTCGCTGCCGCTCCAGCCGCAGTTCGACCCGGCGCTCGATGTGGAACGCGGAGGGGGTCGGGAAAGGCGAGCGAGACGACGGCACGAGCGTAGTCGGGCGTCTGGAGAAGGCCGGGTACGTACTGCATCTCGTAGGTGCGGATCTCGTCGGCGGCGGCCTCCATGCCGATCAGCCGCTCCAACCAGCCGGGCATGACGTCGCTGAACTGGTGGTACCACGCGCGATCGCCGGACTGCTTCAGCAGTCCGGCGATCCCCTCGCGCTCCTCGGAGTCGGTGACCCCGTAGAACTCGAGCAGGTCCAGCACGTCCTTGCGCTTCGCCGGGCTCTCACCACGCTCCAGACGCGACACCTTCGCCGGGGACGCCTTGATGACCGGCGCCACCTCCTTCAGGAGGTAGCCGTGGTCCACACGAAGCCGCCGCAGGTAGGTGCCGAGCACCTTGCCCGCGGCGACGGGCCCACCGGCGTCCTGGTCGGCTCGTGCGAGATCGAGCGGTACAACTTTGCGGTCCTGACGGTCCGGACGGTCCACCTGGAGCTCCTTCGACTGCGGACTTCGCGATCGTCAGTATCTCCGGATGCGGCCGGGCGGGGGCGCCGACCAGAGAGCGCCGGTCGGTTTCAGCCACTCACGAAGCCGAAGTCCCCACGTCGTGCTCCTTCGACGAACGCGGCGATCTCGTCACGCGTGTAAACGAGCGCGGGCCCCTCGGGGTGGCGGGAATTGCGCACCGCGAACCCACCGTCCGTGAGCTGTGCGATTTCAACGCAGTTGCCCTCCGGGTTGCTCGCGCTGCTCTTCACCCAGGTGACACCCTCGATCTCGGTGGCCGGGACTCCGTTGGCGAAGGACTCCATGAAAGTGTGCTCCAAACGCTTGGACCTGCGAGGAAAGATCGCACACGGCCGAGGGCTCCCGACTCCCGGCGCCACTGCGGCACCCGAGGCGAACGGCCCTTCCGCCTTCCGTGCGATTGCACCGTGAGGACGGCGCGACCACCATCATTGCCCACCCCGACCCACTTGATGCGTCGCACGTGCGGGAGTTTTGCGGGGAAGCCGGAGCGCGCGCCGGTGTGCGACACCCCCCGGACTCAGACAGGTGCACGACAAGGGGAAGAATCTGTCCGAACCGGCACCGTGCCGTCGCACCACCGGAGTACACCCGGGCGTGGCGCCCCGCGGCGGCCCCCGCCGTTCCGGGGGCGGATGTGTCAATCGCGTCGAACGGGTTACCCGAGGGCGATGAACCCACAGAGCCAGGACCCGGACCCGCGTGACACCGCGGGCGTCGACGCATCGGGGGCCCAGCAGACCGGCGACACACCGCCCGCCGAGGGCAGCATGTCGGAGAGCGGGCCGGCCGACACCAACAACCCGACCCGCGGCTGGGCGGGCGGTCCGCTCACCGCCTTGTTCGTCACCGTCGCGCTGGTGGTCGGCTTCTTCGTCTGCTACGCGGTCTGGATCATCGCCAACGGCGGCCCCGGCTGACCTCTCACCGACTCGAACAACCGAGCGCGGGGGGTGTCCGGAGGCGACGAGGCCTTTGGACACCCCCGCGTCGTCATGCTCAGGGAACCGGGTGGGGGCCCGGGCCGGGGTCCGGCTCCGGTGTCGGGCCGGGGGTCGGCGGCGGCGCGGGGCGCGGCGGGCCGGGATCGGGCTCCGGGTGGGGCTCCGGGCCCGGCCCGGGGTGCGGCGGACCGGGGTCCGGTGCGGGCCCAGGGGAGGGCGGGGGCTCCGGGTGCGGCGGCCCCGGGTCCGGCTCGGGGGTCGGGCCGGGGTGCGGAACCGGTTCCGGCGGGGGGACCGGCCCCGGGCCGTCGGGCGGGGGTGGCGGTACGGTCATCGGTTGCCTGCCTTCCGGCCGGAGGGGATGTCGCCGCGCGACGCGGACACGACGGGTGCCCCGCCCCGCGCGTTCTAATCGCTCCGCCCCGGCATCCGGAACCGGTTGCTCGCAGCCCGGCGACGCGGCGGCAGCGCGGCGCGGGCAACGGACAGGGGCGTCGGCCGCGCCCCCACCGCGCCCGCCCGTCATCCCCGTGGACCGCTGCGCAGGACGGACGCGCCGGGAGGCGCCATGGTGGTGGAGGGGAGTCGGCGGCTCGCACGGGCCGGCCTCCCCACCGAGACCGGTCGGCACCACGACCGGCCGCCGCCCGTCCGGGAGCAGCCCGATGAACGACACCGCACGTCCGGCCAGGGCCGTGCCACGGCGCGGCCGGCATCCCCACGACGACGCCCCCGACACCGCCCGGGAACAGGCCCTCCTGGCGACCCTGCCCGAGGGGCCGGCCCGGGAGGTGCTCACCGGCCGGGTGGTGCGCGCCTGGCTTCCGATGGCGCGGCGGCTGGCCCGCCGCTACCAGGGCCGGGGTGAGGACACCGAGGACCTGGAGCAGGTGGCCGCCCTCGGGCTGACCAAGGCGGTGCTGCGGTTCCGCCCCGAGCGCGGCAACGCCTTCGAGAGCTACGCCGTCCCGATGATCGTCGGGGAGATCAAGCGCCACTTCCGCGACTGCACGTGGGACGTGCACGTCCCACGCCGGGTGCAGGAGCTGCGTCGGGCGGTGCGGGAGGCGGTGAAGGACCTCGACACCGGCGACCACAGCGGGGTACCGGGGGCCGCCGCGCTGGCCGCGCACACCGGCCTCACGCCACAGGAGGTACGCCTGGGGCTGTCCGCGCTGGAGTGCTACTCAGTGCTCTCCCTCGACTCCGACCCCACTGCCCCGAGCGGCGGCCACACCCTGCTGGCGACGCTCGGCACGCTCGACCCGGGTTACCAGCAGGTGGTCCGGCGCGAGGCGGTGCGCCCCGGGCTGGACCGACTCGCCGAGCGGCAGCGCCGCATCCTCTACCTGCGCTTCTGGTGCGACATGACGCAGCGCTCCATCGCCGATCACTTGGAGATCTCGCAGATGCACGTCTCCCGGCTGCTCCGCGACACCTGCGAGCAGTTGCGCCGCGAGGTCGAGGAGCTGACCGGTCCGGACGGAGCCGGTCGGTCGGCCGGGGCCACCACCGCTGCCGACGGGGGGCCGGCCCGCGGGGGGTGACACGGTGCGCCCGCACGGCGGGCGCTACACGGCGAGGTCGGCCCCGTCCAGCAGGCGCGTCAGGATTCCCGGGGTCTCCGCGGGGGGCGCGGCCTGGACCGCGAGGTGGTTGACCACATCCCAGAGGTGCTCGACCTCGGTCGGCCGGTCGAGTTGGGCGACTGTGGCGTGCTGCTCGACGAACGCGACGTCCGGCAGCAGGCCGCCCGGGAGGCGGGCCAGCGTCACGGGACCGCCCAGCCCCGCGTGGCACCCGACGTCGAACGGCAGGATCTGCACGGTGACCTGGGGCAGCGCCGCCATCTCGCGGAGGTGGCGCAGCTGTCCGCGCATCGTCTCCGCGCCGCCGGCCGGTCGGCGCAGCGCCGACTCGTCGACCACCGCCCACAGCCGCGCGGCGGAGGGGCCCTCCAGCACGCGGGCGCGCCGGATCTCCAGCTCGACGCGGCGTTCGATCTCCGGCTCGCCCGCCGCCCGGTGGACGGCGCGGGAGACGGCGCGCGCGTAGTCCGGGGTGCGCAGCAGCACGGGGACGGTCTGCGGGGTCCAGCAGCGGATGACGGCAGCGGCCTGCTCGATACCGAGGTACGCCTGGGCGCTGTCGGTGAGCAGGTCGGCGTAGGTGTGCCACCAGCCGGGCCGGTTGGCCTGGGCGGCGAGGCCGAGCACCGTCTCGCGGACCGCCGGGTCGCGGACGCCGTAGAGGGACAGCAGGTCGCCGATGTCGCGGGGTTTGCATCCGGTGCGGCCGAGTTCGAGCCGGCAGATCTTCGAGTGCGAGGCGCCGATGACGGCGCCGGCCTCCTCCTGGGAGATGCCCCGGGCCTCCCGGAGGCGACGCAGCCGCAGCCCGAGCACCATGCGCGGCACGACGGGCCCGGCGTGGGTACGGGACCGGTCCTGGACGGGGGTGGCGGGCGGTGCGTCGGTGGTGCCCATGTCTCGCTCCCTGCTGTGGTGCGTGCCGGCGGGGCCGGGCCGCGGTGGTTCCGGCGGCCGGGACCGGCGGACGCGCTCGCACCGGACCGGCCAGCCTAGTGGCTCGGTGGCGGCGGCGTGGCCGAGTGGTGAAGGCCGGTGCGGAGCAGGCGAGTTCGGCCTCGGCGCACGCCGGGCGCATCCGGTCGCCGGCGGCGCGCTCCCCGGGCCGGCGGCGACTGGGGCGCACGGCCGGTGCGGGCTGGTCGGAGCATGTTTCGGCGAGGAAATCAGCGCATGACGAACGGGGTCGATATGTAAGGCCAGATGTATAATTCCATGATCGCTCGGGACTGGAGAACCGGCCCCGGACCAGCGGATTTCCGTCCCACTGGAGGCGTGCCCCACATGTCTGCACATCACGCTCCGTCCGCTCCGGCGGACTCCACGAACGTCGGCATCTGGATCGTCGGCGCGCGCGGTTCGGTCGCCACGACGGTTGCCGTCGGCGCCGCCGCGCTGGCAGGAAAGCTGGCCTCACCCACCGGCTGCGTCACCGAACTCCCGTTCTTCCGCGACGCCGATCTGCCGCACCACACCGAACTGGTATTCGGCGGACACGACATGGTCGGCGTGCCGCTGACCAAGCGCGCCGCCCAGCTCGCGGAGGCCGGGGTCTTCCCCGCCCACCTCCTGCCGCAGGTCGAGGACGCGCTGCGCGCGGCCGAGGAGGAGATACGCCCCGGCGCCGCCTCCGGCGAGGACCAGGACGGCGACCAGTGGGCCACCGTCACCCGGCTCGCCGCCGACCTCGTGTCGTTCCGGGAGCGCAACGCCCTGGAACAGGTGGTGGTCGTCAACCTCGCCTCGACCGAGGCGCCGGTCGAACCCCGCGCCGCGCACCGGTCCCTCCCCGAGCTGCGCGCCGCCCTGGAGTCGGGCGCGGACGTCCTGCCGCCCAGCGCCCTCTACGCCTACGCGGCCTTCCAGGCGGGCTGCGGCTATGTGAACTTCACGCCCTCCGTGGGCGCCTCGCTGCCGGCGCTCGACGAGTTCGCGCGCGAGGCGGGCCTGCCCTACGCCGGCCGCGACGGGAAGACCGGCGAGACCCTGGTCAAGACGGCGCTGGCCCCGATGTTCCTGCACCGGGCGCTGCGGGTGCGGGCCTGGTCGGGTACCAACCTGCTGGGCGGCGGCGACGGCGCCACGCTCGCCGACCCGGACGCCGCCCGGTCCAAGACGGAGACCAAGACCCGCGCGGTGCAGGACATCCTGGGCCACCCCGTCGAGGGGCTGGTCCACATCGACAACGTCCCCGAGATGACCGAGTGGAAGACGGCCTGGGACCACGTGCTGTTCGAGGGGTTCCTCGGCAACCGCATGACCTTCCAGTTCACCTGGCAGGGCTGCGACTCGGCGCTGGCGGCGCCCCTCGTTCTGGACCTGGTGCGGCTGGTCGCGATGGCGCGCCGCCGCGGCGAGGGCGGACTGCTCCCCGCGCTCGGCTTCTTCTTCAAGGAGCCCATGGGGAGCCGGGAGCACGACCTCACGCGCCAGTTCGACACGCTCGTCTCCTGGGCGACCGCCGACGACGCCGAGGACGCCGAGGACGCCGAGGGGCCGGACGCGCCCGGCGGGCCCGACGGCCCGGGGGCGCCCGCCGCCACCCCGGGCGGCGCCGCGTGACCGCCGGTACCGCCGCGCCCCGGGTCGCGGACCTCGCCGAGCTGGTCCGCGCCCCCGCCGCGCTCACCGTCCCCGGCGACGTCGTGGTCGGCGCCGCGGCGGCCGGCCGGCCGCTGGACGGGCGGACCGCCCTCACGGCCGCCGGTGCCGCCTGCCTCTACTGGGCCGGGATGGCCCTCAACGACTGGGCCGACCGCGAGGAGGACGCCCGCGACCGGCCCGCCCGGCCCATCCCCTCGGGGCGCGTCACCCCGAACGCCGCGCTGGCCACGGCGGTGGGACTGACCGCCGGCGGGCTGGCGCTCGCCGCGGCCGGCGGCGGCGGACGGGCCCTGCTGACCCGAGCGCTGCCCCTGGCCGGAGCGGTGTGGACGTACGACCTGGTCACCAAGTCGACCCCGCTCGGCCCACCGACCATGGCCGCGGCCCGGGCGCTGGACGTGCTGCTCGGCGCCGGCCCCGGCGGCGCCCGGCGGGCGCTGCCGGCGGCGGCGCTGACCGCCGGCCACGTCCTCGCCGTCACCCGGCTGAGCCGCCGCGAGGTGGCCGGTGCCGAAGCGGCGGACGCGGAGCAGGCGATGGTCGCCACCGCCG
>NZ_JAAVJD010000214.1 GCF_012033735.1 Streptomyces lonarensis | reverse complement strand
ACCCGGCCCGCCACCGGCGGCGTCCGGCTCGGCAAGGGCGGCCACCGCCCGACGCCGTCCCCGAGGCGGCCCGCCGACCCGGTCGACCCGCCGTCCGACCCCGCCACCACCGCGACGACGGTCCCGGTCCGCCGCCCCGGCCCCGACGCCACCGCGTACGGCGCGGAGCCGCCGGCCGCCGCACCGCCCGAACCGGCCGCACCCCCGCTGGAGATGGCCGACCGCGCCCGCAGCCTGCTGGTCCCCGTGGCGGAACCGTCCGCACCGGCCGAGGAGGAGGTCCTCCCGACGCTCCCCGGCCGCCCCTCGCCCGCGCCGATGCGGAGCCGGGGCCCCGGCTCCGAGCCGGGGGTGGCCGGCGGGGTCCCCTGCGGCTGGTGCGGCACCCCCAACCGGACCGACCGCCACTTCTGCGCCCGCTGCGCCATGCCGATGGACGCCGCGGACCGCGACGACGAACCCGAACGCCTCCCGTGGTGGCGACGGCTGCTCGGCGGGGACGACCGGAGGATGCACTGGGCGGGGGAGCGCCCCCGGGTCCGCCGCACCTACGCCCACCTCGTCCGCTGGATCGCCGCCGCGGCGATCGGCGCACTCCTCGTCGCGGGGCTGGTGCGGCTGCCCGCCGCGATCAGCGCCACCCAGGACCACTTCGCCAAGCGTGCCGCCGTCGACCCCGACCAGTACGGCGCCTCCCGGTCGTTCGAGGGCCACCCGCCGGACAACGCCTTCGACCAGGTCAGCGACACCTGGTGGGGGCCCGGGGTGGGAGGGGCCGGCACGGGGGAGTGGATTCAGGCGGACTTCGACCGGGCGGTCAGCATCCTGGACCTGGTGATCACCCCCGGCCGGTCGACGCGTACCAGGGACCTGGACACCTCGGCCCAGCCGCGCAGGATGGAGGTGCTGGTGACGACCGAGGACGGCAAGTCCTTCACCCGGGAGATCGAGCTCGCCCGCGGGCTGGGACCCAAGCGGGTACCGTTCCGCGCCCACGACGTCCGGTCCATCCGGTTCACCGTGGTCACCGCCCACAACGCCTCGGACGAGACGCAGGTGGCCATCGCGGAGATCGAACTCTTCGGGCCGTCCGGCTCCTACGGCCGCTGAGACCGAGACGGCCGCCGGACCGACCGCGGTGCCGGCCCCGTCCTCGCGGGCCGGCACCGGGCGGGCGACGACCGCCTCTCGATCACAGCGGGCCGAACACCTCCCCCGGGTCGGCATCCCACTCCAACGCGGCGAGGACGCCCAGCAACCGGCGCTCCTCGTAGCGGAAGTGGGACTCCATCACCGCCGAGACGCCCGCCAGATGCCGGGCCAGTTCCGGCCCGGGGGCCGAACTGCGCACCGCCTGCTCGAACTGGGTCAGCAGGTACTCGATCATGCTGTGGTCCTGCGCCAGCCGGGCCAGCGTCTCCCGCAACTCCGGGTGCCGTGCGGACAGTTCCGGGAACAGGGTGGTGTCCTCCCCGCGGTGGTGCCCGCTGAGCGCGCCGCAGAAGCCCCGGCAGTACAGCAGCAGGTCACGCACCCCGGTCGTCGTCCCGGGACGGTCGTCGTCGAGGGATTCCTCCACGACCAGCAGTGCCTCGCGCAGCCGTCCGTGGACGCGCTGCATCTCGATGTTCCAGGCGATCAACCTGGTCCGTTCTCCCTCACCCACGGGTGGGGAACGGGGACAAGTCCATGGGACCTCTCTCCGGTTCGGCGCCTCCATGCCTGACGCGGTCCGCCACCGGCACGCGACGCTGCGCGCAGCCTACCGGTGCGGCGCCGGGGAGACGCCACCCCGGCGCGTCAGGCCGCCGACGGCCCGCCCGGCTCGTCCAGTTCCCGCCGGCGGTCGACCTGGCCCGGCAGCAGCCGGTCCACCATCACCTCCGGGCTGGACTGCATGTCCAGCGCCCGGATGGCCGCCGCCGCGTGCAGCCGGTCGCGCGCCCGCGGGTCGTCGACCCGCTCGATCAGGGCGATGGCCATGTCCAACTTGTGATCGAGGTCGATCTTCAGGTCCATGCGGTCCGCCTGCTCCGTGACGTGGGCCCGGGCCCGGCGCGCCTGCACCGCCAGCGCCCCGCCGCCGACCGTGATCAGCGTGCCGGTCAGGCTGGTCACCACCGGCAGGTAGCTGAGGTCGGCGGAGCGGGCGTGGACCAGGGCGAGGACCCCGCCGGCCAGCAGCACCGCCGCGCCCCCGGACATGAACCAGACACTGAGCCGGAAGGTCCACTCGGCCTGCCGCAGCGAGTGGTCGAGGAAGTCGAAGAAGAACCGCTGCCGTTGCTCCGCCAGGTTCCGGCGGCCCTCGCCCCCGGGCTTCGGCGCGGACTGCCCCGCCGCGGCGGAGACGTCGTGGCCGATGTAGACGTTGCTCTGGCTGCCGACGTTGATGGCGCCGGAGAGGGCGGAGACGTTGATGCCGCCGGTGTCGCCCGGTGGGGTCCCGTTCTCCTGCTCGGCGGCCGGCGGCTGCTCGCCGCCCACCCGCGGGCCGCCCTCGCCCCTGGTGCTGTCGTCGCTGCGCGCTGCCATGTCTCCCCCGTCGCACGGTCCGGTGGTAGCTCGGCTGCGTCCAGCCTAGAACCGGCTTGCGAGCCCCGGTGCCCCAAATGCCGCAGATCCACCCATCGGAGGACGTACGCCGACCACGATCGGGTGGAGAACACGCCGGGCGCACCCCCGCGGGGTGTCGTACAGCTGTACCGGGCGTCGGAGGTGCGGGCGTCCGGCACCGGACGCCGGGCCGGACCGCGGACCGGCCGCGCGCCACGGCAGCGGCCCGCGCCCCGCGCACCGGGCATGCGCCGCGGCCGGGGGGTCAGGGGCAGCGGCCGCTCGCGGCGATGTCGTGGACGAGGAAGACCGCGGCCGCCTGCTCGCGCCGGGTCGCCCGCTCGTCGACGGAGCGGAAGTACGCCTCCGGGAAACCGGCGTCCGCGCCGTGGCAGGTCGCACCGAGCGCCCAGAACCTCGCCACGCAGCGGGCTCGTTCCCGCAGCGGGTCGGTCACCGGCGCCAGGCCCGTGTAGCGCCACCGGCCGTCCGCCACCGGCGCGATGTGGCCGGTGCGGCGCAGCGCCTCCACGTGGACGTCCCGCTGGTGTGCCCACATCGCGCGCCACCGCTCGCGGTCCGCCGTGGCGGCGGCCAGCGCACCCGCGTGGTCCGGGTACAGGTCGAGGTAGGCGAGGTAGCCGTGGGCCAGTATCTGGTCGGCGTTCCAGGGGCCGGGCACCCCCCGGACCGTCACCGCGCGTGCCAGCGGCCCGAGGAACCTGGCCGTCGCCATCGCCAGTGCCGGTGCCGGTATCGCCCCCTCGGCGACGAACGGCGTGAACAGCCGCAGGGAGAAGTACCCCCCGAAGCGACGCGGCGCGCCGTCGTCGGCCAGGTCCCCGAAGGTCAGCACGTGGACGGTGACGGGCGTCCGCCCCCACCGCACGCTCCGGCGGTGCGGGGTGGGGGCGTCGACGGGCCCGGGGAGCAGCAGCAGCGCGTCGATGCCGCCGCCGGGCCGGGCCCCTCCCAGGGGGGCGCCGCCGTGCACCACCCAGGTACGTCCGACCTCCGGCAGGTCGGCCATCCGGGGGGAGACCGCCGCGACGAACTCCGGCAGGCGGTCGAGGACGTCGGCGTCGAGCGCCGAGCCGGTCAGGTACGAGGCTGCGGTCATCTCGGGACCTCCCGCTGCGTGTGTCCGATCCAGTTCGAGGGGAGGTGGCGCGCCCGGTGCGGCGGACGGCGCCCCGGTCCCCCTGCCGTGGCGCGTCACTCCCGAAGATACCCCCGGGGCCTACCCGGAACCGCAGGTCGGAGGGGCTCTCGGGGGGAAGGCGCGGCGCGGGGGTGCGCTGTGCTCGCGCCGAGCGGCACGCGGGGGGCGGCACGGGGCACAGTGCCGCGGTCGGGCGCCGTGCGGGGGCCCGCGAGGGAGCGGGGGCGCACGATCGGGGCGCACCGGCCGGTCGCCGCCCCGCCGACCCGCCGCGGACCGCATTGCGCCGAGTGGGGGAGTGCCTGGCGCGGGCATGCGGGTGGCGCCGACGCGCCCCCGGCCCGCGGGTACGGTCTTCCCGGTGTCCGGCCCGGCGCCCCGCCGCTCGGCCGGAGCGGCCCGACCGGCCGCTCCCGCGGCGGGGCGCCCGGTGCCCCGGACCGCCGCGCATCCCCGTCCCCAACGCCCTCGTGCAGCCGCGAGGGGAGAGGCGTCGCCGTGTCCACTCCGTCAGCCGACCCGCCGCCTCCTGCCCGTCAGGCGCCCCCGCCCGTCGCAGTGCCCGTGGCCGAAGCCTGGCGGGAACCCCGCCTCGCGCGCTGGGTGACCGAGGCGTGCTCGCCCGGGGTGCTGCTGCTGATCGTGCTGTGCGCGGTCGGGCTGCACGCCACCGGCTCCGCCGCCGGGCTCGGCTGGGCGCTGCTCACCGTGCTGCTGTGCTGCGTCCTGCCGTACGGGTTCGTCCTCTTCGGCGTGGCCCGCGGCTGGTGGGCCGACTGGCACATCACCGACCGGGAGCAGCGGACCGTGCCGCTGCTGGTGGGCGTCGGGTGCGTGGCGGTCGCCGTGGTGCTGCTGTGGTCACTGCCGGGGGCGCCGCGCGACCTGGCGGCGCTGGTCGTCGCGATACTGGCCGGTGGGGCGACCACCGTCGCCGTGACGCTGTGGTGGAAGATCTCGGTCCACACCGCGGTGGCCGCGGGGGCGACCGCGGTGCTGATCACCACCTTCGGCCAGGCGCTGCTGCTGACGGCGCTGCTGCCGCTGCTGACCGGCTGGTCCCGGGTCGCCCTGCGGGACCACACCCTCGCGCAGGTCGTCGCCGGCGGGGCGCAGGGCGCCCTGATCGGCGCGGTCGGCTACTCCCTGCTGCGCTGACCCCTGCGGCCCGGCCCTGGCCGCCGCGCTCCCGCCCCCCGCCCTGCCGTCGATCCGTCGCGGCCGGCCCGCCCGGGACGGCCCAACGGGCCCTCAAGCCACTCCAACCCCGTTGCACGTCAGGCGTGTTCGTCCGGAAAGCGACGGTGCGTGCCGGTGTCCTGGCCCCGGTCCGGTCGTTGAACCCGGAGGCGGGGCAGGCAGCTCCGGCGGGCCCGTCCGGGGCGGCCGGGCCGCGACGGTGGAGAGGGGGACGGGTGGACGACGGCACCAGAATGCGGCTCACCGGGGTGCACAAGACGTACGGCAGGCGGGAGGTGCTCCGGGGCGCCTGCCTGGAGGTGCCGGCGGGGGCGCTGGTCTGCGTCACCGCCGCCGCGGACGCGCCGGGCAGGTCGGCGCCGCACCGCCCCGCCCCGGAGGGGGCGGGCAGCCGGAGCGCCGGCCGCACCACCCTGGCCCGGATCGCCGCGGGCCGGCTCCCCGCGGACCGAGGCCGGGTGGAGCGCGCCACCGCGGCCGGGTTCTGCCCGCAGCAGGCGGTGCTCAACGACATGCTGACCGTCGACGAGCACCTCCGGTACTTCCAGGCCACCTACCGGCTGCGCGACACCCGGCGCGCGCTGGAGCTGCTCGACCAGCTCGGCGCCGGGCACCTCCGCCACGAGGACGCGGCGTCGCTCGACCCCACCTCCCGGCAGAAGGTCAACCTCACCCTCGCACTCATGCACGACCCGGCGCTGCTCGTCCTCGACGACCCCTGCCAGGAACTCGACCGCGAGACGCGCCGCAGGTTCTGGGAGGTGGTCTGCGGGCTCCGGGACCAGGGGCGGTCGGTCCTGGTCGTCGGACGGCTGGCACCCGAGCCCGGCACCTTCGACAGCCTCCGGCTGGCCGACGCGGTGCTGGAGCTGTCCGAGGGGCGGCTGACCCCCGCGCGGCGCCCCGCCGGCGTCGGCGCGGCCCGCGGCTCGGCGGCCTGACCCCCACCTACGGGAGCGGGGCGGCCGGTCGCCGTGCGACCGTCCGCCCCGCTGTGAGTCCCGCGGCGTCAGCCCTCGGGGGCCGAGACCGTCTCGTCGTTCTTGAGCTGCTCGAACAGCTGAGCCGCGGCCTCCTTGTCCCAGAGCACCGCCGAGCCCTTGTCGGTGGCGTAGCCCGGGTCGGCGACCGGGACGTTCATCTGGGTGCCGCCGTCGCCCTGCACGCCGCGCAGCGCCAGGAACATCCGGCCGAGCTCGAAGACGCTCATCTCCTCGTCGACGATCAGCGAGTCCAGGCTGGCGCCCATGGTCGGGTAGAGCTTGAACGGGTTGAGGAGGGTGGCGGGCGACGCGACCTGGTTGCCCAGCGCGCCCAGGAACTTCTGCTGGTTCTGCGTCCTGCCCAGGTCGCCCATGGCCTCCTGGTACCGCTGCCGCACGAACGCCAGCGACTGCGCGCCGTCCAGGTCCTGGCAGCCGGCCTCGAAGTCGGCGCCCGAGTTCTTGTCCTGCACCGCCTCCTCGAAGCACATCTCGACCCCGCCGAGCGCGTCCACCACCGAGGCGAAGCCGCCGAAGCCGATCTCGGCGTAGTTGTCGATGCGCAGCCCGGTGTTGTACTCGACCGTCCGCACCAGCAGTTCCGCGCCCTCCATGGCGTAGGCCGCGTTGAGCTTGTTCTGCGAGGCGGGGATTCGGTTGCCGGAGGTGGAACCGGTGAACTCGGGGATCGTCACCCAGGAGTCGCGCGGCAGGCTGACCAGCGCGTTGCCGTTGCTGCCGGTGTGGAGGATCATCATCGTGTCGGCGCGGGCGCCCTCGGAGTGGCCGGTGCGGAGGTCCTCGCGCTCCTGGGCCGTCAGCCCCTCGCGGCTGTCCGTGCCGACGATCAGGTAGTTGGTGCCCTCGCCGCCGTCGGGGCGCTCCTCGACCACCGAGAGGTCGACCTCGCGGCGCAGCTTGGAGTCCGCCCAGAGGTAGGTACCGACCCCGGTCACCAGCATCACCATGACCAGCGAGATCACGGTCCACTTGATGCGGCGCCCCCAGTTGGGCCGCGGCCGGTACGCGTCGTGCTCGTCGTAGCCGTAGCCGGACGGCGGTCCTCCGTACCCGCCTCCCGACCGCTGCGGCGGTGCCTGCGGCTGCTCGTACCGGTCGTACCGATGGTCGCCGTAGGCGGGCCCCTGGCCGTGGCCGCCCTGCCCGGGAGGCGCCTGGCGCGAGACGTGGGGCATGACCCGAGCGCCCTCGGGCTGCGGGGGACCGCCGCGTCCGCGCCGGGGGTGCGGTTGTTCGGTCCATCCCTCGGGCCAGTCATTCATGCCGTCAGTCTGCCGTCCCGCGGACCGCCCCGGGAGAGGGGGTCGGGATCTGTGGCAGAGCTGATGCAATGCGCCCCGCGCCCGCCGCACCCCGCGCGCGCCCGGCGTGCCGGCGGGGCCCACGGCGACGGCGGCGGGGTGTGACCGGGCTCTCGTCGCGGCGGGGCCGAAACCGCCGGTCAGGGCCGGTGGGGCGTCCCCGCCCCGCCTACAGTGGACGGCATGACCGAACCGATCACCGCCCGCGACGGCGCCCCGGGCGCCGGCGGCGGCCCGGGGGCGCCCCACGAGGAGACCCCCGGATCTGCGGCGGCACGTCCGGCCACCAGACCGACGGCCGCCTCCCGCACGACGCTCTCCCACATCATGACCGCGAGCGACACCAACCTGCTCGGCACCGTCCACGGCGGCGTCATCATGAAGCTCGTCGACGACGCGGCCGGCGCTGTCGCGGGCCGCCACTCCGGCGGACCAGCCGTCACCGCCTCCATGGACGAGATGGTCTTCCTGGAGCCGGTCCGGGTCGGTGACCTCGTCCACGTCCGGGCACAGGTCAACTGGACCGGACGCAGCTCCATGGAGGTCGGCGTCCGCGTCCTCGCCGAGCGCTGGAACGAGTCGACCCCCGCCACCCAGGTCGGCACCGCCTACCTGGTGTTCGCCGCCGTGGACGAGCACGGCCGCCCCCGCCCCGTGCCGCAGGTCGTGCCCGAGACCGAGCGGGACCGCCGCCGCTACCAGGAGGCGCAGATCCGCCGCACCCACCGACTGGCCCGCCGCCGCGCCATCAAGGAGCTGCGGGAGCGCCGGATCGCCGACGGCCTGGACACCGACGGCTGACGCCCACTGCCGCGGCGGCGCCGCCGGCGGACGCCGGAGACGCAGGTCACCGGCGGTCGCCACGGGTCACCAGCGACCGATGTCCACGGCCTCCCGCCGCGGCCCGCGACGCGGGGGGACGAGGCCGGTCAGCATGATGTACCGCGTCGCCCGGTACCGCTGGCCCGCGTAGGGCGCCAGCAGTTCCAGCATCCGCGCGTCGTCGGCGTCCCGTTCGCCGGCCAGGGCGTACCCGACGATCCCCGGCAGGTGCAGGTCCCCGACGGTCACCGCGTCCGCCGCGCCGTTGCTGCGCTGCAGCACCTCCGCCGCCGTCCACGGGCCGACCCCGGGCACCAGGCAGAGCCGGGCGATCGCCTCCGGGAGCGCCATCTGGGCCGCCTGCTCCAGCCGGGGCGCGGCCCGGACGGCGCGCATCACCGTGTCGGAGCGCTTGCCGTCCACCCCGGCGCGGTGCCACTCCCATGACGGCACCCGCAGCCAGCCCTCGCGGTCGGGCATCACCCGCATCGGTGCGTCCCCCTCGCCGGCCGGACCGGGCGCCCGCTCACCGAACCGGTTCACCAGCCGCCGCCACGAGCGGTACGCCTCCCGCGTGGTGACCTTCTGCTCCAGCACCGAGGGGATCAACGCCTCCAGCACCGCCCCGGTGCGGACCAGCCGCAGCCCGGCGTGGCGCCGCGCCGCCTCGGCCACCGGCCGGTGGTGGGCGACGAACTCCTCCGGCCGGTCCTCCCCGCCCAGCAGCTGCGGCAGCCTGTCCAGCACCCACTCCGCGCCCGGCCCCCACGCGGTGGCGCGCACCGGGCGGCCGGGCGAGACGCGCAGCGCGGCGGGGCCGTCGGGGGTGCGGGTGGCGCGCCAGGCGGTGCCGTCGGGTTCGCTCCGGAAGGTGGGGTCGCCGATGCCGCGCCGCAGCACCGACAGCGTGCGGCGCGGGTCGTAGGGGTCGCCGGGCGCCCAGGTCCTCTCCCGCATGGCCCGCTCAGCGTACGGTCCGCCCCACCCCGCGCCGGGCCCTCGGGTGGGTATCCCCCCAGGCGACAGGGAGCGCGCACGAGTGAAGATCGGACACGCCTCGATGGTCTTCTTGATCGAAGGGGTTTCGA
>NZ_JAAVJD010000213.1 GCF_012033735.1 Streptomyces lonarensis | reverse complement strand
GGCCGGCGGCGGCCCAGAGCGCGATGCCGGTCCGGTCCGTCCCGGGCACCGCGCCGCGTGCGGCGGCCTTCCGCCGGGCGTCCAGGGCCCCGCTGCCGGGAATCGACCAGGGCCGGCCGGGCCCGGGCTGCGTCGCCCGGGCCCGCGCCGCCGCGCGCGGTGCGTCACGCCTGGCGTCGCACCTCGACCATCCGGAACCGGTCCGCGACGAACGCGGCGTCGACCAGCGCGGCGTTGGCCGCCGGGTTCCCACCCGAACCGTGCAGGTCGGAGAAGGCGGACGTCTGGTTGACGTAGACGCCGCCGGTGAGGTTGAGGGAGAGCTGCGCGCACTCCTCCAGGCAGACGTCCACCAGCCCCCGCTCCACCTCCTCGGAGGTGGTGTAGCCGCCGACCGTCATGGCGCCCTGCTCGGCGATGGTCGACCGCAGCAGGGCGAGTCCCTCCGCGGTGGAGTCGACGGCGACGGCGAAGGAGACCGGCCCGAAGCACTCGGCGCGGTAGGCGGCCTCGTGCTCGGGCTTGGCGGCGTCGAGCTTCACCAGGACCGGCGTACGCACCGTCGCGTCGGGGAACTCCGGGTGGCGGATGCTGCGGGAGCGGAGCGCGACGTCGCCGATCTCCGGGGCCGTCTGGACGCGGGCCCGGACGGCGGGGCTCACGATGGCGCCCAGGATCGACACGGCGCGGCTGTCGTCGGCCAGCAGGTGCTCCACCGCGGCCGCCAGATCGCTGACCACCTGGTCGTAGGTCTTCTCGCCGTCGTCGGTGGCGATGCCGTGGCGCGGCACCAGCAGGTTCTGGGGCGTGGTGCACATCTGCCCGCTGTAGAGGGAGAGTGAGAACGCCAGGTTGGCGATCATGCCCTTGTAGTTGTCGGTGGAGTCGATGACGACCGTGTTGACGCCGGCCTTCTCGGTGTACACCTGGGCCTGCGGGGCGTGCGTCTCCAGCCAGTCGCCGAAGGCGGTGGAGCCGGTGTAGTCGATGATGCGCACCTCGGGCCGGCGCGCCAGGTCGGCGGCGACGGTGCCGCCGTCCTCCTCCGCCACCAGGGTGACGAGGTCGCGGGAGAACCCGGCCGCGTGGAGCACCTCCCGGGCGAAGCGGACCGCGATGGCCAGCGGCAGCACCGCGTGGGGGTGCGGCTTCACCAGCACCGGGTTGCCCGCCGCCAGTGAGGCGAAGAGCCCGGGGAAGCCGTTCCACGTCGGGAAGGTGTTGCAGCCGACGAGCAGCGACACCCCGCGCGGGACCGCGGTGAACTCCTTGGTGAGCTCGATCGGCCCCCGCTTGCCCTGCGGCTTGGACCACGCGGCGTTCCGCGGCAGGCGGGTCTGCTCGGCGTAGGCGTACGCGACCGCCTCCAGACCGCGGTCCTGGGCGTGCGGCCCGCCGGCCTGCATCGCCATCATGAACGCCTGCCCGGAGGTGTGCATCACCGCGTGGGCGAACTCCATGGTGTGGGCGTTGATGCGGGCGAGGATCTCCAGGCAGACCAGCGCACGCACCTCGGGGCCGGCGTCGCGCCAGGCCGGCACGCCGGCTGCCATCGCCGGGAGCAGCTGGTCGATGTCGGCCTTGGGGTAGCTGACTCCGAGGGCGAAGCCGTAGGGGGAGTGCTCCGCGCCGACCCAGCCCGTGGTGCCGGGCTGGTCGAGTTCGAACCGCGAGTCCCGTACGGCGTTGAACGCCGCCAGCCCCTGCTCGGCATCGAGCGAGTTCAGCACCGTGGCGCCGTCCCCGTAGGCCTTGGGGTGCTCGGGGTACGGCGACCAGTAGCCGCGGCCGGCGATGGTCTCCAGCGCCGTGTCCAGGGTGTCGCGGTGCCGGTCGGCCAGCTGCGCCGGGGTGAGGCATGTGGTCATGGGCTGGTGTCTCCTCGTCGAGCTGGAACGAACACGGGCCATGGACGATACTGCTACCGAACGATCGGTCGGGGCAAGAGGTGCCACGCCCTCCGTGTGTGAACCCGCCCGAAGCTCCGTCCGGCGCCCGTGCAGACTGGTGCGGGGGACGACGGCTCCCCCGCCGCACCCGATATCCAGAGAACCGGTGTCTACCGATGGCCACGGAATCCCGACGCGACACGTACACCCCGCAGACGCTGCTCGAAGTGGCGGTGGGCGTATTCATCGAGCGCGGCTACGACGGCACGTCGATGGAACACCTCTCGCGGGCGGCGGGCATCTCCAAGTCGTCGATCTACCATCACGTGCGCGGCAAGGAGGAACTGCTGCGACGCGCGGTGAGCCACGCCCTGGACGGCCTGTTCGAGGTGCTGGAGGAGCCGGTCGCGCTCAACGGCCCGGCCATCGACCGCCTGGAGCACGTGGCGCGCCGCACCACCGAGGTGCTGATCGACCGGCTGCCGTACGTGACGCTGCTGCTGCGGGTCCGCGGCAACACGGACGCCGAGCGCTGGGCGCTGGAACGCCGCCGCGAGTTCGACCACCGGGTGGCGGAGCTGCTGCGCGAGGCCGTCGCCGACGGCGACCTGCGGGCGGACGTGGACGTCCGTCTCGCGACCCGCCTGCTCTTCGGGATGGTGAACTCCATCGCGGAGTGGTACCGCCCGGGCCATGACTCGGCCATTCCCGCGGGCCGGATGGCCGACGCCGTGGTGGCGACGGCGTTCGCCGGGCTGCGTGCGGCCGGCTCGCGCGGCGCCGCCGACGGCGAGGGCTGAGCGCCAGGCGCGGACGCGGCGCGAGGCGCGTCGAACGGGGTGGCGGCGGGCGGCGCTGCGGTCCCCTCGTGGGGTCCACATAGCACGTCGGCTCCCACAAGGGACGGGAACACCGGAACCCCTGCGGGGCTGCGCCGCTGCCTGATTGTGTCGCTGTTCCCGGAGCCCGTGGCCAGCGGGCGGGGCCGACGGGGGCGCACGCCGCCGGCCGCAGCTCTGCTGCACGCGCCGGATCACTCATCGTCGTGTCCCGCTCGCGGCGCCGGGGCGCGCACGCCCCGCCCGTGGGCCGTGCCGTGCCGCCCGTCGAGCTGCGCCGCGGTCCGGTGTGCGCCGACCGCGCAGGCCCGCCACCCGAACGCCGTGACGATCGTTGCGAGGAGCCCCATGAAGGGACACAAGCTGCTGGTGCGTCGATCCGCCGTACCGCTGCCCCTGCCGCCGACCGCTCCGCCGAGTGCACCGCCCACCGCTTCGCCTGGTGATCGAGGAGCGCCACCGGTCGATCTGGCCGAGGCGTTCGACTTCCTGCGGCTCTTCCACGCGGAGCACCCGGAGCAGCGTGTGCCGCTGCGGGCGCGGATGCGGCAGGTGCGGCAGTCGGTGGAGGCCGTCGGGACCTACCGCCACACCACCGAGGAGCTGACGTTCGGGGCGCGCGTCGCCTGGCGCAACTCCAGCCGCTGCATCGGCCGGCTCTACTGGAACAGCCTCAAGGTGCTCGACCGCCGGGCCGCCACGACCGCCGACCAGATCCACGGCCACCTCGTGGAGCACCTGCGGGCAGCGACCAACGGCGGGCGTATTCGGCCGGTGATCTCGGTCTTCGCACCCGCCACGCCGACCACCGCGGCGCCGCGGGTGTGGAACAGCCAACTGGTGCGGTACGCCGGCTACCGGCTCGACGACGGCCGGACCTTGGGGGACCCGCCCACGTCGCGTTCACCGAAACGGTTCGCCACCTCGGTTGGCGCGCCCGGTACGGACGGTTCGACCTCCTCCCGCTGGTGGTCGAGGGCACCGACGGGCGCGGGCCGCAGCTCCGCGAGATCGACCCGCGGGATGTGCTGGAGGTCCCGCTGTCCCACCCGGAGCACCCCTTCTTCGCCGGCCTCGGGCTGCGGTGGCACGCGGTACCGGCCATCTCCCACATGCGGTTGCGCATCGGGGGCGTCGACTACCCGCTCGCACCGTTCAACGGCTGGTACATGGGCACGGAGATCGGCGCGCGGAACCTCACCGACAGCGACCGCTACGACCTGCTGCCCGCCGTCGCCGCGGGGCTCGGGTTGGACACCTCGCGCGAGGAGACCCTCTGGCGGGACCGGGCCCTGGTGGAGACGAACATCGCGGTGCTCCACTCGTTCCGCGCGGCCGGGGTGCGGATCACCGACCACCACACCGAGTCCCGGCGCTTCCTCACCCACCTGGCGCGTGAGGAGGCGGCGGCCCGCCGGGTGCCGGCGGAGTGGAGCTGGATCGTGCCGCCGATGTCGGGGGGCATCACCCCCGTCTTCCACCGGTACTACGACGAGCAGCAGCTGTGCCCCTCCTTCCACCTGGACGCGGACGCCCGGGAGCGCGCCGAGGGGCGGGTCGTGCCGGTGGGGACGGGCGTCGGGCGAGCCGGGGCGGGCTGTCCGGCGCGGCCGGCGGGCGCGCCGCCGGCAGGTGTCGGCGGCCGCGCCGTCGATGCCACCGGGCGGACCACCGGCGCGTCCGTCGACGGTGGGGAGGGGGTCGGCTGACCGGTCCGCCCTGCCGCGCGGAGGGCGCTTACGGATGCTGCACGCGCCGGTCCCGGGCGGGTGCGCCGGGTGAGGGCGGCGCGCGCGGCGCGGTGGAGCGCCGGCCGAGCGCGGAGGCTGCGCCGTCCACGGCGCCGGCCATCCCGCCGACTCACCGCAGGTGGCCTACGGCTCGGGCAGCAAGTCGGTCTCCTCGAAGACGAGCAGCGTCCGGGTGGAGAGCACCTCCGGCATGGCCTGGATGCGGGTCAGCACCAGCTCGCGGAGTTCGCGGTTGTCGGCGGTGTGCACCAGCAGCAGAACGTCGAAGTCGCCGCTGACCAGCGCGATGTGCGCGGCGCCCGGCAGCTGCTCCAGCTGGGAGCGGACCGTGCGCCAGCTGTTCTGGACGATCTTGAGGGTGATGTAGGCCGAGGCGCCCTGCCCCGCGCGCTCGTGGTCGACACGGGCCGTGAACCCCCGGACCACTCCGTCCTCGACCAGCCGGTTGATGCGGGCGTAGGCGTTGGCGCGCGATATGTGGACCTGCTCCGCGACGGCCCGCACGGACGCCCGGCCGTCCAGCCGGAGCAGTCGCAGGATCGCGCTGTCAATGGGGTCGAGCGCGCGGGCCGCCTTTGGAGCCAACTGGCTGTCGGACATCGGTGGTGACCTCCGTGGTTGGACGTTCGGCTTTCATCAGAGGGTCATACCGCACGGTTGTCCACAGGCAATCCCCAGCTGTAGCCAAAATGCCGCGGCAACCGAACAATCGGTAGGGAGGAGCGGTCGCCGCCCCCTCGTGCCCTTGCAGCCCCTTACCAGGAGGTGCTCGCCATGTCGGTGCTGGAGCAGACACCAGGCCGCGACGAATCCGGTGCCCGCCCCACTCCGCCGACCGCGGGCTGGCGCCCCCGCACCGACCCCGCGCCCCTGCTGCCGGACGAGACCCCGGTCCGGCTCATCGGCACCGGTGCCCGGCTCGACAAGCGCCGCAAGGAACTCTGGCGTGAGCTGTACCGCGGTCTGGTCCGCGGCCGCCGCTACAACCGGCAGGCGACCGCGCTCACCCGGCAGGGCCGGCTCGCCGTCTACCCCTCCTCCACCGGCCAGGAGGCCTGTGAGGTCGCGGCGGCGCTGGCTCTCGGGGAGCGCGACTGGCTGTTCCCCAGCTACCGCGACACCCTCGCCGTGGTGGCGCGGGGCGTCGACCCGGTCGAGGCGCTGACCCTGCTGCGCGGCGACTGGCACACCGGCTACGACCCCCGGGCCACCCGGGTCGCCCCGCTCTCGACCCCGCTCGCCACCCAACTGCCGCACGCCGTCGGACTGGCCCACGCCGCCCGGCTGCGCGGCGATGACGTGGTCGCCCTGGCCATGGTGGGGGACGGCGGCACCTCCGAGGGCGACTTCCACGAGGCGCTCAACTTCGCCGCCGTGTGGCGGGCCCCCGTCGTGTTCCTGGTGCAGAACAACGGCTTCGCGATCTCCGTCCCGCTGGCCAAGCAGACCGCGGCGCCCTCCATCGCGCACAAGGCCGTCGGGTACGGCGTCGCAGGCCGCCTGGTCGACGGCAACGACGCGCCCGCGGTCCACCAGGTGCTCAGCGAGGCCGTCGCCCGCGCCCGCTCAGGCGGCGGGCCCACCCTCGTCGAGGCCCTCACCTACCGCGTGGAGGCGCACACCAACGCGGACGACGCCACCCGCTACCGCACCGAGGACGAGGTGGCGCCCTGGCTCGGCCACGACCCCGTCACCCTGCTGGAGGCGGAGCTGAGACAGCGCAAGCTCCTCACCGACGGCGAGGCGGAGCGGATCGCCGAGGAGGCCGAGGCGATGGCGGCCGATCTGCGGAGCCGCATGAACGCCGACCCGGTCCTGGACCCGGCGGAGCTCTTCGCGCACGTCTACGCCGAGCCGACCCCGCAACTGCGCGAGCAGGCCGCGCTGCTGCGCGCCGAACTCGCCGCAGAGGCCGGCGAGGCCGAACCCGCCCGGGCCACCGGCCCGGCCCCGGCGGCGCGCCGCGCCTCCGGCCGCGACGACCGCGCCGGTGACCGCCGGCAGGACCACCAGGAGCGGGCCGCATGACGACGACTGCCGCGACGACCGCCACGTCCACCCCCGCCCGTACCGCTCCCCCCGGAGGCGCGGCACCGACGACGATGGCGCAGGCCATCAACCGCGCCCTGCGCGACGCGATGGCCGCGGACGACGCCGTCCACGTCCTCGGTGAGGACGTCGGAGCCCTCGGCGGGGTCTTCCGGGTGACCGACGGCCTGACGGCCGAGTTCGGCGAGGAGCGCTGCACCGACACCCCGCTGGCCGAGGCCGGCATCCTCGGCACCGCCGCCGGCATGGCGATGTACGGCCTCCGCCCCGTCGTCGAGATGCAGTTCGACGCCTTCGCCTACCCGGCGTTCGAACAGCTCGTCTCGCACGTGGCCCGCATGCGCAACCGCACCCGCGGCAGCCTCCCGATGCCGTTGACCATCCGCATCCCCTACGGCGGCGGCATCGGCGGGGTCGAGCACCACAGCGACTCCTCCGAGGCGTACTACATGGCGACCCCCGGGCTCCACGTCGTCACCCCCGCCACCGCCGCCGACGCCTACGGCATGCTGCGGCAGGCGATCGCCTCCGACGACCCGGTGCTGTTCCTCGAACCCAAGCGCCTCTACTGGAGCAAGGAGACCCTCGACCTCTCCTCACCTCCTGCCTGCGACCCCCTCGGCCGGGCCGTGGTCCGGCGCACCGGCACCGCCGCGACCCTCATCACCTACGGCCCCTCGCTCCCGGTCTGCCTGGAGGCGGCCGAGGCGGCGCGGGAGGAGGGCTGGGAGCTGGAGGTCCTCGACCTGCGCACCCTCGTCCCCTTCGACGACGAAACCGTCTGCGCCGCGGTCCGCCGCACCGGGCGTGCGGTCGTCGTCCACGAGGCGTCCGGCTTCGCCGGCCCCGGCGCCGAGATCGCCGCACGCGTCACCGAGCGCTGCTTCCACCACCTCCAGGCGCCCGTACTGCGGGTGACGGGGTTCGACATCCCCTATCCCCCGCCGATGCTGGAGAAGCACCACCTGCCCGGCGTCGACCGCGTGCTGGACGCCGTGGCACGGCTCCAGTGGGAGAGCGACTACACGGAAGGCGGTGCCCGATGACCGCCGACCGCGAGGAGCGCGAGTTCCTGCTGCCCGACCTCGGTGAGGGGCTCACCGAGGCCGAGATCGTCCGCTGGCTGGTCGAGGTCGGCGACGAGGTCACCGTCGACCAGGCCGTCGTGGAGGTCGAGACGGCAAAGGCCCAGGTCGAGGTCCCCTGCCCGTTCGAGGGTGTCGTGACGGCCCGTCACGGCGCGGAGGGCGAGGCCAGGCCGGTCGGCACCCCGCTGATCGCCGTCGCGGTGGGAGCGGCAGCGCCCACGGGCCGGTCGGAGGCAGCCGCCGGGGAGTCGACCACCGACGGTCCCGCTGCCGCGGAGCGGCGCCGCGAGGCCGCCGGCGGTTCGGGGAACGTGCTCGTGGGCTACGGCACCGACGTCTCGAAGAACGCTGCCTCCGGGGCCCGGCGACGCCGCCGCGCCCTGGTCGCTGCGGGCGGTACGCCGGAGCGGGCAGCGCACGCGAGCACCTCCGACGGCCCACCGGCCCGCGACGCCGCTCCCAGCGCGGCCGCCGGGCCGTCCACCCCACGCGGTCCCGTCGCGCCCGCCGCGACGGCGACGCCCGCCGACCGCAGCACCGACGCGGCCGTCCCTCGGCCCCCGGCCGCCGGGGCGCCCGTCCCGGTCATCTCTCCCCTGGTACGGCGCCTCGCCCGCGAACGCGGGCTCGACCTGCGGTCGCTGCACGGCAGCGGCCCGGGCGGGCTCATCCTCCGCGCCGACGTGGACCGCGCCGGAGCCGAACGGTCGGGCCGCACCCCCGCGGCCGAGGCAACAGCGGCCGGCGACGGCGCTGCCGGGACGACCCGCGCACCGCAGGGGACGCAACGCCCGGGCCCCGCCACCGCGGACCCGTCGGGCGCCGTCCGAGTGCCACTGCGCGGCATCACCGGAGCCATGGCGGACAAGCTCTCCCGCAGCCGCCGAGAGATACCCGACGCCACCTGCTGGGTCGACGCCGACGCCACCGAGCTGCTCGCCGCCCGGCGGGCCATGGGCGAACCCCGGATCTCGCTCCTCGCACTGCTGGCCCGGGTCACCCTGGCCGCGCTCGCCCGCCACCCCGAGCTGAACGCCACCGTGGACACCGACGCGAGGGAGATCGTCCGGCTGCCCGAGGTCCACCTCGGATTCGCGGCCCAGACCGACCGCGGCCTCGTCGTCCCCGTGGTCCGCGACGCCCACACCCTCTCCGCCGAACAACTGCACCGCGAGATCTCCCGACTGACAGCCTGCGCCCGCGAGGGGCGACTCACCCCGGCCGACCTCACCGGATCGACGTTCACCCTCAACAACTACGGCGTGTTCGGCGTCGACGGTTCGACCCCGATCATCAACCACCCCGAAGCGGCGATGCTCGGTGTCGGCCGCATCGTGGAGAAGCCGTGGGCACACGCCGGCCAGCTGGCGCTGCGGCAGGTCGTCCAGCTGTCCTTCACCTTCGACCACCGGGTGTGCGACGGCGGGGTCGCGGGCGGGTTCCTCCGCTACGTGGCCGACTGCGTCGAACGCCCCACGCTGCTCCTGCGCACCCTCTGATCCGCCGCCGGGCGGCGGGTCAGAG
>NZ_JAAVJD010000212.1 GCF_012033735.1 Streptomyces lonarensis | reverse complement strand
CGCCGGCACCGGGCGCAGCGGGCGGGGGCGGGGCTGCCGGGGTGCGAGCCGCACGGGCGCCCGGGCGTGCCGAGGGGACCAGGTCGAGCAGCGCGTGCTCGGCGAAGCCCGCCAGCGCGAAGTCCAGGTGGACGACGGCCGCGTCCATCGGGTCGGCGCAGTCCGCCGCCGCCCGGGCCGCGCGGTTCAGCTGGCCGTCGCGGAAGCGGCGCCGGGTCGCCTCGCGGGACTGGCGGCGCTCCAGGGTGACGTCCCGGAACACCCAGGCGACGCCCAGCGGGGAGGGCTCCGTCGCCAGCGGGGAGCCCAGCGGCAGGAAGCCGCTGAGCCAGCAGCGGCGGCGGCCGCCGGGGAGCCCGCCGCGCGACTCGCCGTGCGCGTCCTCCACCGAGCCGTCCTCGTGGAGAGTGACCCACAGCTCGACGGGTTCGGCGGGGGGCTCACCCGCGAGGGCGTGTTCCAGCGCGCCCTCCAGCTCCGGCAGCCCACTGCCGAGGAACTCCGCCAGCGGCTCCCCCAGCATCTCGACCGGGGAGACGGCCAGCGCCCGGGTGGCCGCCTCGTTGAGGGCAACGGTGCGCAGGTCGGCGTCGACGAGCAGCACCGACCAGGCCGAGCCCGCCAGCAGCGCCTCGCTCAGGGCGATGCGGCGTTCGAGGTCGAGCTGGGCATGGACATCGCTGAACGCGCAGTAGGCGCCCGCGACCCGCCCGGCGGCGTCCCGCACGGCCGCGGTCTGGGCCCGGACCAGCAGGCGGGAGCCGTCCTTGGTGACGAACGGGAACTCCTGGACCTGGCGCGGCGAGCCGCCGGCCGGGGTGTCGCCGGTGACGGCCAGCAGCCGGTCCTGCACGTCGGCGGCGTCGGTCTCGCGCACCACCCAGCCGCCGAGGCCGCGCCGGCCGAGGGCCTCACGGGCGCTCCAGCCCAGTAGCCGCTCGGCTTCCTGGTTCCAGTGGGTGACGCGCCCGTCGCGGTCCACGGCGAACAGCGCCGCGTCCATCCCACCGAGCAACGAGGCGAGCAGCAGCGGGTCGGGAATGCCGTCCCCGGTGAAGTGCGCCCCTGGCTGGGACTGTGAGTGCGTGGTCACGTCGAACCCCCTCCGCGGTGCCGCCCGGCGGCGCGTCCGGGGGCGTCACCGCCCGCGGCACCTCGTTCGTCTCCGCGCCGCGCCGTGCGCGGGCCGCGCGGCGCCACCCCGGGGCACCAGGCGGGCACCGCCGGTGGCCGGGCGCGGGGCCCGGCCGAACCGCGGGGCCCGGTCGGAGCGCCGCGTGGTGCACGGGTCCGCACCATTCAACTCCATGGTGTGCGCGGTCACATCGCCTTCGGCGGGATTCGGCCGCAGTGGTGTTCGCCACCACCGCGCCGAAAACCTCTTGAGACCGCGGCCGGGAGTGCCTACCGTGGTGAGTACACGAGAAGGGAGGTGGTTCGGCAGATGATCAAGAACCGGACGCGTGAGGTGACTGCGGCCTGAGGCCGTCGTCCCACGTCAGTGCGGATGCCGGCGTCGCCGGCCAATCCCGAGCAGTCACCCGACCCGCGGGCCGCCGGTGTCGTCCGGCCGGCTCCTCTGCCTCGGCAGGGGACCAAGGCCCGCGGGTCGTCTGCGTTCCACCGCGCGCGGCGCGGCGACCGCCCCTCCCCCGGCGGGGATCTCCCGCCCGGCACGTCTCGCGGATGCGGAGGTGCGCGGCGAGCAGCCGCCGGCCACGGGTGGGCGCGAGCCCCGCCGCCCACCACACCTCACGGGCAGAGCCGGCGGACCTCCCAGGCCCCGGTCCCGCGGCGGACGAACCGCAGCCGGTCGTGCAGCCGGTTGTCCCGTCCCTGCCAGAACTCGATCCACTCGGGCCGCACCCGGTAGCCGCCCCAGGTGGGCGGGGCCGGGACGTCCTCGCCCTCCGGGTAACGGCGGGCCAGTTCCTCGTAGCGGCGGTCGAGTTCGCCCCGCGACCCCACCTGCTGCGACTGGTCGCTCGCCCAGGCGCCCAGTTGGGAGCCGTGCGGCCGGGTCCGGAAGTAGGCCGCCGTCTCGTCGCGGCCGGTCCGTTCGACGGTCCCGGAGACGATGACCTGCCGGGCCAGGTCGTGCCAGGGGAACAGCAGCGAGGCGTGCGGGTTGACGGTCAGCTCCCGCCCCTTCGCCGAGGCGTAGTTGGTGAAGAAGACGAAGCCGCGGTCGTCGAAGTGCTTGAGCAGGACGGTCCGCGAACTCGGGCGCCCCTCGCCGTCGGCGGTGGAGACCACCATGGCGTTGGGCTCGCCCAGTCCGCCGGAGACAGCCTCGGCGAACCAGTCGCCGAAGAGCGCGACGGGCTCGGCCGGCAGTTCCGTCTCGCTGAGTCCGGCGGCGCGGTAGCGGGCGCGCATCGCGGCCGGGTCGGGGCGGCCGAGCGGGGTACCGGTGGGCGACGAGGGGGCGTTCGGCGCAGCGGAGGGGGTGGACGGGGCGCGGTCGGCGGCGTTGTCGGACACGGCCATATCTTGCAGCATCGAGGCGGCCGTGGCTGGTCCCCGCCGGTTTCCTCACCACCCCTGTGTCCGGCGGACACCTGGGGTTAAGGTCGCCGCTCCCGGCGACGGGGGGCGCGCGCCGACCACCGGACCGCCGGCGGGCCCCGGCCGGTGCGGAACGCGCCGGAGCGCACCTCCCGTCCCGGATCGCGCGGCGCCGAGCCCCCTGGTGGGCGAGCCGACAGACCCTGCCGCACGGGGCGCCGCAGGCCTTCCGCGGTCCGGCGTCGCAGATCGGAGTCGTCCGCAGACGGGCCTTCCGCCGCACGAGGGGATGACGTACCCGGGCGGCGGTACAGCCGCTCACCCGCTGTTCGCCGCCTCCGGACGGACCACGGACCGGGCGGGTGGCGGCGGTCGCCACCGGCGCCGCGGCGTGCTCCCGGCGTACCGGCGGACCCTCCGTCAGATCGCGTAACCGTCCGAATTCCATCGGCCGTGCGACGGGTGCGGCCGGGCCCTGAGCCGCCGCACCGGCGCGCCCCGGGCACCGCCCGTGAGACCGGGCGGAGCGCACCGCCCCGGTCGTGCCCCGGCGGCACCGGAGGTGCGCCGTCGGGGACGGTGCGACGGCGCCCCGCGACCGCGGCACACCCCCGCGCGGCACGGCAGCCGACCCGCCGCACGCCCCGGACTCCTCCACCACCTGACAGAGCGACACCCGGTCGGGCCACGTGCCGTGGTGCGGGGTGGACGGGTGGGCGACGGCACCCAGGGCGGGGTGGCGACACGGCGGAAAAGGGGTCGGCGGCCGGGAGCCGGGACGACCGCCTCGGCTCCCGAACATCCGCGGTGCCGGGGGTCCGACGTGCCGTCAGGGCTTGCGGGGTCGGATGGGGGCCATGGCGTCGCGGACCTCGGCGAGCAGCCGCCGCATCGCGGTCTCGGCCGCTTCGTGCTCCCCCGCCGCGACCGCGCGGGCGACCTCGTCGTGCAGGTCGAGCGCCTCGGGCACGGGGCGGTGCGGCATCAGGCCGAGCTGGGTGCGGCCCCGCAGCACCGCGGAGACCACGTCGGTGAGGGCGACGAACATCTCGTTGCCGCTGGCGCGCAGCAGCAGCGAGTGCATCTCGATGTCGAGGTCCATGAAGGGGTCGAGGCGGCCGGACTCGCCGAGGGCGCGCATCTCGACGGCGAGTTGCAGCAGGCGTTCCCGCTGGTGGGTGGTTGCCTCCCGGGCGGCCGCGGCGGCCGCGAGGGGTTCGACCGCTATGCGCAGTTCGGTGAGGGAGCGGAGCTGGGTGTCCCGTCCGGGACCGGCGAGCCGCCACCAGATGACCCGGGGGTCGTAGACGTGCCAGGAGTCGGGCGGCTGGACGGTGATGCCGACGCGGCGGCGGGAGACGACCAGTCCCATGGACTCCAGCAGGCGCATCGTCTCGCGGGCGACGGTCCGGGAGACGCCGAACCGCTCCTGGATGCCGTCGAGGGTGAGGCCGTCGCCGGGGGCGAGGGTGCCCGCGGTGATCTCCAGCCCGAGTGCATCCAGCACGGAGTGGTGGAGGGAAGCGCCGTTGCCGGCTCCGGTGTCCACTCGCTCTTTCCCCACGTCGGAACCCTATCCTCCGCTCCCGGCCGCCGCGGACCGGGCGTCACCCCGCGGGGTCGGTCGGTGACCGGCGGGCGGAGCGCCCAGGGCCTCCGCCGGCCGGGGACGACACAGCGCATCCGGTCGGGCACCCGCCGCTGACCTGCGGCGGACCGTTATCGAAGCGAGTGCGCACGGAGGACATCCGGGGGTTCCCCTGCCGGAAACATTGGTGTTACCTTTCCCCACCATTGGTAACACCTTTCAGTGAGGAGAGGCCCATGTCGCCGACCACGCTCGTGGTCATGGGGGTGTCGGGAGCCGGCAAGACGACCATCGCCGAGCTGCTCGCCGACCGCCTCGGCTGGCCCATGGCGGAGGCGGACGCGCTGCACCCGCAGTCCAACATCGACAAGATGTCGGCCGGGACCCCGCTGACCGACGCCGACCGGCTGCCGTGGCTGGGCATCATCCGCGACTGGATCAGCGAGCGCGCCGCCACCGGCGCCTCCGGCGTCGTGAGCTGCTCGGCGCTGAAGCGCAGCTACCGGGACCTGCTCCGCGAGGCCGAGGGCCGGGTGCGGTTCGTGCACCTCTCCGGCACCCAGGAGCTGATCTCGGGCCGGCTGCACCTGCGCACCGGGCACTTCATGCCGCCCACGCTGCTCGCCTCGCAGTTCGCCGACCTCGAACCGCTCGGCGAGGACGAGGACGGCGTCACCGTCGACCTGCGCCGCACCCCCGAGCAGATCGTCGACGACGCGCTCGCCGCCCTCGGCCTGACCGACCGGGCCTGACCGACCGGGCCTGACCGACCGGGCCGGCCCACGCGGGCCCGCCCCTTCGGCGCCGGCCGGGCGCGCCATCCACCCGGCCCCAAGCCGCCCGGCAGACGGCCGCCGACCATCCGACCTCACCGACCTCACCGACCCACCACGTCCCGCACGGCAACGGAGCTCACGCATGGACCCCACCGACACCTGGACGCAGACCCTGGGCACCGGCCCGCTGCTGGCCATCGCCGCCGCCGCCATCGGTGTGCTGCTGTTCCTCATCATGAAGCTGCGCGTCCATGCGCTGCTCGCGCTGATCCTGGTCAGCCTCCTCACCGCGTTCGCGGCCGGCATCCCCTCCAACCAGGTGGTGGACACCCTGGTGGGCGGGTTCGGCTCGACCGTGGGAGGCGTGGCCCTTCTCGTCGGCCTGGGCGCCATCCTGGGTCGGCTGATCGAGGTGAGCGGCGGCGCGCAGGCGCTCTCGGACGCCCTCATCCGCCGCTTCGGCGAGGACCGCGCCCCGCTGGCGCTCTCCATCGCCTCGCTGTTCTTCGGCTTCCCGATCTTCTTCGACGCCGGCCTCGTCGTCATGCTGCCGATCGTCTACACGGTCGCCCGCCGCGTCGGCGGCGGCATCCTGCGCTACGGCCTCCCGGTCGCCGGCGCGTTCTCCGTGATGCACATCTTCGTGCCGCCGCACCCGGGCCCGGTCGCCGCCTCCGAGCTGATGGGCGCCGACATCGGCCTGGTCATCCTGCTCGGCATCCTCGTCGCCGTCCCGACCTGGTACGTCACCAGCTACCTCTTCGGCCTCTGGGTCGGCAAGCGCATCGTGCTCCCCGTGCCGGACATCCTGACCGGTGGCGAGCAGGCGGAGAAGGACGAGAACCCGCCCTCCCCGCTGACCGTCATCGCACTGCTGGTGCTGCCGCTGCTGCTGATCTTCGGCAACACCGGTCTCAACACCGCCGCCACCGCCGGCTGGGTCGACGGTGACGCCGGCTGGGTGCACCTCCTCCAGGCCATCGGCGCCACCCCCGTCGCGCTGCTCATCACCGTGCTGGTCGCCATCTACGTGCTGGGCACCCGGCGCGGCCGCGGCGGCGACGTCATCGAGAAGCTGACCGACTCGGCGCTCGGCCCGATCTGCTCCATCATCCTGATCACCGGCGCCGGTGGCATGTTCGGCGCCGTGCTCCGCGAGGGCGGCATCGGCGACGCGCTCTCCGGCTCGCTGTCCGACCTGGGCCTTCCGGTCATCGTGGTGGGCTACCTGGTCGCCACCGCGCTCCGTATCGCGCAGGGCTCGGCCACGGTCGCGCTGATCACCGCCGCCGGCCTGGTGCAGTCCGTGGTGCTCGCCGGTGACTACAACGCCGTCGAGATCGCCGCCATCGTGCTGGCGCTCGCCGCCGGCTCGGTCACCGCCAGCCACGTCAACGACTCCGGCTTCTGGCTGGTCGGTCGGCTCCTCGGCATGGACGTCAAGACCACGCTGAAGACCTGGACCGTGCTCCAGACCACCATCGGCCTGATGGGCTTCACCATGGCGGCGACGATCTTCGCCATCGCCTGACCGCGGGCGGCCGCCCTCCCGGGCCGCCGCCCCGGCGCACGACGGGCACGCCCCCTGCTCCGCGACCCCGCGGCCGGCAGGGGGCGTTCCCGTGCCGGCGGCTCCGGCACGGCGCGGAGCCCGAGCGCGGCGGGACGGCGGGACGGCGGGTTCGGCGGGTACGGCGGGAGGCGGAACGGGCGAAGGGGCGGGGGCCGGGGCGGCACGCAGCGGCCGCCACCCGGCCCGGGGGCTCAGCCGTCCGCCGCCGGTCCGCCGGCCAGCCGCTCCAGCGCCTCACCGGTCACCCGCTGCACCGTCCACTCGTCCATCGGTTCGGCACCGATCGACCGGTAGAACCCGATCGCGGGCGCGTTCCAGTCGAGCACCCACCACTCCAGCCGCCGGTAGCCGCGCTCCACGCAGATGCGCGCCAGCGCCGCCAGCAGCGCCCGGCCGTGACCGCCGCCGCGCGCCTCGGGACGGACGTAGAGGTCCTCCAGGTAGACGCCGTGCGTCCCCGTCCAGGTCGAGTAGTTGCGGAACCACAGCGCGAAGCCGACGGGCTCCCCGGGCTCCTCGCCCTCCGCGATGAGCGCGAACACCGCCGGCTGCGGGCCGAACAGCGCCTCGCGCAGCTGCTCCTCGGTGGCCTCGACCTCGTGCTCGGCCTTCTCGTAGGCGGCCAGCTCCCGGATCATCGCGTGGATGGCGGGAACGTCGGTTTCGGTGGCGGTGCGGATCATGCGGGCAGCGTAGCGCCGCACCCGCCCCCGGTCGTGGCGGCGGCCGGCTTGGAGCCCGCCCTCCTCGCCCCGTCGCGGCGCACCGCTGAGGTCGGAACGAACCGGTCGCCCTGCTGGTAGCGCACCACACCTTCGAGTGGGCCTCCCCTGATCGGGATGTGGCCCGCACGCCGGGCTGCCTACCGTCACGCCATGCCCAGCATCACCATGCCCGCCGTCCGGTACGCACCTCACTGGGTCAGCACGGATGAGCTCGCCGCCACCTATCGGTTGCATCACCCGGACCATCCGCGCCTCGCCACCTGGATGCGCATGGTGCGCAGCACCGGTGTGGAAAAGCGTCCCTGGCTCCGCCCGCCGGCGAGCACGGGCGCTGCCGACGGCGTCGGTCCGCGGTCCCGCACCGCGTACGGCGCCGCCCGGGACCTCGCAGTCACCGCGGGTCGCGATGCCCTTGCCGCGGCCGGACTACGCCCCTGTGACATCGACGCGGTGGTCACCTCACACACGTCCAGCTACACCGTGCCCGGTCTGGAGGTGGACCTCGTCCGCCGGCTCGGACTCCGGCCCGACGTCTCCCGGGTCGGCCTGGCCACCGCCGCCTGCGCGGGCGGCGCCCACGCACTGACGCAGGCAGCCCGTATCGCCCGCGATCTGCCCGATGCCGCCGTACTAGTGGTCGTCAGCGAGGCGCTGTCGACGCTGTTCCACCCTTCCGGCGAGCTGTCCCTTCAGCAGGTGCTGTACTCCGGGTTGTTCGGGGATGCCGCCGGCGCGGTTGTCGTCACCGGTGACGCGGCACCGCTCGCCGGAAGGCGGGTCCAGGTGGGCGAGGCCTGGGAGTACCTGCTGCCCGATTCCGAGGACGCCTACTGGGGTGTGATCGACCAGCCGGGCATCCGCTTCGACTCGGGCGCCCGGTCACGGACTGCTCCGGGGCAGGTCGGCCCCGCGTTGGGAGAATGGCTCGCCCGTGGCCCCGCGCCCCAATGGGCGGTCGTCCACCCCGGTGGACCCGGGATCATCTCCACCACGCTGGAGGCCATCGGCATGGGCCCCGAGGACGGGCGTCACGCCCGTGACTCGCTGGCGGAGGCCGGGAACCTCGGCGGAGTCGCGGTCCTGGACGTGCTCTCCCGCACGCTGGCTGCTCCGGTCCCACCCACCGGCCCCGGGCTTCTCGTCGCCCACGGCCCCGGTTTCACCACCACTGCGCTACGCCTGGACGGCGCCCCGGTGTGACGCGCACCCACACCAGGGATCACGGCGTAGCGCCGCGCCCGTCCCCGGTCGCGGCGGCGGCCGGCTCACGGCTGTCACCGGCGCCGCGGCGGGAGGTGATCGGCCAGGACCTCCGCGAGGTGGCGGGAGCGGTGGCCACCGAGCTGGTCGAGCTGGGTGCGGCAGGAGTAGCCGTCGGCGAGGATCTCGGCATCGGCCGGCGCCTCGCGGACCGCGGGGAGCAGCTGTTCCTCGGCGCAGCTGACGGAGACCTCGTAGTGGCCCTTCTCGAAGCCGAAGTTGCCGGCGAGGCCGCAGCAGCCACCGGAGAGGTCGCCGGTGAGGCCCGCCGCCTCGCGCAGCCGCCGTTCGGGGGCGTCGCCGAGCACGGCGTGCTGGTGGCAGTGGGTCTGGCCCACGACCGGACGGTCGACGCGGGGCGGCCGCCAGTCGGGGGCCAGCTCCTCCAGGGTCGCCGCGAAGGTGCGGGTGGCCGCGGCCAGCCGGGCGGCGCGGGGGTCGTCGGGGAGGAGTTCGGGGAGATCGGTGCGGAGTGCGGCGGCACAGGGCGGTTCCAGCACCGTCACCGGGAGCCCGGCGTCGAGGGCGGGTTCCAGGACGTCCAGGGTGCGGCGCATCACGGTCCGGGCCCGGTCCAGCTGGCCGGTGGAGACATAGGTGAGGCCGCAGCAGACCGGCCCCTCGGGCAGCGCGGTCGTCAGCCCGGCGTCCGCGAGCACGGCCCGCGCGGCGTGCCCGGCCTCGGGTGCGAGGTGGTTGGTGAAGGTGTCCGGAAGGAGCAGCAGGTCGGCGGCGGGCTTCTCCAGGGTCGCGGCGTCC
>NZ_JAAVJD010000211.1 GCF_012033735.1 Streptomyces lonarensis | reverse complement strand
CGTCGTCCCGCCCGGGGCTGCCTCTCGGCCCCCGGCGGGCCGTGGCGCCGCTCCCACGCCCCTCACGCCCCCTCCGGGCGCCACGGGGCGCGGGCGTGGCGTGGGAGCCGGCAGGGCACGCCTCGGGGCGCACCGGGGCGCCCTCGTACGGCGCGCGGGGACAGCGCACCTCCCGGGACGGCCCGCGCGGCGCGGACTGCCGCCCCACCGGCGGCGCCGCGACCCCGGCCGACGGCGTCAGCCGCCGCCGTCTCCCCGGGACGACGGCCCGCAACCGCAGGTCCGGGACGACGGCCCGCAACCGCAGGTCCGGGACGACGGCCCGCAACCGCCTCCCCCGGGACATCGGCAGGGGGAGAGCACTCGGACCAGCAGGCCGGGGACAGCAGAACGGGGGTCGTTCATCGTGAGATGAACGACCCCCGCCCGAGCCCGGGGACGCACCGGCGTGTCGGCGCTCCGTCAGCCCTTGGCCGGCGGGTTGCCCTCCGCCGGGCCGCTGCCGCCCTTGCCGTCGTTGTCGTCGCCGTCGCGGAGCTCGCTCTCGCGGCGCCGGAGGTCTTCCTCCCAGCTCTCCAGCAGCTCTTTGTCGCGCTCGTTCTCCTCGCGCTGCTGCTCGTGGTTGATCGACCGGAGGAAGTCCGGGTTGTCGTCCGGCGCGACCCAGCCGCCGCCCCCCGCGGGGCGGGCGCCGGGCGCCTTGGGCAGGCTGCGCTTGCGGCCCGCGATGATCCACGCGAGCGGGCCGATGATCCAGGCGAACACGATCAGGAGCAGCCAGACCAGCTTCGGCAGGTGCTTGATCTCGTCGTCCTTGGTGCTGATGCAGTCCACGAGTGCGTAGATGGCCAGCGCGATAGGCACCAGGAACATCAGTACCTTGAGCATGTTCGTCCCCCGGGTGAGCGGGTGTAACGGGCCACATGGCAGCGGCCCCCTGACAACAGCCAGGGTAATGCGTCCGCGATACTGAGTCCCATGGCATACGACGACCTCCGCGCGCTGCTGCGCGCCCTGGAGCGGGACGGGGACCTCAAACGGATCACCGCGGAGGTCGATCCCCACCTGGAAGTGGGCGAGATCACCGACCGGGTCAACAAGGCCGGTGGCCCCGCGCTCCTCTTCGAGAACGTCAAGGGATCGAAGCTCCCGCTGGCGATGAACGTCTTCGGCACCGACCGGCGGCTCCTGAAGTCGCTGGGGCTGAAGTCCTACGCGGACATCGGCGACAAGATCGGCGGCCTGCTCAAGCCGGAACTGCCGCAGGGCTTCGTCGGCATGCGGGAGGCGCTCGGCAAGCTGGGCTCCGTCAGCCACCTGCCGCCGAAGAAGGTCAAGAGCGGCCCGGTGCAGGAGGTGGTGATGCACGGTGACGACGTCGACCTCGACGCGCTGCCCGCGCTCTTCACCTGGCCCGAGGACGGCGGCTCGTTCTTCAACCTGGGCCTGACCCACACCAAGGACCCCGAGACCGAGGTCCGCAACCTCGGCCTCTACCGGCTGCAGCGGCACGACCGCCGCACCATCGGCATGCACTGGCAGATCCACAAGGACAGCCGCAACCACTACCAGGTCGCGGCGCGCCGCGGCGAGCGGCTGCCGGTCGCCATCGCCTTCGGCTGCCCGCCGGCCGTCACCTACGCCTCCACCGCGCCGCTCCCCGGCGACATCGACGAGTACCTCTTCGCGGGGTTCCTCGCCGGCAAGCGGGTCGAGATGGTCGACTGCCGGACGGTGCCGCTGCAGGTCCCGGCGCACGCCGAGGTCGTGCTGGAGGGCTGGCTGGAGCCGGGGGAGATGCTGCCCGAGGGGCCGTTCGGCGACCACACCGGCTTCTACACGCCGCAGGAGCCGTTCCCCGCGCTGACCATCGACTGCGTGACGACCCGGAAGCGGCCGCTGCTGCAGTCGATCGTCGTGGGCCGGCCGCCCACCGAGGACGGGCCGCTGGGTCGCGCCACGGAGCGGTTCTTCCTGCCGCTGCTGAAGATCATCATCCCGGACATCGTGGACTACCACCTGCCGGAGGCCGGCGGTTTCCACAACTGCGCGATCATCTCGATCGACAAGAAGTACCCCAAGCACGCGCAGAAGGTGATGTCGGCCGTGTGGGGCGCCCACATGATGTCGCTGACCAAGCTGATCATCGTGGTGGACGCCGACTGCGACGTCCACGACCTGCACGAGGTCGCCTGGCGGGCGCTGGGCAACACCGACTACGCCCGCGACCTCATGCTGACCGAGGGGCCGGTCGACCACCTCGACCACGCCTCCTACCAGCAGTTCTGGGGCGGCAAGGCGGGCATCGACGCCACCGCCAAGCTCCCCGAGGAGGGGTACACCCGCGACGGCGGCTGGCCGCAGATGGTCGTCTCGGACCCGGCGACCGCCGAGAAGGTCACCAGCCGCTGGAAGGAATACGGACTGTGACCACCGCGGCCGGCCGGTCGGCCGCCACCCCCGGCGGGGCGCCCGCCGGGGGCAGGGCGCGGGCCTTCCTGCGCCTGGTGATGATCGAGCACTCCGTCTTCGCGCTGCCCTTCGCCTACATCGCCGCGCTGACGGCGATGTTCCTCGACGACGGGACGGTGCACTGGCTGACGCTGCTGCTGGTGACCGTCGCCATGGTGGGGCTGCGAACCTTCGCGATGGCGGCCAACCGGATCATCGACCGCGAGATCGACGCCCGGAACCCGCGCACCGCCTCCCGCGAGCTGGTCACCGGCGCGGTGTCGGTGCGCACCGCCTGGACCGGTGCGCTGATCGCGCTGGCGGTGTTCCTGGGCGCCGCTGCGCTGCTCAACCCGCTCTGCCTGGCGCTGGCGCCCGTCGCGGTGGTGCCGATGGTGGTCTACCCGTACGGCAAGCGGTTCACCGACTACCCGCACGCCATCCTGGGCCTCGCCCAGGCGATGGGCCCGGTCGGTGCCTGGCTCGCCGTCACGGGCAGCTGGTCCTGGGAGGCGGTCGTCCTCGGGCTGGCCGTCGGGGTGTGGATCGGCGGGTTCGACCTGATCTTCGCCTGCCAGGACGTCGCCGCCGACCGGGCGGAGGGCGTCCGCTCCGTACCGGCCCGGTTCTCGGTCGCCACCGCGCTCCACGGCGCCCGGGGCTGCCATGTGGTGACCCTGGCGCTCCTCGCCTGGTTCGCCGTGCTGACGGACGCCGGGCCGCTGCTGTGGGTCGGGCTGGTCGTGGTGGCCGCAGCCTTCGCCTACGAGCACACCATCGTCCGGCCGGGTGACCTCTCCCGGTTGAACCGAGCGTTCTTCACCGTCAACGGCTTCGTCGGGATCAGCCTCTTCGTCTTCGCACTGGCCGACCTGGTGGTGCGCGGCCTCACCCCCTGAGCCGGGCCGCCCCGGACCCGCCGGACCCCGCCGAGCCCCGCCCCCCCGGGGGGGGCTCGGCTGTTCGTGCTGCCCTCGCGCCGGTACGGCTGACACGGGGTCACCCGTTCACCGCAGCCGTCACCCGTTCACCGCTGCCGCCGGCCGGGTGAACCCCACCGCCGCCCCCGACCCGGTGCCGGTCGTGCCGCCGTGCCCCGCGTGCGGGCGCGGCGGCGGGCCGCTTCGCCCCATCGGCGGTGCCCCGCCCGGGTGTTCCGGTCGCCCCGACCGCTCCGGGGCGCACGCACATCGTCCGGATTCGCGCCGTCGGCGGCTTTCGCGGACGGGCGCGCGGCCCGTCCCGGGCACGCGCCGCGCCCGCCGAGATGGTTGTCAGCTGTGTAGAAAGGATGATGAGCGGATCGGCGAAGGGGTCAACCGTGCAGGTCATAGCATTGCGGATCGGTAACGGATCGTCCGGCCGCGGCCGCTTTCTCCAGTGGTCGGACCGTTGAGCGAATTGTGTTTCCGCGAGGTGAATCAGGCGCGATTCGGCCCGGTTCGGGGCGGAATCCGCAGGGCGGGACGGGTCCCGGCTTTCAGCTGAATGAAAGTTTCAGAACCAGGCATTGACTTACCTCCTCCGGTGTTCGAGGGTGCTCGACATTCGCTGACTACCAGGTCTGGAAGGGGAGAACCGCCGTGGCAGAAAAGGCCCAACGGTCGTTCCTGAAGCGCGCGGCGGCCGCCTCGGTCGCCGGAGGTGTGGCGCTGTCGCTCGCACCGGTGAGCGGCGCGGTCGCGCAGAGCGGCGGCAAGGACACCCTGATCGTCGGTACTTCCGGCCTCAGCAACATCCCGCACCTCAACCCGCTCGATTCCGGGTGGCTGCTGCAGGGCGAGATCAACAACCTGATGTACACGCCGATGATCCGGTGGAGCCAGGAGGACTTCAGCCCGGCTCCCGGAATCGCGCAGGAATGGGAGTCCTCCGAGGACGGACTGACCTGGACCTACCGGCTGAACCCCGACGCCACCTGGTCCGACGGCGAGCCGATCACCGCCGAGGACGCGAAATTCACCTACGACCTGCTGCGTGAGAACCCGGTCCTGAACAGCCGCCACGGCGACCTGGTCAACAACTTCACCGACGTCCGGGCCGAGGACGACCACACGCTGGTCATCGAGATCGACGAACCCAGCGCCATGATGAACCACCTCAAGGGTGTCTCCATCATGATCATGCCCGAGCACGTCTGGGGCGAGCTGGACGACCCGGCCACCTACGCCGGCGACCCCGACCAGCCCACCTCCGGCCCGTTCCGGCTGAACGAGTACCGCGAGGGCGAGCGGATCACCCTCACCGCCAACGAGGACTACTGGGAAGGGCCCGTCGACTACGACGAGTTCGTCCTGCAGGACTACCAGACCCCCGAGGCCATGGTGCAGGCCCTCCAGGCGGGCGAGGTCGACCTCGTCGGCGGGCTCAACCCGCAGCAGTACGAGGCGCTGGAGTCCCGCGAGGGCATCACCACCTCCACCGGCCCCGGCCGCCGGATGCAGTCCCTCACCTTCAACGCCGGCGCCCGCACCCAGGGCGGCGAGGAGTTCGGCGACGGCCACCCCGCGCTGACGGACCCCGCCGTCCGGCGCGCCATCGCCCACGCCGTCGACAAGGAGCGCATCGTCGAGGTCGCCACCGGCGGCTTCGCCCTCCCCGGCGTCAGCTACGTCCCGCCGATATTCGGTGATCTCTCCTGGGAGCCCACCGGCGACGACCTGATCGCCGCCGACGTCGAGGCCGGCAACCGGCTGCTCGACGAGGCCGGCTACGACGAGCGCGACAGCGCGGGCCTGCGCGTCGACCCCGAGAGCGGCCGCCCGCTGGAGTTCCGGCTCTTCTACCACTCCGACCGGCCCTCCTACGCGATCATCCAGGACTTCCTCGTCGACTGGGTCGCCGAGCTCGACATCCGGCTCGACGCGATCGCCATGGACACCACCCCGCTCAACGAGGAGCAGGAGGCCGGCAACTTCGACATCGCCTTCGGCACCTGGAACGCCGGCCCCGAGCCGAGCGAGACGCTGGCGTACCACACCTGCGCCCGGCTGCCCGAGGACGCCGAGCCCACCGACCTCACCTTCGCGTTCTACTGCAACGAGGAGTACGACGCCCTCTTCGAGCAGCAGACCGCCGAGACCGACCTCGACACCCGCGCCGGGCTGCTGCGCGACATGCAGCAGCTGCTCTACCAGGACGCGCCGGCCATCGTCCTCTACTACGAGAACCAGCTGGAGGCGTACAACTCCGAGCGCTGGAGCGGGTTCGAGACCCAGCCCGCCGCGGAGGGCATGATCCGCGAGCAGCAGGGCGCCTTCGGCTACCGCAGCGCCACCCCCGCCGACGGCTCGGGCGGCGAGGCCGCCGGCTCCGGCTCCGACTCCGGCAGCGCCCTGCCGTGGGTCATCGGCGGCGTCGTCCTGGTCGCGGTCGCCGGTGGCGGCTTCGCCCTGATGCAGCGCCGCAAGACCGCTGACGACCGGGAGTAAGGAACACACGGGACACGATGGGAATCCAGCCCACCGCCCAGGTGCCGGCGCTGCCCGACGGCGGCGCCGGCACCCCTGGCGGCGACGACGCAACCGTCCAGCAACAGCCGTTCACGCCCTCGCGCCGCGACTTCTGGCGGTTCCTCGGGCTGAAGTTCTCCGGTGCCATGATCTCGCTGGTCCTGGTGCTGTTCACCGCGTTCTTCATCTTCCGCATCATCGGCGGCGACCCGGTGAAGGCGATCGGCGGCGACACCCCGCTGACGCCCTCGCAGCGCGCCGAGATCGAGGAACGGCTCGGCCTCAACGAGCCGCTGACCGTGCAGTTCTGGGAGTACATCCGCTCCGTCCTCACCCTCGACTGGGGCACCAGCTACGTCAACAACCAGCAGGTCACCGACCTGTTGCTGGCGCGGCTCCCCAACACCCTGCTGCTGACCGGCACCGCCCTGGTCATCGCCGCCGGCCTCGGCATCTGGATCGGTGCCCGGGCCGGCTGGCGGCAGGGCAGCCGGTTCGAGAAGTCGCAGGTCGGCATCTCGCTGGCGCTCTGGTCCGCGCCCACCTTCTGGCTGGGCATGATCGTGATCATCATCTTCTCGGTGCAGCTCGGCCTGTTCCCCGTCAACGGGATGCGGTCCACCCGGGGGGTCGGGGACGGCTTCTGGGCGCAGTCGCTCGATGTCGCCCACCACCTGGTGCTGCCCGCGCTGACCATGGCCGCGGTCATCTACGCCCAGTACGTGCTGATCATGCGCTCCTCGATCCTGGAGGAACGCGGCAACGACTACCTGACCGTCGCCAAGGCCAAGGGGCTCCGCGACGACGTGGTCCGCCGGCGGCACGCCGTCCCCAACGCGCTGCTGCCCACGGTCACCCTGATCGCCCTCCAGTTCGGCGCCATCTTCAACGGCGCCCTGCTCACCGAGACGATCTTCAGCTGGCCCGGGCTCGGCCTCCTCTTCTACGAGGCGATCCGCGTCCCCGACATCCCGCTGCTGCAACTGCTGTTCATCTTCTTCGCCGGCACCACGATCATCGCCAACATGCTGGCCGACATCCTGTACCGCTTCCTCGACCCGAGAGTGCGGAGTTCCGCATGAGCGCTCCCAGCACCCCGGCGCCGCCCGGGGAGACCGACGGGCCGCGGGCGACTCCTCCCGGCCCCGCCCCACGCCTCACCTCCGCGCGCGCCATCACCTGGGCGCGCCGCCGCAAGGCGCTGGCCGACTTCTGGCGCCAGTACCGCAGGCAGCCGGCGGGCCTGGTCGGCCTCGGCGTCCTGGCGTTCATCGCGCTGGCGACGCTGCTCGCCCCGCTCTACACCGACGAGTCGCAGCTGCGGGCCGTCAACGCCCCCGGTGAGCGGCTGGAGTCGCCCAGCGGCGAGTTCTGGTTCGGCACCGACGAGGTCGGGCGGTCGATCCTGCTCCAGGTGATCTGGGGCGCGCGCGTCTCCCTGCAGATCGGCATCATCGCCGCTGTCCTCGCCGTCGGCCTCGGCACCCTGGTCGGCATGATGGCCGCGCACTACGGCGGCTGGGCCTCCTGGCTGCTGATGCGGCTCACCGACTGGTTCATCGTGCTGCCGAGCCTGGTCCTCGCCATCGCGCTGGTCGTCGCCCTCGGCGCCAGCCGCTTCACCATCATCCTGGCGATCGCCCTCACCTCCTGGGCGGGCACCGCCCGGCTGGTGCGCGCGCAGACCATGTCGATCGAGGGCCGCCCCTACCTGGAGCGGGCCCGCGCGCTGGGCGCCGGGCACTGGCACCAGATGTCCCGGCACGTGCTCCCCAACCTGATGCCGCTGATCCTGGCCAGCGCCACCCTCCAGGTCTCCAGCGCCATCCTCACCGAGGCGTCGCTGTCCTTCCTCGGCCTCGGGGACCCGAGCACCGTCTCCTGGGGCACCATCCTGGAACGCGCCTTCCACGCGGGGGCCATCTCCTACGGCGCCTGGTGGTACATGCTGCCGCCCGGCTTCGCGATCCTTGCGGTCGTCCTCGCGTTCACGCTCTGCGGGCGCGCCATGGAGACCGTGCTCAACCCCCGGCTGCGGGGTGCGCGGTGACCACCGACGCGACGGAGCAGGAACCGGCCCCCGGCGCCGACGGCCGGGCGCCCGAACCGAGAGGCGGGAGCAGCGTGCGCCCCACCCTGCAGATCGAGGACCTCCGCATCACCTACCGCGGCTCCCGCGGCGAGATCCCCGCCGTGCGCGGTATCTCCCTCACCCTGAACCCGGGCGACACCCTCGGCCTGGCGGGGGAGTCGGGCTGCGGCAAGTCCACCGTCGCCGCCGCCGTGCTGCGGCTGCTGCCGCCCGGCACCGAGGTCACCGGCCGCATCCTGCTCGACGGCGAGGACATCCTCGCCATGTCGTTCGGGAAGCTCCGGGCGGTCCGCTGGGCCGGTGCCTCCATCGTCTTCCAGGGCGCGATGCACTCGCTCAACCCCGTGCACCGCATCGCCCGGCAGATCGCCGAGCCGATCGTCCTCCACGAGGGGATCGGCCGGGAGGCCGCCGAGGCCCGCGCGGTGGAGCTGATGGCCCAGGTCGGGCTGCCCGCCTGGCGCGCCACCAGCTACCCGCACGAGCTTTCCGGGGGGCAGCGGCAGCGCGTCATGATCGCCATGGCGCTGGCCTGCTCGCCGCAGCTGATCGTCGCCGACGAGGCGACCACCGCGCTGGACGTCATGATCCAGGCGCAGGTGCTCCGGCTGCTGAAGCAGCTGGTCACCGAGCGGCACATCGCCCTCGTCATGATCAGCCACGACCTTTCGGTCCTCGCCGACACCTGCGAACGGCTGGCGGTCATGTACGCGGGACGGCTGGTCGAGCACGGGCCCTCCCGCGAGGTGTTCGCCGGCGCCCGGCACCCCTACGCCCAGGCGCTGTCCGCCGCCTTCCCGACCGTCGGCGACCCCGCCGAGCGCCGCAACCCGCAGGGCCTGGCCGGCGACCCGCCCGACCCCGCCGACCTCCCCACCGGCTGCTCGTTCCACCCGCGCTGCCCCGTCGTCATGGACGAGTGCTCCACCACCCCGGTGACGCTGCGCGCCGCCCGGGACGACTGGCAGGCCGCCTGCCTGCGCGTCGAGGCCACCGCCGGGGCCGCCGCCGCGGCCACCGGCGAGGACCTGCCCGCGCCGACCCTGCTGACCAAGGGGGACGCATGACCACCGACCGCATCCCGCCCGCCACCGGCCCGGACGCCCCGGGGCCGGCCGTGGAGCGCGGGGAGTTCCTGGTGGAGTACCAGCCGATCGTCTCGCTCGCGGACGACACGGTCCGCGGCGTGGAGGCCCTGGT